>NZ_LABX01000106.1 GCF_001043915.1 Methylobacterium aquaticum | reverse complement strand
TTTTCCATCGGCCGGGGCCAGTACCCAATCGGTGTCCTGGGCGATCGACGCCAGCCCGGGCGGCAGCACGAGGTCGAGGGTGATGACGGCGCCCGAGCGCGGCAGGTTCGCCAGGCTCACCGGCCACAGCGGGTTCCAGCCGACAACGCCATCATCGAGCACGCGCCGGACGACGTGCGCGTGCAACTCGGCCTGGAGCGCCTTGCCGGCATTGTCCATGTGGATGCCGTCCGATTGCACCTGGGTCTGGTACATCGGGCCGAGCATCGTCACGCCCTGACCGAGGCGAGACTTGGCAACATCCAACTGTGCCAACTTCACGCCCGTATTCGTGGGCACGTTGTTGCTGTCGAACTGGTTCTGCTGGGTCAGGAAGATCTGCGGCGGGACGTTGAACCCGACCGCCGCGTTGATGATCTGGACGTCGGCGCGCAGGTTGTCGATCAGCGTCCCGAGCGGCGTCGCGTAGGTGGACCGCCCGTAGGGGCCGGCCTCGCCATGCACGATCACGATGGCATCGGTGTAGGAACGCCGGCCGTAGCGGGCCGCCAGGGGCGGGCACGCCGTGAGGATCGCCATCAGGTTGGTGTAGGGGGTCTGCCCCTTGGCGAAGGCGCTGAGCGGCTGGCCGCCGAAGGTCGACGTGGGCGCAATCACGCCGGGCCCGGCCGGTCCGGCATCCCGGTTCTGTCGTTCCAGGTACAGGCCGAACAGTGTGTTGATGAACTGCTGCCCGCCCTGGCCGTCGAAGAGCGGCACGAGGTCGTTGATCAAGTAGCCGTTGGCGACCGCCCCGCCGAATGCCTTGCCGTAGACGGCCGGTGCGAGGACGTGGCGCGGATAGGCCGCGCCGGTGATGACGGCGAGATCCCCGCCGCCGCCACCCGCCTGGCTCTGGCCGAAATAGGCCCGGATCGGCAGCGGGCGGCTGTCGGACACCACGGCGGTGTCGTAGAGGCCGCCCTCGATCTGGCGGATGTCGTAGACGGTGCGATCGGCATCCTGGCGGGTGCCGATCAGCGTGCCGGCCGGACCGTAGCGCAGGTTGAACGGGCGATGGTCGCCGCGAAACAACGCGGGATCCGGGGTGAGACGCGCGCCTACATCCCGCGCGCCGCGCGCCGAGAGGCGGAGGTAGAGCCCGTCCCGCTCCAGTCCCAGAGCGACGCGGCTGCCGCGCCGGATCGCCCACTCGAACGACGGCGCGTCGCCATCCGGCGCGGCGACGGCCGGCTGCTCCAGGCACGGGATTTCAACGCCCTGCGATGTGATGCCGAGGAACAGCCGACCGAGCGTCGAGACGATTGCGTCGACGTAGGGGAGGTCGTCGCCTGCCTCCGGTGCGAGCCCCGTCAGCGTGAGCCCGCCGAGGCTGGCCTGGCCGCGGCTGAAGAGGCGCGGGATCTCAACGGCGCCGTCCGCCAGAAACCCGAGCAGCACCCGGCCGAGCGAGGAGGTGAACGCCTCAACGTAGGGGTTATCGTCGCCGTCTACGGGCCGGGATCCGGTGAGGCGGATGCCCGAACTGCTCAGGCGCGGGATCTCAACGGCGCCGTCCGCCAGAACCCCCAGCACCGCACGGCCCAGAGTGGTGACCAGCGCCTCCACATAGGGATCATCGTCGCCGTCCGCAGGTGACCGCCGCAGGACGAGGCCGCCGAGCTGCGCCGGATTAGCGCTGAACAACCGCGGGATCTCGATCGTGCCGTCGCGCAGCGCCCCGAGGAACAGCCGCCCCAGCGTCGAGACGATCGCGCCAGCATAGGGCGCATCGTCGCCATCGGCGAGCGCCGGGCCGAGCAGCCGCAGTGACGCCAGATTGAACGTCGTGGCCCGCTCAGTGTCGATCGTGCCCAGGCGCGCGTCGTGGACATCGTCTGCTGCCCGACGGGCGCTCGCCTCGGCAGCCTCCGCTGTCGTGGCGCGGCTCTCCTCGGCCGTGATCCGTGTGCCGAGGTTGGCGTCAGCGGCGAGCCGGGCGTTGATCTCCGTGTCGACCCGGCCGCCGAGCGCGTTGTCGGCGCCGATCCGCGCCGACGTCTCGTTGTCGATCCGGCCACCCAGAGCCGTGTCGGCCGACATGCGCCCGCTGGTCTCGGCGGTGAGGTCCGTGCGCAGGCCGGCGATCTGGCTGTCGTGCTGGGCATCCTTCCCGGTCGAGCGGGCGATTTCGGCGTTGAGGTCCGAGCGGACGTTCGGGTCGGCTCCAGCTGCGAGCGTGTCGATCCGCTGGCCGAGGGCGGCATCGGCCTGGATGCGCTGCTGCCGCTCTTGGTCCAGCGCCTCCTGAAATTCGACCTGGCCGCCGCTCCCGATGTAGATGGCCGCGGACCAATCGAAGGCCGAGTTCGTGTTCGCCAATTTGATGAAGATCCGAATTGGAAGCGGATCAACAGCAACATATACGAAGCCTCTCGGCTGATTGTTATAGTTGTCGCGCTCGGCCAATGTCCCAGATGCATCGAACCTGAACGGAGAAACAACCTCCCACTTGGCGAGAAGGTCGGCGAACCGCTTGTTGATGCTGATCGCCGAGCGCCAGTACTCGCCCAGCGACAAGATGTTGAACGCCGGCTCCCCAACCAGCGAAGCGAGCGGCCACGGCTGCTTGAGCGTGATCTGTGTCGGGCTGTCCCGGCTCGCGATCGGAATGGCCTGGCCACGAGCGCAGAACAGGTCGTTCTCCGCCGCGGTGAGCACCGGGGCGGTAGCGGTCACGACATTGAGCCCCGTCCCGATGGAGACGGAGGGAACAGGATCAGCCATGTCGGGGGGTCACTCTCCGGAGACGGGGTCTCGACGGCGGTGGATCAGGGCCTCAGGCCCCGGGCGGAAGGTTGAATTCAAGGCAGGCGGTCCGGAGAGCGGCGACAACCCCGCTCTCGGTGGCGGCGCGAGCGATGGTCTGGGTGACGCGCACGCGCTCAATCTCGCGCGCGACGGTCTTGGCACTCTCGGCCGTGATCATGCCGGCGAGAGCGCCCGGCTCGATGCCGCGCTCCGCCGCCTCGATCGCGATCCACTCGCTCTCGCCGCCGGCAGTCACCCGGGCCGCCTCTTGCGCCTTGAGCAGGTCGGCGGCCTGTAGCCCCGCGGGGCGGGAGATCAGGGCGAGCCTGGCGTAGTGGTCGGTGGCGATCTCCTTGGCTCGGGCTCGCACCGCCTCCAAGCCAGGACCGATCACCACCGCACCGATGGGCGGCTCCGGCACAGGCCCGGCCGTCACCGGCACCGTCAGCGTCTCTACAGCCGAGCGCCGCGGCCACGCCTCCATGGTGACCCGGTAGGTGCCCGGCACCATCAGGACGAGATCGACCGCGCCGCCGGCCGTCGCGGATCCGGTCACCGGGCCCGTGACGGTGAGGGCGGTGCCCGGGGGTAGGGCGACACGCGCGGGAGCGCCGGGAGCAGGTTCGCGGGTATCGAATGCCACCACGAGGTTGCGGCGCGTGCGCAGGACCGGCCCCGGTCCGGACAGATCGACATAATGGGTGTCGGGGTGGCCCTCGCCGGAGACAATGCCGCCCCGCTCCGCAGCCTCGGCCGCGATATGTGCCGGCTCCATGCGACCCCATTCCGTGATCCGACCTGCCGGATCGTGACGCACGAATGCGATCGGCAGCGGCAAAAACGGGATCATTTGCTCTCCTGGACGCAGATAAACACGCCGCCGATCCCGCGACTGTTGTCATCGACGACCATGTACGTGTGGCTCCCCACGCCAGGGACATCGAGAATTGGATAGGCGGTGGGCCCGAGCCGAAAATATGATGCGTTGATCTGGGGGTTCGGGTCAAAATCCATCGTAAAATTCGCAGGGATGGCGCCGATTAGATTGCCGTCCCTGTATACATTTAGAGCGCCAGTATTCGTCCCCACTTGGGTAAACCGCTGGCTCAGATCGCCCGTGCGATTGGCGATGACAAGGACGGCGCCAGCCGTGCGGACATTGATGGTCACGCTGGCCTGCTGCCCACCCGACTGTGCCGAGACCAGGCCGCTGATCGCACCGTCCCTGACGTTGATGCTGTCGACAGTGAGCGTGCCGATCTGGGCCGATGTGGTGATGAGAGACGTCGTCGAAACCATCCGGCTCGTGATCATACCGTCCACGAACAGGTCGCCGGACAGCTTCAGCAGCACCTCAAGGCCCGAGCCGTCGAGCCGCTTGGCTCCGGTCATCACGAGGCCGCCGGTCTGCCCATCGATCTCGAACGCGATGCCGTATTCCAGCCTGATGCCGTTGATCGACGTGCCGTAGGTCGTCAGGGTCGCGGTGTGGCTGCCGACCGTGGTGCTCAGGGCCTGGAGCGATGATGCCTGCGCGGACTGCTGGCCCTCGATGTTGCTCGCCCGCGTCTGAAGCTGGGAGACCGCCTGAGCGTTCGCGCCGATCTGCCCGCCCTGGCCGGTCACGGCGCTGGACAGGTTCGTCAGCTGCTCGGACTGCGAGCGCAGCCCGCCCTCCACGGTCTCGGTTCGTGTCGTGAGCTGCTGGAGCGCCTGACTGTTGCCGGTGATCTGACCGCCCTGGGTCGATACCGTGCTCTCCAGCGCCGTGGTGCGTTGCGCCTGCGCTGCGATGTCCGAGCTGTTCTGATTGACCTCGGTCGTGAGGCTATCGAGCGCGGTGGCCTGTCCGGCGATCTGGCCTCCCTGTGCTGTCACGGTGCTGCGCAGGGCGGTGAGATCCTGCGACAGCGTCGAGATGTTGCCCTCGGTGAGGCTCACGCGGGTGGTGAGGCTCTGCTGCGCGGTAGCGACGCCGGAGAGTTGCAGGTCGGTCGCGTCGATCCGAGAGCCCAGCGTCGTGATCTGCTGGCTCTGGGCGGTCAGCACGCCCTCGGCGTTCGTGACCCTCGTGCTGATGCCCTGGATCGCGGTGGCGTTACCGACGATGTCGCCCTCGGCGAGCGTCAGGCGCGCGGCCAGCGTGGTCTGGATCGATGCCAGCGCCTCGTTCTGGGAGACGCGCGCCACCTCCTCGCGCTCGATGGCGGCAAAGTTGGCCGAGGCGCCGACCTTGATCAGCTCGCGCTGTTCGTAGGCGCCGAGGTTGGTGGTCGCAGCCTCGTTCGCCAGCCGGTCGACGGCCTCGGTGAGCTGCCGGATCGCACCGCGGATCGTGTCATCGGCGGTGCGGAGCGCGGTCTGGGTCTGATCCGCACCGTAGGCGAGCGTCCCGCGGCCGAGATCGGCGATGGACCGGATCTCCCGCTGCGTCTCGGCGCTGAGTTTTTCGATCTGGATGCTGAGATCAGCGAAGAGATCGCCCTGGATCTGCAGCTCGGGCGCAATGACGTCAGTGACGGACCAACCGCCCGGCACTCCGCCTGGGGTCACGCCTCGCACCCGGAACTTCATGGTGTCTGAGGCGCCGACCACCGCCTCGTATGTGGTGCGATCGGTAGGCGGGCCCGCAGCCCAGGTAGCACCGCCGTCGTAGGAGACGGCCACGTCGTAGGTTGCCGCGTTCTTGGCCGGCAGCCAGCCCGCGGTGAGCACCAGGGTGGCCTGGCGCTGCGAGATGCTGGCCGTCAGGAAGGTGATGACCGGCATCGCGCCAGAGTACAGGTCGGGCACCTGCAGCAGCGGGGGCACGCCGGTTTCGGTGGTCTGGTAGACCTCAGGCGCGTCAAGCACACCCGAGAGGTGGATGTGCTCTCCGTCCTGGTCGGGATCACCGCTGGTGATCAGGACGGGGAATGAGCGCGGCTCGCCAGGCGAGAACGCCACCCACGGGGGCTCCTCGCTGTCGGACCGGGCTACGGCATCGGCGAGCGAGACTGGATAGCCGTACTGCGCGCTCGCCGCGGCGGCGATGCTTGCTGCGTCCGACCCGTTGATGGTCAGGTCCGCGTCGGTCGCGCCGCGCGTGACCCGAACGGGCCCAAACGGGCGGCCATCCCGCTGCCGGATCTCGATCCAGTGCGTGCCCGACGTCGTCCAATCCGGCGCAGGGTCGAGGGTGAGGCTGAAGCCGTTGTTCGCGGAGGCCACGACCTCATGACTGGAGCCCCAGCTCTCCGGCTCCTCGGTAGTGATCTTGACGAGGTCGCCACGCTTGAGGAGGCGCCCCTCCATACGGGCGATCCAGGATACCGTGATGCGGCGATATTGGCTCTCAGCGGCCATCTGGCGGATTGCGCCAGCGGCCTGTGTCCGCTGCACGATGCCATCGAGTTGCACCCGGGCCGGCTTCAGCAGCGTGACGCCATCCGGCGCCGACGAGACCTCGGCGAGCCTCCAGGTGGTCTCGTCGACATATTCGCCGACCATGCCGTCGGCCCAGCTCTCATCGGAAAGAGCGTAGTCGATCTCCAAGCTGTCCCGGACGATGTCGTTGTCCGTGAAGAGCATGCGCGGGAGACCGCGCGGCTGGTCGCGGGTGATCGTCAGCTTGTCGCCGACGGGGCTCGGGATGGCCCGGCCGGCACGCAGCACCGTCTCCAGCACGTCGTCGAGGTTCTGCACCTCGGTGAAGCGGTAGTCGAAGGTGTGGCCGAGATCGCCCCAGAGCCGGTCGTAGGCGAGGAAAGCGGCGAAATCGACGTTCGACAGGCTGAGACCTGCCGCGTAATCGCCGTTCCTCCACCAGTCGAGTGCGGCCCAGGCGATGCTGCGGGTCGGCTCCTCCACGAACTGCCCGTCGCGCCAAACCGGAAGGATCCGAGTGCCGATCACCTTCACACCGCCGCCGGACACGCCCGATAGCTTCTGCGATGCCACACCCTTGAGCGCGAGCATCGTCACACGCGGGAAGGTGTTGGGCCCGTCGATGTGGGCGCGTAGCGCGGTCCACGTGACCTCGTCGGTGCCGGAGATCTTCGCGATCCCGCTGTCTTCTACGGACGGGTTCTGCCGGCGGGCCCGTACCTCATAGCGACCTGGCGCTACCGTCACGTGCTCCGTGACGCGGATCTGCGACTGCTTGTTCTGGCTGTAGACGTTCCTGAAGATCTGGATCCACGGGCCGGTCGCAGCGCCAGCGGCGTTGACCGTCCTGGCCTCGACCGCGATGTCCGTATTCGCTGCGAGTGTCCGATCCTTGTAGGTCACGTAGGCACCGCCCGACCATACGAAGTCGAGCAGCAGCTCCTTGGCGGAGGTGCCGGCGGCGTTGACGATGTACCCGGGCGTAAAATCCTGACTGAGCTGGACGCCGTTCAGCTCGTCGGCCGTGACCACGTTGACCGGGTAGAGGGTGACCTGCTCTCCCGGCTCGACGAACTGCATCTCGATGCCAGACCACTCGGGAGCGAACCCGTTCTGGTCATCCCAGATCGGAGTGTCGCCGATCAGGATCTGCTCCAGGCGCATCCGACCGCATGTCAGCGCGTAGAGCGCGTAGTCGGTCATCGCATCGCCGTTGAACTCGCTGTAGGTCGGCGCGCCATAGTCGGGAGCGAACTTCATCCGGCCGTTGAGGACCGGGATGGGCTGCATCGGCCGGGCTTGGGAGCCGCCGAAGCCAAAGGAGTGCAGCTCGTCCCTCGCGTTCGTCTTGCCGCCTGCCTTGGGCATCAGGAAGTGTGAGATCGCGAGCGCGCCGGCGCCGACGATCACCGCGGAGGCGATCTTGCCGAGGATGGTCAACGAGCCTGCGGCAGTACCCAGAGCAGGGATACCAAGGGCAGCTACCGCATATGGCGCCAGGGCCGTTAGAGCGATCAGCGACACGATGCTGACGATGCTCTTCGCGGTCGAACTCCCGCTTCCGCCACCGCCCATCGGGCGCGAGACGAACTCGATGTTGTCGTTCAGCGCGAGGTGCCGCGTCGCCCACTCGGCCCGGCCGTAGAATTCGCCATTGATCCGGCAGACGGTCGGCAGATCAAACCGCCACGCGACGCGCGCGAGATAGGCATCGACCGTCTCGCCCATGACGGCCGACGCCTCGCGCACGGGCAGCACGATGGCCGGCTCGTCGCAAGACGAGGTGTCCTCCGCATCCAAGAGCTGGAGGTTATGCCGAACGGCGATCTGCATGGTATGGGACGGCAAAGACCGGAGGGGTGCGATGCGGGGGATGGTGCTGGCGCTTGGGATCGTGGCGCTCGCGGGCTGCCAAGACCGGCTTTACAACAGCTCTTTCGAGGTCACTGGAGAGCAGAATTTTCGATACCGGGGTGAGGCCGGCGCGGGCCAAGCTCTTGATACCCCCGAGGGGGAGAGGGCCAGGATCACTCAGATGGAAGGATGGCTGCGGGACAATGGCCTGTGCCGGTCCGGCTACGTGATCACGTCGCGGATCGCGACAAAGAGGAACGCCGCTCTGCTGGGCGACGTGTACGACGTGAATTACGTGGGGCGGTGCTCGTAGCCGGAATGCGCCGGAACAGCCGCGTGTAGGTGAAGCCGATCGCCCGGAGCGCCGGCAGGTCATCGGCGACCACGCCCCGGCCCTGGTCGACGTGGATCACCACGCCGGCGGTGACCGGGACGACGAAGGTGCCGAGGTGGAAGTCCCGGGCGAGCACGTTGCCCATCAGGACGATGTCGCCGTCCTGGGCTTCGGCGTCAGAGACTTCGGTCCAGTTCTGACGCTCGGCGTGGTTCAGCATGGCCTCCGCCTGGGACCGGGTCGTCGCCGCCACGAAGGGCAGGTCCGGCATCTGGACGGCGTAGAGGTTGCGCTGGATGTGCTGGGCGAGGCCGTAGCAGTCGAACTCGTCCGGCCCGGCGGCACCGAGCCGGTAGCTCTTGCCGATGAGCCCTTCGAGGAAGGCAAGGCGATCGGTCATGCGAAACTACCCGCAGTGCCGAATGTCTTCCTGCGCCATCATCGAGAGCTTCTCGATCGACCTGGAGAGCTGCGCTTGGCCGCCCCGGATCGTATCGTCGACGAAAACTGTGAGCCGGGCGGTCTGGTCGTCGATAGTCGTCGTCATGCCATAGGCACGAGGGCCGATCTGAGCATGCGGGGTGATGATCTCCACAACCCGCAAAGTGCGCGTCGGGATTGCCTGGATCGCAGCTAAGACAGGAGCGGCCACCGGGGCGAGCCCCAGTAGCTTCAGGATGGATCGACGGTTCATGCTGCCTCCTACGCCCCGGCCGCCACCATCAGCGCCGGGAACCTGGCTTGGTCGTAGATCTCGCGGAGCACCCTGAGCCTCGTCGGATCGGCGATCGTCAGCGTGCCTTCGAGCCGGGACGCCTTGCGCTTCACGTTGCGCAGCAGGAGCTGGTAGGGCCCGTGCCCGACCGTGTCGGGATCGCTCTTCAGGTAGCCCCGGAAGATCACCCTGACGCTCTCGTTCAGCGCGGTGGCTGGCTGCAGGTAGCGGCCAACTTCCCGGTTCACGTTGTCGATCCAGATCCCCGCCTCGGCGCCGAGCTGCCCGATGCTCGGGTACTCGATGCCGAAGGGGATAGCCTTGAACGTCACCATCTCGCCGGCGTTCAGCGGCGCGTTGCCATCGAGCCGGAACTGCATGTCCTCCGTGTTCATCACAGCCCGGATCGGCGCCGGCGCGCCGTTCTCGACGAAGACGCTGTGGACGAACTCCAGGGTGACGAGCATGCGCTCGGTCACATCGACGGTCGCCGCAGCCTCTTCCCAGGCACGTGTGGCCGTGATCGGCATCAGAGATTGCGCACGTTGAGGGTGAACGACACGAGTGTCTTGGTGTCGGCGAAGGGCTTCTCGCTCACGCCGTTGGCGCCGTCCTTGATCTGGACCGTCCGCGGTTGGTGCGTGCGAGTGGTGGCGATCCAGACCGGCATCGTGAACTCGGCGGCCCCCTCCCCCAGCGTGTCGACGAGGAAGGATTGCCAGATCGCGAGCTGCTCCGGCGTGAAGAAGATCGCCATGTCCATCGCGGTGATCCGCAGCGTGAACTGCGGCCGCTGCCGGACCTTGCCCGACTGCATCTCGCTCCTGGCGAGCGGGAGCCCGAAGTTCGGGATCCCATAGTTGTCTCGCAGCCCCTCGTAGGGGAGGTTCGCCGGCCAGGTGATCGCCACGCTACTTCCCCACCAGCCGAGCGCCGCTGATCTGTTTCAGAGCGGTCCGGGTCGAGGGGCCGCCCATCAGGACGGCCGCCACCTTCTTGTCGATCATGACGTCGGTGCGGACGCCCTGTGGGCCGTTGGTTTGGGTCACCTCGGTCCGATCGCCAGCGTGGATGTGCAGTTCGGGCTTACCACCACCCACAACACCAGCCGTGGCAGCGGTGAGCCCGGCGATGGTCCTGGTTGCGCTTCTGCTCATGCGCTCGGTCAGCACGCGCTCACCGGCCTCCAGTACCGCGGGGAATTCCCTGCCCGTGAGGCCGGAATGGAAGCGCGGCGCCGAGCGGATGACCGAGACCGGCAGCCTGCGGCGGGCCACCCCATGAACGCCGACGATGCCACCCTCGTGGTGCATGGAGGCTGGCAGGAACGGACCGATCGCATCAGGCGCCTGACCGGCGAAGTTCGATCCGCCCGACAGGCCACCCGAGAACAGCGAGCTGATGTTGAAGCCGCCCTCTCCGAGCTTGGTGAAGATGTTCGTCAGCGCGGTCTGTAGCGGCTTGAAGGCGGCATCGAGCGCGAGATCAATGACCTTCTTTTTGAAGGTCGCCAGGGCGTCCGCCATCGTGGCGGTGCCGTTGGCGACGCTCTTCACAAGATCGGTGACCGCCGACGTCGCGCCGCTCGCCCACTCGGGTGCGGCCTTTTCTCGGATCTTCGCCTGGATCAGTTCGAGGTTGTTGGCGATCTCCGGGCTCTTCTCGGCCGCGGCGCGCACCGCTTCAAGATCCTGCGCGAGCTTGCGCGCCGGGAAGATCTCGTCGAGCGTGGTGCGGGCGAGCTTGCTACCCTCCAACACCTTCATCTTCTCATAGATCTGCTGCATCACCGGGGGTACGCCGGACAGGTCCCCCGATTTTGCAGCGTCGATGAACGCCTGGATGTTGTCCTTGGCGACCTTCGCACTCTGGGCGAACTGAACGGTCTTGCGATCGAAGTCCGAGAGCATCGCGATCTGAGCCTGCTGGTCCAGATCGGTGATCTTATCCTCAGTTTTTTCGGCGTCTGTCTTCTTCGGTTTTCCGCCTTTGCGTCCCTTTTTGTTATTCGCCGAGATCTGCTCCTGCAGCTTCTCCTGCTGCTCGAATTCGCGGGTGGCCTTGGCGATGTCGAGGCCGGGGTTGGACTGCTTCGCCTCCATGGCGGAGGCCAGGGCGGTCTTGCCGGCAGCCTGGAGACGGAGGTTCTGGGTCTTGGCCTGCAGCTCGGTCAGGGCTTTGTCGCCGGCCGCAGCCTGGTCCTCGATCTCTTTCGCATCGGCCGCCTTGATCGTGCCGATGCTGGTCGTCTTGACCGTGATGTTGATGGTGGCGGATTTTCCGTCGAGAGCGTCGACCTGCGCGCCTACATCGGCGATCGTCGCCGATGCCGTGAGCGCCTTTTGGTTTGCTTCGATTAAGCTATCAATCATCGGCCTGAAATTAGGCATCTTCTCGCGTAGTTCGAGCAGAGCCTGAGCGTATTCCTCTGCGCTCATTTTGCCATGTGAGAACTGAGCAACGACATCCTTAAGCTCTAATGGTACATAGACGCCGGAGAGCATGGTCGAAGCGTTCGCCCGGACGTTGGCGATGTCCTGCACCGCGGCCTGGAGCTGGTTGCGCAGCTCCTGCAACTCGGGGAAGTTGTAGCTCCCCTCCCCGATCTTCATCAGGCTGTCGCCGACGCTCTGGGCGTAGGTCTTGATCTCGTCGAGCTGACGTTTGGCGCGCTCGGGGTCCACGAAGTCGCCTCGCGAGAGCGGGCCGCCCTCGTCGGCGTCGTAGACGGCCTTGCGGCTGCGCAGCCGGCTTTCCAGATCGCGCTGCGCCGCCAGGGCATCGGCATTCGCCCGGACCTTCTTGGCAGCCTCCTCCTGAGCCGCGGCGAACCGCGCGACCTCGATAGCGCGCTCGGCATAGCGAGGATCCGCCTTCGCGGCTTCGAGCATCACGTCGGCGAGCTGCCGCGTGGCCTTGGCCGCACCTTCCGAGGCCGGGTCGAGCTGGCGCGCGTTTCGGGCCGCCTCTGCGAGATTGATCCCCAGGCGGGCAGCGGCGCGGTCGAGATCGTTCTCTGTGGTGCTGCCGCCCTCGACCCCATAGCCGGCCCGGCGCATCGCGTCGCTGGCGGCCGAGCCGAAGGCATCCAGTGCCTTGCTGCGCTGGTCGACGACGCCACGCAGGGCCTCCACCTGGAGCCGGTTGTCCTGCTGTTGCTCGACCGGGGAGCGACCCTCGCCGCGCTTGGTAAGGGTGTTCAGCTCTCTGGTGCGGTCGATGACCTTGCCGAGAGCATCAGCATGCTTCTCCGCAGCCGCGGCGGCGCGGGCCTGGTATAGCTCATAGCCGATGAAGCCGACCGATGCCGCGGTGATGGCTGCCCCGAGGGGACCGCCGAGCAGGTTGATCAGGCCGCCGAACGCCGCGCGGCCCACGTTCGCCGCGCTGCCGAGCGCCACCTGCAGCCTGCCGGCACGCCGCTCGGCGTTGTCGACTGCCTCCGCGGTCTGCGTGACAGAGGCCCGAGCCTGCTCCAGCGACCGAGCAGCTAGGACGGCGTCGGCTTCGGCAGCGGCCTGATTGCCGGCGGCAGAGTTCTCGACCGCGCGCCGCGTGGCGGCGACGCCGCGCTCGGAGAATGCGCGGGCCGTGGCGAAATCACGCTGGCGAGCCGTGAGGGCGGAGATCTCCTGGTCGACGGCGGCGAGGCGCTTCACCTTCTCCTGCTCGGACAGGACCAGGCTCGCGTTCGTCTCGGCGCGGCGCTTCTGAAGCACCTGCTGCTGCGCGACTGCCTCCGCCTGGGCAGCAGCCAGCTTCTTATCGGCTTCGATCGCCGCCTGCGCTGCCTTCTCGCGCGCTGCCGCACCCGTCTGGCGCAGGGTCTCCTCGCTGGCGTTGATCGTGGTCAGCTCGGTTGCGAGCTGGCCTGCGATGCGGTCGCGATCCGCGACGGCCGCCTTCAGGTCGGCGTTGAGGCTCTCGCGAAGCGCCTGGGTCTGGGCATCCTTGGCGAGCGAGGCACGGGCCTTGGTTCCGATCACCGCATCGATCGCGTCGCGGTCCTGCTGGAGCGCAGCGACGCGCCGAACAGCCTCGTCGTACTGAGGGGTGAGCGCAGTCCTGGCCTGCCGGGCAGCCGACAGCGCCTTGTACTCGGTCGCGGTCAGGGAGCCGGCGGCGAGGTCCGCGGCCTGGATCTTCTTCAGGTAGTCATCAGCCAGAACGTTGCGGGTCGCCAGCGCCTTGTCGAGGGCGATCTGAGCATCGACCTCCTTCTCGATCAAGCTCATCACCTGCGCGGCCGAGCGCGCCGGTGCGTCCTGGCCTGGAGGAGCGCCAATCCGGTCGCGCTCACGCTGCTGCAGGTTCACCTGCGCGGCTCGAACGGTCGCCTCGGCGGCCTCCAGCTTCCTCTCCGCGGTAGCCGCCGAGGCGAGCGCCTTCTCCCGGGCGGCGTTGTTCACCTGCCGGAGCTTGTCCTCGCGCGCCTCGATCTCGCGGCCGGCGGCGTTGAGCTGCTGCCCAAGACGGTCGCGCTCCGCCACCTGCTCGGCAAGGGCTTCGTTGTAGGCGTTGAGCGCCTCCTGTTTCCGGCGAGACGTCGAAGCCGCAGCCGGCCGCTGCGGGAGACCGGCGATCTGCGCTTGAATGTCCTCGACACGCTGCTGCGCCGCGGCGGCTTGGGGCTGCAGCAGACCGCGCCGGCCGATAGCTGCCTGATAAGCCTGCTCCTGCTTCTTGGTCAGCGCGCCGGTCGCCATCTCCGCCCGCAGAGCAGCGGACAGCCAATCGGCGGTACGGCTCTCGACAGCCGCATTTCGCTTCGCGAGGGCGGCCTCGGCAGCGGCCTCGGCGTTG
Organism: Methylobacterium aquaticum; assembly: GCF_001043915.1. Taxonomy (GTDB): domain Bacteria; phylum Pseudomonadota; class Alphaproteobacteria; order Rhizobiales; family Beijerinckiaceae; genus Methylobacterium; species Methylobacterium aquaticum. Next base: position 46,182 of record NZ_LABX01000106.1, on the reverse strand, counting down.
ATGGTAGCCTTGGATGCCGTAACTGCGGCAGCAGCAGCTTCGGCCCGACGCTTCTCGGCAGCACTGACCTTGTCGGTGGCACCAGCCAGGGCTGCGCGAGAGCCGACGAGATCCTTCTCGGCGGCTTCCAGAGCCTTGATTGTGTCGGGCTCGGCGAGCGCGAGCGCCGGCGCGGCTCGGGCCTCCGCGACCTTCTCTTGCGCCTTGAAGTAGCGGTTGAAGGCGGCTTGGCGCTCGAACCTGGCCTGGCGCTGCGCCTGCTGCGCGGCCAGGAGATCGGCCTGGCGCTCGGCGCTCACGGCTCGGATCGGCGAGACGGCGCGCTGGATCCCAGAGGCCAGGAAGCGAGAGGCGATCGGCCCGGACAGCGCCGCGACGGCAAGCAGCACGCTGTCGCCGATCGAGTTCATGTTGTTCGCGACGAACCCCAGGCCCTGGGTCAGCGCCTTCGTGGCGCCGATGCTCTTGTCCAGGTTCCCGAGGTAGTGCGTGAGGGCGTTGTCGATCTGCTGGATGCCGGCGGCGATCGTCGGCGTCGTCCGGGCGAAGACCTCGTCGACCTCCTTGCCCGCGTTCAGGATCGCCTTGAACACGCGATCGGCTGTCAGCTCGCCCTGGGAGCTCAGATCATTCAGCGCGCCGACGGCGACACCGAACTCGCGCGCGATGGCCTGGATCAGGACCGGGCTGTTCTCGGCGATGGAGCGCAGCTCGTCACCCTGCAGCCGGCCGGAGCCGAGCGCCTGGGTGAGCTGGGTCGCGATCGAGGCCGCTTCCTGGACGGTCGCGCCGCCGGAGACGAGCGCCTTCTGTGTGGTCTCGACGACCCGCAGGATCTGCGTCTGGCTGGCACCGAGCTGGGTCGAGGACAGCGTCAGGCGGCTGAAGAGGTTCGCCGTCGCCTCGTAGGAGGTGCGGGTCTTCTGCGCCGTGTCGAAGATCTGCTGGTCGACCTGCAATCGCGCTTGGGCGTCGGGGATGGTGGCGCGCAGCCGGTTCTGGATGTTCGTGTAGGTGTCGGCGTAGTTCTTCAGCGCATTGGCCGCGACGCCGCCGGCGAGGCCGCCGACCGCGGTGCCGAGCAGGGTGAAGGCGGACGACAGCGCCTTGACGCTGGCCTCCGCCCGCAGAGCCGAGAAGGCGACCGAGTTGATGGCCGAGTTCGACCGGCTCAGCGCTGAGAGCGAGGTGGCCGCCCGGTTCGAGGACTGGCCGATCTCGTCCATCGAGCGCGAGACGCGCGAACCCGCCTGCTCGGACTGCGAGGCGGCACCCCGCAGATCCGACTGGAAGCGCTCCACGCCGATCAGGCGCAGAGTGGCTTCGATGCTGGCGACCTGGGCAACCATCAGGATCTCAGTGTTTGACGATCTTCACGCCGTCGAAGCCGGAGAAGAAGGCCATGAGGTCGGCGGTGGTGGCGGGCTTGGGCTTCTCGGGGAAGCACTTCTCAAAGTCGGGGACCTGCGAGAACCCGGTGAGGCGAGCCGTCATCCATGCGAGCCGTTGCAGCTCGCGGGTTCGATAGTCGGACCGGGCCTGGGCCACGGCGTAGACCTCGGCGGGGGTCATGCCGAGGATCTCGTCGGTCAGGAGACCGCAGGCGTATCCGACCTGGACGGCTCGATCGATGAGCCCGCCATCTCCAGGTCCGGCAGAGGGTCCGGATCGGGATCGCGGTCAGCCGCCTCGCGGCGGTCCTCGACCAACTGCGCGTAGGAGCGGCCGGTGATCGCGAGGGCGATGGCGTCGATGATCTCCTGGGTGACGTCCTGCACGCCGAAGGGGAGATCGTCGTAGTCGACGCCCTTGTTGAGCGGTTTCCGACCGTCCGCCTGCTTCAGCCCCGAGCGCAGGCAGAAGACCATGCACTCGGAGGAATTTCCGATCAGGCGGTTCGTGATCTCGGTCGTGAACTGCTGACCGTACTTCTGCTCCAGCATGATCAGGTCGGCCGTGCGGTAGCGCAGGACGACCGGGTTATTCGCGTCCCCGAGGTACGGGAACGGAACCTTGTTTGTCGGGTCGGACATGGGTCACCGTCAGGTGCGGGCGTTCGCCTCGGTGATCACGTCGGACGACAGGCGGCCGGTGAACATGCGCTTGGCCGGGTCGCCGCCGGTGCCGTGCATGATGTCGTGGCCGAGCAGGGTGTAGTTGAACCGGAACTGCGATCCGGTGCCGGCCGGGGGCTGCACGATGATCTCGACCGTCGAGTTGCTGTCGTAGAGCGCCTTGAGCCCGGTCTGGCTCGTATCGTCGCCGAGGAAGAAGCAGGTGATGTCCATCGTCTGCCCGTCCTTCAGGCCGCCGATGTAGCGGACCGTATCGGACTTCAGCGGGGTGGCGGTCACCTCGTTACGCCGCTGCGACAGGTTGCCGAAGGTCTCGACCTCGTTCAGCTCAGTCCCGGTACCCGACGCGCCTACGGCCTTGTAGAGCACGATTGTGCCCGCGCCGATGTGGACCTTGTCCGGCATGTCTCTCTCCTGATGTGGGATGCGCGGGAGGCTGGATCGTCACCGCGGCGCCGCGCACGCCGGTGCGGAATGGGTCAGCGAGACCGGCCGAAGATCGATTGCGCGAGGGACCGGGCGGCCTCCTCGACGATCTCATCCTTGGTCTCTTCGTAGGCCGGCCGCATGAAGGGGGATGGCCGGGCACCGGGGTGCCACTGCCCGCCGTTGCGGTTCGGCTGATAATGCGGCGCGGTGCCGAGTTCGACGAGAACGCCGACGCTCCAGTGTTTCTTGCCCTTGATCGGACCGGCGGCACTTGTGTCCTTGGTCTTCTCGGCGATACCGAGCGCCCCACTGAGCTGACCGCTCTTGTTCGAGCCATTCGCAGCGAGGTGCGAGCGAGCTGCCTCGACGAAAGGCCCTAGGCCAGCGTGCCGAGCCTGCTTCTGCTCGGCTTGGGTCGGGTGCCGGGCGATCTCGCGCAGCAGACTGGCAAACTGATTGAACGAACCCATCAGGAGTACGTCACGTAATAATCGCTCATTCTCCTGAAGATCGACATGTCGTCGTTGGTGTCGCCGACGTCGGAGACGCCCTTCAGGAACACGCAACTCTTGCCGGCGAAAATGCCACGCCGGTTGCGCAGCGCTTCCTTCACCGCGACGGCGAGGTTCTCGACCTGCGTGGCCGAGCGCGCCCGCATCTCGATCGTCACCCGGGCCTGCGAGAGGTCGGTGGTGCGGGACACTCCCTCATAGCTCTCGTCGGTGACCTGATAGACGATGATGTCCGGCCACTTCGTGCCGCCGGAGATCGGCCCGATACGATCCTCGACGATCGCCGTCACCGTCGGCGAGGCCAGCAGCGCCTGGATGGTCGCGAAGGTAGCGCTCATCAGTTGCAGATCACTCGGACGGTCGAAGCCGTGCCGCTATCGGCCTGCCGGAAGGGTGTGCCCGAGAGGGCGAGCGTACCCTGCGAAACCTTCACTGCGACGGTCGCGCCCGAGAGGGTCTGCGAGGTGACGCCGCCGGTGACCATCTGCTGCACGCCGCTGATGGTGAGCCACCCCGGGATCACATCGACATCCGGCGCCGTGCTGCAGGTGGGCCACGTGAAGGTGGCGACGCCGGAAGTGTTGGCAGGTTGGGTGTAGCGCTCGACACGGCGAGGCGCGCCGGCGGCGCCGGTCGCTCCCTGCGCACCTGTGGCTCCCGTGGGGCCGTTCAGCCCTTGCGGGCCTTGCGGCCCCACGGCGCCGGTCGCGCCGCTGTTTCCCATCGGGCCGGCGGGGCCTTGGGCGCCGGTGGCCCCGGTCGGTCCAGCGGGGCCAGTGTCGCCCTTCCCGCCTGTGGCCCCGGCCGGACCAGGCACACCCTGAGATCCAGGGACACCCTGTGGTCCAGCGGGCCCCGCGGGACCGCGCTCGCCATTCTGTCCAGGCGGTCCAGCCTCTCCAGGAATTCCTCTCTCACCGGGTTCTCCTTTCGGCCCGGGAGGACCTTGCTCTCCACGAAGGCCGGGCAGCGCCGTGCCGGGCGGCCGAGCGAGCGCCGGTGCGGTCGAGAAAGCGAGAGCGAGCGCGATGCGTAGAAGGGCGCGCATCAGCCGCCATTCCCGTACATGATCTCGTACTCGCAGGTCATGCTGGAGAGGTCCGCGGGGTAGCCCGGGATCGCAACAAGCATGGTCGAGACGATGCGCTGTGAGCCGCTCGTGGGGTTCGCGGCGCTGCCGAGGGTCTCAGGGCCGCGGGTCATCCGGATGCCTGAGAAGCGATCGATGACCTCGGTCTTCGAGGTCACGCGATCGACGCCCGGGTAGCCGGTTGGTTCGGTCCTGAGCGGCTCCAGGGCGGAGACGGTCATGATCCGGACGTCAGCGCCTGCGCAAGGATTGAAGCCGCGGTAGGTCGTCGCCCCAGCGGGCTGCGTGTAGACGAATTGCTGCGGCGCCGTCGTCACCGGCATCATGAAGGAGTTGCGCACCTTCCGGGTGAAAGGCGCGCTCATCACCTGCAGCGGCGAAAGGAGACCGCCGCAGGGCACCACATTACGGCCCTCGCCGGTCGCGCAGTGGATCACCGTGCTGGACACGTTCTCCCGGTTAGGGCCGAGCCAGGGCATGTAGACCTGCGCGAACGCCGCCCCTCCGCCCAGCAGGCCGAGCGCGACGGCCCATGGAGCAAAGCGCTTCATGTCAGCCTCGAACGATGCATGTTGAGTTACCGCGCGCCTTCGCCGGCGACGCACTCAAGACGAACCTGCATGCGCAGGTCGTTGTCCGTAAGAACGGTCTTGATGTCCAAGATCTGCTGCGGGATGCCCATCACAATCCGCATGCCGGGCGTGACATCCTTCAGCTCCAGCCAGTCACCCTTGAGCACCTGAATGGTCTGGCTGTAGCGGGAGCCGGTCTCGAAATACTCGCCGCCGCGGCGGACGTCGATCGAGACCCATGCCTTGCGGAACAGAGCCCAGGTCTGCACGGGCTCGTTCGACACAGGATCGCGGGCCTCGGTGGAAGTCTGGATCTCCACCAGCGTGGAGGCGCGGCCGGCGGCGAGCGGCATCAGGAGTGGTCCGGCTCGATGCGGTAGCGACCAGCGAGGCTGCGAACCCCGAGCTGCACCTCACGGCTGACGTTGCTCACGCGCGGATCGGCGATCGTCGCCTCACGGTTCACGTACCAGTGGGCGGCCAGAAGCTTGATCGACTGCTTCAGCCCTTCCGGGATCGTAGCCGGATCCTCGTGCCCAGCCTTGAACCGGATGCGGTAGCGGCGCGGGTCTCGCGCGAAGGCTGGAGGTGAGACCAGCGACGGCTGCAGGCGCGCCAACATGCCGAAATCGCCGGAGTTGGTGAGGATGTAGGTCGCTGCGTCGATGTCCGCGTAGGTGTCGATGATCGCGTCCCGTCGGGCGAAACCGACCGTATCGCCCATGAAGGGCCGCACCGGCAGCTCGAACACGTCGACCAGCGTCTCGACGTAGACCTCGAACTCCTCCTCCAGGAGGCAGTAGCCGTTCGTCCACCCCTCTGGCCCGGACAGGTAGTCGTAGGCCGTCGCGATGTAGCTCTCGATCAGGTCGTTCTCCTCGTCGTGCATGACGCGCGCCTGCGCCTTCACCTCGGCGAGGGAGACGACGTCGAGCTTCTGGGCCCGCGTCAGAGGAGCGGAGATCCGGCGCAGGTCCATGACGCTCACTTCGTGAAGTAGCCCTTGCCGCCGGCCGGCGTGACCATCTTGTCGGGATGGCGACGCACGGTCTTCGGCCCGAGATCAGGGCGGTCCTGCGCGGGCGGCCGGCTTTCCGGCTTGCCGCCCTGCTCCTGCTTCTCGCCGGCCATCACGAGGTCGGCAGCGAGGACATGGAGACCGCGGATGTTGCGGGCTTGCGGCGGCTCCATTCGGTCTCGACGATCTGCTCCGCCTCCGCCTTCGTGTCGACGTTGCGGCCGGCGAGCTGGCTCGCGATCTTCATGAGCGGCAGGTGGTGCATGGTGCGCCAGTCGTCCGGGATGGCGATCTTGCTCAGCCGCTCGGCCTCGGTGTTGGTGGTGACGACCTTCTCGTCGGGCTTCACCGACTTGAGATTGCCGACCGGCTCGGCCCAACCCTCGTCGTGCAGGCGCTTGGCGACGTGCGGGTGATAGCCGGCCACGTCGCCGATGCTCTCGGTCGAGGTGTGCTTGATGTTCTTCATGGGCACCAGGCCGGTGCGCTCGTCTGCCAGCGCGGCGTAATCCTCGACCTTCATGTCCTTCGCCATCGTCGTGTTCTCTCACCTGTCAGGGAAAGCTCACCGGACTATTCCGGTGAGCATCGGCACCGTCAGAGGTTAGGGAGCGCCCCAGCGGACCTTGGTGAGGGTGGCGACGGCCTTCGACTGGTCGAGGGTGACGTCGTGCTCCATCTCGGCGAGGATCGCCATCATGTTCTGCTGCCACAGGAACACGGTGGTGCCATTGTCGTCGATCGTGGCCTCGGTCGAGGACTTCATGATCATGCCCTCCTCCTCGGCAAAGAGGACGTGACCGAAGTCGACGAGCGAGAGACTGCTCTCGTCGGTGGTGGTGCCGCCGTTCTCGGGGATCTGGTTCGAGACCAGGAACGAGATGCCCTTGAAGTTGCCCTGCGCCAGCTCCGGGTAGATCCGGTTGCCGTTGCCGTCCCGGAGGTTCGAGAGGTAGTGCCAAGTGCGGTAGGAGAAGATCCACCGCCACTTGTTGGTCATGACAATGTTGGCGCCGGTCATCGACAGGATCATGCGCGAGGCGATGCTGTCGATTTCGGCGACCGTGGGCGCCTTCACGTTGGCGAAGTAGCCGGTGGTCGAGGCGTCGAGGGTGGTGATGCCGCTCTTCTTGAAGATGCCGAGCGGGGTCGCGCCGGTGCCATTGCCGAAGTACATGGCGCTGTCCATCGTCAGGCCGAGCACCTGGCGAAGGTCGTTGCGCACGTAGGCTTCGATGTCGACGACCGGCCACTTCAGGGCCTCGTTCGTCAACAGGACGATGCCGGCGAGCTTGTAGGACGACATGTTGATGTCGTCGAACCCGGGCGTGCCGACCGGCTTTTTCGCACCCTCGCCGACATACGCGGCGGTGGCGGGGGAGGCACCACGCGGCTGCCGGAACTTGCCGCCGATCAGGCGGACCCGGCGGGGATTGCCTTCCAGGAACGTCGCCTGCGGCCGCAGCAGTTCGATCACCTCGGAGGTCACGGGCTGCGGCAGCAGCACGTTCGAGGAGATGCCCGAGGTGACGGTCTTCCGGCGCTGGATCGCGATCTGCTCGTCGGCGAAGTCGCCGAAACCTTCCGCCTTGAGCACGGAGATGGCGGTCGCCCGCTCCTTCGGGTCACCGTACTTGTTGATGAGCGCCGCCTTGGCGTCGGCGGCCACTGCGAGCAGGGTCTTCTGCTCCTTGGCGACGGTCTGCTTCGGCACCGCCCAGGTGCGGACGTCCGGGCCGCCGTTGTGGCCGATGCCCTCGATCGGATCGTTGGCGCCCTTGGAGGAGAGCCCCTCGATGCGCTCCTCCTCCTCGGCGTCCTTGATCAGGTCGAGCACCTGATTGCAGGTGGCGATCCCGGCCTTGTAGGCGGCGCGATCCTCGGCAGTGGCGCCATCGGCCGCGGCCTTTCCGCGAAGGGCCGCCAGCTTCATGCGGTCGGCCTTCAGCTTCTCGCGCAACTGCGCAAGGGTCATGTCACTTCTCCATGGGGAAAGGTGGCGGCGCCCGCACAGGGGAATGCCACCGGGGTGAACCGCCGTGTGCGGGCGGGTTACAGCGCGGCGTGAACCGCGATCTCGGCGTCGAGGGCGGCCAGGTCGGCATCGGCCTCGAACAGGTCATGGATGGCTTCGAGGGCTGGCAGATCCTTTGCGATCTGGTCGCGGACCTGCTCCTCGACGGTCTTCTGGGGCTCGGGCACCGGCGGCGCGGCAGGCTCCTCCGGCTTCAGGCCGAAGAACTTGGCGAGGCGCGTCAGAGCGCCTTCAGCTTTCTCGGCATGCTCACCCAGGGCGCGCAGGTCAGCGGTCGCCTGCGAGGTGTCGACACCGAGGGAAACGGTGTGCGATGTCTTGCCGCCGGCAGCGTCGCGATGGGCGTCCTCGAACGCCTTGCGCGGCATCAGGATACCGTTCTCCAGCTTCCAGGTGTCGAGCACCTCTTCGATGATCTCGCGGGAGAGCACGTCGCCGTCGGCAGCGGCCTTCGCCAATGCAGCCGGGTTCGCAGGGATCGAACACGGCGAGCATTCGTACAATTCTGCCGAATGGATGATGTACCCCGGATAGTAATATTCGCCCTTCATCTCATCGGGGACTTCCCGACGCTCGATCTCCTTCGGCATGAAGCCGATACTGCAGGCGACGAGGGAGCCGGCCGCCCAATGCGCTTCGAGGCGCTGAGCGTTCGGGTCGGCCATGGTGAGCGCCAGTTCGCCCTCGGTGCGCTTCGGGCGTCCGGTGAGGTTCTTCGCGAGGTTCTCCCACTTCCCGACCGGGAAGTCGCCGGAGCGGTGGGCCCACGGCGCGACCGGGTTCTTCTCGAACTCGGTGGTGTCGAGGCCCGCCTGGATGACGATGTCCCGATCTCGGTCCTCGACCTCCGCCGACATCACGAAGGCCATGCGGCCCGAGCCCTTGGTGTACTTGGCGCGCTTCTCGCTCTCGGCGTGAGCGGCCTTGAGCACCACGCCGTTGTCCCGGGCGAACTGCTTGCGCAGCAGGCCGTAGGCGCCCTTCGCGTGCAGGTACTCGTCAAGCGAGACGCGCTTCGTGGTCATGGTGTCCTCAGGAGAAGTTGTCGGCCGTGGTGCGCTGCTCGGCGCGGATCTCCTCGACCATCCGCAGCAGCGCGTTGGCGAAGGCTTCGGCTTCGGCGAGGGTGCGGGCGGAGCGCATGCCCAGCCGGCCCTCCCCCATGATGACGTGGATCATCTCCCTGACGCGCTCGGCGCGCAGGTGGATCTGGCCGTTGGTCATGGCTGTCCTCACGGGTTGTCGGCGACGAGCCTCAGGCCCTTTCCGGCGTTGTTGTCGGGGCTCTCGCCCTCGCCTGCGCCGGGCTGGGTGGCGTTCTGTCCGGATCCGGCCTGGACGACCTCACCGTTCGCATCGACCAGGCTCATGTTGACCGGCACGGTGCGGCGGTCGCCGCCCTTCTTCAGCGGGTTGAGCCGGAAGGGCATCAACTCTCGGAACTCGTCGAAGGTCAGCGCGCCCGACTGCATGCCGGTGGTCAGGAGCTTGTTCAGCGTCTCCGGATCCGCGGCCATCAGGGCGCCGCGGTCGAACTCGGGCTGGTAGGTGAACCACTCGCTCTCGGGCAGCACTGCGTTCCGCAGCTTCGCCTCGATGGTGCGGGCGGTGGGGATCAGGCAGTCGTTGGCATACTGCCGGTCCATCGCCGACATGTTGTTGTAGGCGACCGCCTCCAGGGCGAAGATCTTGTGCGGCGGGGTCTGCATAAGGCCGCAGATCCGCATCACCTGCTGGGTGAAGCTCTCCGCGGTGCTGTTGTCCTTGGCGTTGAAGGCGATGGACTTCGCGCTCAGACCCATCTCCAGCAGGATCGGGTCGCCGTAGGCGCTCGCCTTGCGCACCCGATTGGTGATCTGGCGCTTCAGGCGGTTGAAGGCCGCCTCGCCTGCATCGCCGGCGGGGAACCCTTCCTTCGTCTCGAAGACCAAGGTCTGCTTGCCGTCGTTGCCGAACAGCTTGGTCTGGTACTCGCCGATCGCGCTCAGCAGCTCGAAGATCGGATTGCCGAGGGTGAGGTTCGAGAGGCCGTTCACCCCGTCGAAGAGCCGGCCGCGCCAGTGGATCATGCGATCCTCGGGCACGATCAGGTAGGTGTCGCCGAGGACGGCGCGCTCGTACTCGGTCGCCGCCCAGATCTCGTAGAAGATGCGGCCGCGGGCGGTGATCCGCATCCGGCAACGGGCCGGCAGGAGCGGGATCAGGCCAGTCACCGTGCCGTCGGCGGAGATCTCCTTCAGGGCGTAGGCGTTCTGCGCCAGCTCCAGGTGCAGGACGACCATCCGCCAGAACTCGGACCACGTCATCGACGTGTCGTTCGGCTTGGTGGCGAGGAGCCGAGCGAAGTCGTGCTGGCCGGGCTCGACCATACCCCAGCCGCGTCCCTGGCGCCGCCAGAGCAGCATGTCGGCCTTGGAGATGTCCCGAGCCTTCACGTCCGCGCATTGGATCGCCAGGGCGAGGCCGGTCGCGTTGCTGCTCAGGAGGCCGCTCGCGCTGCCGAGACCGAGGAAGCCGAACTCCTCCCAGCCGTGGTCGAACTGCTGCCACTCCAGGGGGTTGCTCGGGCTCACCGGTGCCTGATGCACGAGCTGGCCGGCCTCGCCGGTCTTCTCGGTAGCGAAAAGCTCGAACTGCTCGGCCATCAGGCATCTTCCCCGAGCAGCCCGCGCTGCAGGTAGACGTTGGGGGCGGTCTTCTTCGTGCCGTCGAGGATGCCAGCCTCGTCGTGGAGGCGGGCTGCGTTCGCGAGGATCAGCGCGTCCATGCCATCGATCGACAGCTTGGAGCCCCGCTCTTCCTTCTTCGGCAGCACGTTGTCGTTGGCGTCCCAGAAACCGACCACGTTGCCGGCGCACCAGGCCGAGATCGGGTTGGCGTCGTGCTGGAGCCGGTCCGGGTTGCGGTGGCGAGCCACAAGGTCGTCGGTCGACCGGGTCAACTCCCGCGGGCTCTTCGAGACCCGGAAGGCCACGTGCCCCCGCTTCTCGACCGCGCCCATCAGGAAGTCGGCCTGCCAATTGTCGAACGAGAACCCCACCACGGTGTGGCCCTCGACCGTCGCGAGGATGTCGGCCAGGATCTGCTCGTGGTCGACGTGATCGCCCTTGGTGAGGGTCAAGTGTCCGTCGCGAGCCCAAGCCGAGAACATGTCGGCGAAGCGCTCATCCTTGAACCGGCTGCTCTTCTCCGGCAGCCAGTAGCGGATGTGGGCGAAAAGCTGGTCGCCGACCTTCGCGATGAAGGCGGCGGCGTTGAGATCCGAGTGCGAGGCGAGGTCGACGCCGACGTAGAGGGGGAAGCCCTTCAGGACGTCGAGGTTGAGCCGGGGGTCGCCGCACTTCCTCCAGTCCTCGGTCGAGAACAGTGTGCCGGCAGCCCTGACCCAGATATTGAGCCGGGTCCGGACGTACTCCTGGAGCTTCGCCTCCGAGATCCGCGCCTCGGCCTCCTCCTCCCCGATCGAGACCGGGTTGAGCGAGATGCCCCAGAGCGGGTTGAACTTCTCCAGGACCGACGGCGTGAACCGCTGATCCTCGTCGCCGGGCTCGGCCGCGTAGATGACGGTGAAGCGCCGTGGCGCGCGGATCTCGCCCTTCAGGACCCGCTGGTCGTCGCAGAAAGCCGCGTAGGCGGGCCCGAAGCTGTCCCGGCCTGCAGTGGAGATTGAGACCCACAACGGCGCCTTGCGGGCGCCCTGGGCGCTCTTCAGCACGCCGATGACAGCCTGGTCCTGAGCGTGCAGCTCTTCCGCCAGCACCACGTGGGGGTTCAGGCCGTCGAGGTTCTTCGCTCGGGAGGCCAGGAGCTGGAGCGTCGCCCCCGTGGCGCCGAACTCCATCGCCTCCTTGGTGTATGAGATCCGCAGGTGCGCCTGCAGCTCCGGCTCGGCGTCGACCGTCTGCCGGATCATCTTGTAGGGGACGTCGGCCTGCTTCTCCGAGCCGGCGGAGATGTAGCCCTCGGCACCCCTCTCCCCCTCAAAATTCAGGGCGTAGAGCACGATGCCGGTGGCGAGTGTGCTCTTCCCGTTCTTCCGAGGGACCCAGAGGTTGACCGTGCGCGTCCAGCGCCGGCCGGTCTCGCGCTCCCGGAACCCGAAGATCGCGCAGATCCACCAGCACTGCACCGGCTGGAGGAGGATCGTGCCGCCGTCGCCGCCCTTCACCTCGGGCAGCATCTCGATGAACCGGCAGGCGTCGATCGCGTGCTCGACCGAGAAGACCAGCTCGGAGCGAGGCTTCTTCGCCTCCTGCAGCATGTGCAGGTAGCGCTCGGCCGCCAGGATCTCGAACTCGCAGGTGGGGATCCGGCGGTTCACGACCGCCTGGCAGTACCACTCGGCGATGCGGGGATAGTCAGCGACCGGAGCGTCGTCGAAAGTGGTCTTGTTGAACGTCCTATCGGCGACGGTTCGGAAGACCAACGCGCGCGAACTTGTTGACGGACGCGCCCGCCGGCGCGGCGATCGGCTTGTCGAGCCCGCCGAGGTCAAGCCGCTTGAGCGAACGGATGAGGTTCTCAACGTGCGAGCCTTTCGGGGGCTTGCCCTGCAGAGCAGCGTCAGTCACGCCGTCGAACTGGACGATGTACGCGCAGAGGGCGGAGTGCTTGCCGACCGTCATCTGGCCGGCGTCGAAGACCATCCTGGCGAGCCGGTCGTATTCGGCCTTGGCCTCGTCGGTCTTCAGAGGGAACAGGCAGGCCGGGATCTCGCGATAGCCCGGCAAGGCCACGACCTTGGGGTCACCCGCGCCGACCTGCGCCAGGTTCTTGCGCTGGATAGCTGCCATGGCTTTCTCGAATTCTCACCGCTGTTGTGATCCGGGGTCCTAGGGTTCGCGATGACCGGATCGGGGCTTCGGACCTGCTACGACGCACGGCGTCGCTTCGGTCGCTCGCGGTGCTCCCCGCTGAATGGATGGCTTAGGGCTTGGAGCCGGCGCCGACGCGCGGCGTGCCGGTCGGCCCTGGATCGGGTCCAAGGGCGCCGAGCCGCTGCAGGCTGTGGGTCTGGAGCGCGAGGCACTCCTTCAGCCGGGCGGTGATGTCCCGGTTGTTGCGCAGCACGTCAAGCGCCTCGGGCCGCTGATCGCCGGCGAGCCGGGCGCACTTCGCCTCGATCTCGCCGATCAGCTCCTGCAGGTGCTCTTCGAGCTTCGCCCCGCCAGGATTGTCGGCGCTCATCAGGATGGTCATGACGATCAGTGCCTCGTGGTGCTGCCACCGGCGCGACGGACCATCTCCATGATGTCGTCCATCGGGTTGCCGGAGAGCTTGATGGCGAGGTTCTCCGCCCGGAAGCGGATGTCAGGCGGGCAGCAGGAGCAAGCCAGGATCGCCTGCATCATGCTGGAGAGGGCTCCACGCTGGGTCTCGGTCATGATCGCGTCCTCAGTCCCCGCCGCTACCGCCGCCGTCGGATCCGCTATCCGAAGAGCAGGAGAAGCCGCCGTCACCGTGTGAGTGGCAGGTCGCCGGAGCCGCATGGCCGCCGTAGAGCGGCGAGCCCGGGTAGGTCGGCGCGTCGTAGCTGGATCCACCTGCAGCGCGACGCCGATCCAGCTCCGCAGCCCGCTTGCTCTCCTCGCGCCAAACCACCGCTCCAGCGATCCCGATGGCGACTACGGCGGATAGGGCGAGTGGGACGACCTGATGCATGGATGCCCTGCTCGATTGACAGCCCTGGATGTGAGAACGAAACTGGAACGATCCTTCCCAGAGGCTCCCATGTCCCGCACTGCTGCACCGCGCCGGCCCGTCGCCGACACCTTCATGATCATGTTCCCGGACGAGTTCGCCGAGGACACCGACCGTTGCCACGAGCTGGTTGCCCACATGGAGGCCGCCTACCCAGGTCGCCGGTTCGAGGCTGTGCAGAGCCACAGCATCCAGCCCGTTAAAGGAGCGTCGCTTAGCTACCGCGAGCCTACGCTGGTCCCTTTGCTCGGGAGCGCCGGTGAGGATGCGGATCCCGCCGACTTCCGTGACAAGCCGAGCGCCGACACAATGGACGAGATGCGCGACACGCTACAGGCCTTCATCCGCGGCCCCGCAGCCCTGAACTGAACTGGTGAGAGAGGCAGGGCTCGAACCCGCCATGCGCAGAGGCGCCGGATTTACAGTCCGGTGGCCGTCCGCCCGGCCATCTCTCTCGTTGGCACCGGCCGTAGGTATCGAACCCACCTCACAGGCTTTGGAGACCTGTTTGCACCCTGTGTTGGCCGATCTCTGAAGCTGACAGCGCCCGTTGCTTGGCGGCCTGGAACAACCCTTCCAGCACCGGATCGTCAGCATGTCGTCCTACCCAAGCTAAAAACAGACCGCGCTTGTAGTTGCAGGCGTGGCATGACGGCTTGAGGTTGGACGGAGAATTGTTCTGTTTGTCGCCGTCTACATGGTCTACGACGAGCTTGTCGTCACCCTTCTTTACGTCCCATGATACCGGACGGTCGCACCAATAACAGTTGTGCCAGCCAGGGCCGATCTCATCGTAGAGTACGATCCTGTGCTCATAGGCACGGCCATGATCGCCGCTGGCAGGATGACCCTGGCGCCCTGAAACAATCACATACCCGTCGCTGCTCAGATAGCGCCTGGTGATGATCGGGTCGTCGTCTGTGCCGCGCCTTCTGACCCGTCCGTAGTGCTTTTCACAGAAGTTGGCGAAACCGCTTCGGACGGTGCTGTTACAACCAATTGTGCGGCATATGCCCCAGATCGGTCGATCAAGCCTCTCATTTGCCAAGGGCCGACCATTGTGTTTGCGCTGCCAATGCAGGTTGCACAGGCCGTGCCCCGAATGGGGCCTATCACAACCCTGAACGCTACATCCTTGTGTCGCCAGCTTTCGAGCCCCCAAGCTCGGATCGCCGTGGATGCTCCATCTGCGCCAGTGTGTGGAGCAAAGCCCTCGGGCTCGGAGCTGCTTCTCGCAGCCTTCGACAGAGCACATCTTGCCGCCGCGGTCATCAACCGCTACGCATTCGATAGCCATTCGGTCTCTCACCCAGACTGCTTGGTCAGAGCCGCCGAGGTGTTACGAGCACCAGAGCGGCTCGCTTGTTCTAGCAGATATTACCTGAATTTCCGAGGTCTTTCTTCCGGATCGTCGCACCACAGAGGTAGTAGGTGCGTCTGACCTGTATTCCTCGCATAAACTTCAAGTTGACCCTTGATATCATGATGAGGCCGGCACAAGCCGTGCCAGTTGGCCCGGTCGAAGATCTCCCCGCCGTCCACGATCGGGACCTTGTGGTCGACGACCGCTGCCGGCGTCAGTCTCCCCTGCTGCTCGCACCAGGCGCAGAACGGATGCTTCCTGCGATACCCGGTCGAGGCCCGATCCCAGGCTGCCGAGTAGCCTCGTTTCCGAGGGGAGATCCGCTTTGGCCGTGGTGCGAGCTGGAGAGGCGGGGCTCCCGACCGCGCCCTCATCGACCGAGGCATCTTCCCAGCTCCTCGGCGATCCGTCCGGCGCCCCGTCCCCGAGGCGCAATTCGTGGTGTGAGCAAATAGGTACTCGACACCGTGCGGAGTTGCAAACCAAAAAAACGCAATGTTTTTAGTGCTTTACGCGAGAAACTTCAGAGAAAGGTTTCAGTAAAAATGGATAAGGCTCGGCTATCGCGACAGGCTGCCGCATGCCATAAAACGGAGAGAGCCGCGCGGATCGCTACCGCGCGGCTCTTGCAGTGGTGGTCGTGGTTTCGGCTATGCGCTCTTCGGCAGCTCCAGGGTCCGCTGCTCGCCTCGGCCTATCGCCTGGACGAACAGGGTGCCGTTCTCACGCAGCAGCTTCTGAGCGCCTCGGATCGTGTACCCCTGCACGTACAGGAGGTGCTTGATCCCTCGCAGGAGGTCGACGTCCTCCGGGCGGTAGGATCGCCGGCCGCGGCCGCGCTGGATCGGCTGGACCTGGTCGAAGCGGGCCTCCCAGAAGCGGAGGACGTTCTGCGGCAGGTCGAGGGCGGCGGCGACCTCGCCGATCTTCCAGAGGGCGTCAGGAGGCTTGCTCACGGGGCCGATCCTCATCACCGGGAGGGTTCGCCTTGATCGCCTCCAGATCCCCGGCTGTGAGTGTGGACAGGGCAGCGAAGATCACCTTCGTGAGGTCGGCCGGACCGTCGATCCCGACGTCGCGATGATTATGCTTCCCGTCGTCAGCACCCCGATAGAGGTACGGACCCGGGTATCCCTCCTGGTATTGCCGGTCCATCTCCTTGATCGCGGCGAAGACGGCCTTGTCGAGCGGATCGGTCATGATGCTGCCTTCTGCCTATGGGCTCTCTCGGTCATGATGTGATGCTTTGCCACGCCGAGCAGGTAGTCGACGTAGGCTTCGCCCCTCCCCATGAGATCGAGATCGTCGATACTCAGCGTGACGTGGAGGGTCCCAGGCGATGCCATGCTGGTCCCATACCTCCGGACAGCGATCTCGCTCGGGGTCTGCTCACCGCGCTCCGCTCGGAGATCAGCCTCAAGCTCAGCGACGCGCTTGGCGAGCTGCCTGATCTCTTTCTTGAGGGCTTCCTCACTCATCCGTTCCTCCTTCAGCGGCCTTCCACGACGCGCGCGGCAGCCTCCCAGGCATCTTCACCCTCGGCGTACAGTTCATGCGCCCTGTCCTTCTCCTCGTCGGTCAGCGTGCGGTCTTCAAAGTTCTCCATGAAATCGAAGATCCACCTGAAGGTAGCCTCGAAGGCTTCACGCTCCTGCTTCATCAGCCGTTCCTCCGTGGGTGTGGCTTGCGGCGTGGTGGCGCCTTGAGGGGCTTTCGGCGGAGCCTGAAGCTGGATCGCCAGAAGCTCAACATGGAACCGCAGGACGGCCGCACGTAGCCGGTCTCAAGGTCGACCTTGCGTCGCATGATCAGGGGCGACCTAGCATTCAGGCGTGCGTTCCAACGCTGGAAATCGACATCGCCGATCACGGCTCACCTCCCGTCGGCGTCGCCGCCAGGTCGGCCCTTGTCGCGCGTGGGATCGCCGCCTTGGCATCGCGCTCCGCCTGTGCGGCTGCCTGATAGGCGAGCTTCGCTCGGCCCCACGCTTCGACAGCATCCCGGACGACCGGCGTATCGAGCGCAAGCTCGTCCAACTGGACCTTGGTTCGCGACCGGCGTCCCAGCACCTTCTCGCCTGGCACCCGCGGGGAAACCCAGGCGTGCTTCTCGCCCTCCAGGAGTGTGACGACGCCCATCGAGAACTCGCCGTAGTGAGACAGGACAATGACCTTCACATTGCCGACCCGGCGCGCTGCCGCATCTGCCGCGTTCAGCTTCGTCTTTAGGGCTGTGAGGGTCTTTGCCTCCAGCTCCATGCCCCAGCAGCGCCAGACGTCCTCGTTCTCGGCGTAGACGATCTGGTGGCCGTTGTGTTCGGTGGTGATCTGGCTCACGACCGGTCGTCTTCCATCAGGGGCTCGTCGCGCGGGACGAGGCGGCCGGTGGCGAGTTCGCGCTCGACATCCTGCAGGTGCTGGTCCTGCAGGCCAGAAGGCTGGTGGCCCGGGTCGAGGAGCGAGACCGCTCCGCCGCGGCGTGCGCGCTCGTACCCCTCCATGGTCTTCCGAAAGCGTCGCTCAATCGCCTCAGCGTCAACGCCCGCGGCGTCGACCCTCACTTCCGTCATCGGCACCATCGCTTTCAGCACGAAATCCAGCGCCGGCCGGATCTCGCCGAACGCAGCGATCGGATCCGGGTTCTGCACCATCTGGATCCGGTCGTAGACCACGAACCCGCCCTGCTGGCAGGCGCGCACCGTCATCTCCTTGGCGGCCATGTCTCACCTCGAATGTCGGGGAATGTGAGAAGGGCCGCCGGCGATCTCGGCGGCCCCCTGGTGACGAACCTATTCGGCGCTGGCCGATGGCTTTGGATCCGACAGCGGGGGCCCGAAGACCGTCGCCACGTCATCAATCACGCCGGAGATGGCGTTCGCCAGCTCCACCGAACTGCCCGAGCCGTAGTCTCTGAGCAGGTCGGCCATGACCACTCGCCATTTTCTGAGGGGCATCGTCACCGTGAGGGTGACGTTCACCTCATCGGGGTTCTCGACCTGCATCGAGACCTTCATGACTGCACCTCTCGGCCCTTGAGCGGCCGCTTCGAGCGCGGATGCACGTGCCTGGCGACGGCCTTCTCGCTCGGCGCCGACGGGCCCGCCTGCTGCACCCGGCGCAGGGTACGAACGTTGTCCGGCGAGGCCATCTTGAGCCGCGCCTGATCGGAGAGGCTGGTCTTCTTCACCGCACCAGCTCCTTGAGCGTCGCCGACGGAGAGAACCGGACGATCCGGGTCTCGGGGATCTGGCGCCGCTCGCCGCCCGTCATGGGGGTGCTGATCGTCCGCGGAGCGCGCGTCTGCCGGTAGAAGCGACCCACTCTCGGCCACAGCAGCTCGCCGCTGCCGTTCGCCATCTCGTTCTCGATCACATCGCGGAACGCTTCGAGCGCCGCCTCCGTGTCGCCCTTGCTCAGGCCCGATGCCGCCGACACCGCGGCCACCAACTCCGACTTCGTTCTCATCGCTCAGCCCTCGAAAGGGTGCCCCTGAGCCGAAACAGAAGATGACGAACAAATTCGGCAATGGCAAGCCCCTCTCGTCATCCTGGGATAGGCGCGCTGCCCCATGCGCTGCGGTGGACCGTGGCCCAGCGTTGCCTTTTTGAGTTCTGCGGAAATGACCAGCTGGGCCGGTCCCAGGGTAAGGTCTCGATCCCTTAATCAGACCCCGCCATCCCTTCTGCTTATACTTGATACTCTACACGCACACGAGCCTACGTATACGCGCACGCGCCCGAGCTATCCCCGCGCCTACTGGCGAGCGAGCGTGGTTTCTGTCGTTGACTGACGAATTTCTTTGGCAAACGACTTGACGAACAAATTCGTCATGTCCTAGTGTGTGTTCACGGCAAGAGCGCCGACCACAGGCGAGGCAACCGCGCCTCCCGCAGGAGCGCACCAGGATCGGCGATCGCGCCGACCATCAGTGCGCTCCACGCCAGCCAATCAGGGGCCACAGCTATGACGCAACCTGTCTCTCGTCCTGTTCGTGTCGTGCTCAACCCGCGGGGCCGGTATGTGGTCCAGGAGGCGGACGGCTCGATCGTCCCATTCAACCGGGACGGCTACCAGAGTGTCTCGTCTCTGTCCGGCTCGGTACGGCGTAGCGGCTACAGCCTGGCTGTCATCGATCGTATCGGCGCCGTGGAATTCGACGCAACGCTGGCGTTCGGCCACGTCCACAGCACCACACGTCAGGACACGATGGCTCGCATGAGCGAGTATGAGGCGTCTCGTGTGGCGGCGCCTGTCGTGGCCAAACACGCTCCAGCGGCCCCCTGCTACCACTGCCGCGGTACCGGCGAGGACACAGGCGCGGACGGCCGGATCATCGACTGCCGCGACTGCGGCGGCACTGGCGAGGAAGAGACCTTCCTTCCGGAGGAAGATGACGATGCGCCCACGCCTCTCCCGTGCCATCTCATCCCCACACCGAACGGCCGGTTTGCCTTCGTGGGTCGTGTGCCGGCCGATCTCGCCTGCGAGGCATCCGATCCGCGCTATATCGAGGACGCTCGCCAGTGCGGCCCTGCCATCGCCGCTCGCATCGCCGCACGCGAGGGCGGAACGTTCCAGATCCTGTCATGGGAAAGCGAGGCGGACGCCTACGCCTATGCGGCGGGGCTCGGATATGACGTGCCGCGATCGGCCGTTCCGGCCCTGCCTCCGGTGATCGATGACAGCCCGGCCCATCCGGCCCCGGTGCCGACCACGGCCACGGATGATGTGCGCCCGGTTGTTGCAGCAGCCGAGCCTGTTTCGTCCGCCAGGTTTCGCCCAGCCGCCGTCTCGTTCGGGTTGTTTCTCCTCGCCGTCCTGGCAACGGCGGCTTTCGTGACTTCGTGGGGGCGGGTCGCATCGGCCCATGCCGGTGCGCTCCGGTGTGATCGACTTGCCTCTCAGGGTGCCCACGCTTGGCAGGTCGAGGCGGCGCGTCTCACGGCGATGACAGGATCGCGTCACACGGTTGGGTCGCTGTCGGCTTCTTGCGCGTCTCGATGATCCGGCGGGGCTGCGCCCCGCTACCCCGCCTTCCGTTTCTCAATCCCGCCTTTGGCAATCACGCCAGCCTTTCAGGAACTCCGATCATGCCCGCTCGCATCCCCGCCGACATCGTTGCCGATGCCACGTCCCACGGCCTCACCATTCAGCGCACCGAGGGCGGGCTTGTGTTCCTCACCCCGGGCGGCTGTCCTATCGACAAGCCGTGTGCCAACTCGGCTGCGGCCCGGCGCTTCCTCGGGGCGTGCAAGCTCAACCCTCAGACCGTGCGGGACGTGGCCGCTCGCATTGATCGTGAGGCCGAGGAAGCGGCAGGCAAGGCAGCCGAGCCCGTCGCCAGCACTCTGCCCCCCGTTCACTCCGATGCGTCGCGGTTCACTGTGTGGCAGTTCCGGAGCACGGACGGCACCACCAAGACCGTCGCTCGCTATGCCGAACCCGACGATATGCAGGTGCAACACGAGTACCAAACCGTTCTGTGGCAGGGTCCGGCGCTGTCGAGGGAAGACGCCTTGCGCCGAGCCGGCATCAATCCCGCTTCGGCCCGTGTCCGGTTCGCTCCCGTGTCCCGCCAGTCCGGCGGTTATGACATCATCGACCGGGACAACAGCGCGATCCACGTGGACGGGAACGGCGCTCGCCATTGGTTTGGCGATCTGCACTTTGCGGAGAAGGCGTGCGCGGCGTTGAACGCTGGCAAGCCGTGCCCTTCCATGTCCGAGATGTGCGAGGCGCCGGCCGCAGGATCGCGGTTCGAGTTGGCGCCGGATGCACACCCGTCGTTCCCGGTGCGCACTGGCGTGATTGAGGCGACGGGCGTTCCGCAACTTCGCGGCGATGCTGAAACGGTTCGCGTTCGGTTTGATGGCGAGCCCGGAGCCCGATTTGTTCGTCCCGACGCTATCGTGCCGGCCGCTTCTGTGGCCGCAGTGCCGGCCCGCCCGACGCACGTCGATATCATCCCGACGATGGAAGGGTTCATCCTGCGCGCCCACGGCGAGCTTGCCCGTGACGCCACGGGCCGCACGCTCCGCTTTGAGGACGCGCAGGACGCAGAGGCGTACGGCCGCCCTTCTCTTTCCCGTGCTGCGCGCCGGGCGGCTGTCTTTCGGCCGTCCTGCGGGCTGCATGAGGCCCATTGGGAGTTTGTGATGTCCAACACCCCCGTCACCCGCGTCGGGCTGAAGCTCGATGCCAGCGCTATGGCAGTGCTGTTCGCCGAGCCGGAAGCTAGGGCGGAGCTGCAGCGCGCCGTCGTCGCCGAGTTCTGCAAGCAGCTCTGGCCGACCTACCTCGACGACGACGCACGCAAGCAGCTCACCAGCTTGCTCGAAGCTGCCAAGCCCGAGCTGCTGGCCATCGTTCGGGACGAGAAACAGCTCGGGCTACTGGTCAGCCAGCGCATAGAAAGCATGAAGGCGAACCTGCGCGGCCAGGTAAAGCTCGGCCAGGTCAGCGACGAACTGGCGACCGCCGTTGATGCTCGCATCCGGCGCGTGATCGAGGATCGGGTCAACGAGCGCCTCGGCACCGTGACGGAGATAACCGATCGGGTTGTCGATCGCGCCGTTGCGGCTGTCCAAGACAGCCTGGATCGCCGGGTCGACGCGGCGGTCGGTGCTCGCGTCGCTCAGGAAGTCGAAGCGCGCATCCGGAGAATGAGAGAGGCCCTGTAAGCCACCGCCTGACCTTCACCCCTGGCAATCACGCCAACCTGTGAGGAACTGAGATGACGACGAAATCCGTTCGGCTGCTCCCGTGCCCATTCTGCGGCTCGCCAGCCGAGTACCAGGGATGGCATGGCGGAGCACCCACCAAGGTGATGGTGTCGTGCTCCGACGAGACGTGCGCCGTTAGGCCGGAGGTGACCGGCGAGACCCTGGAAGAGGGCGCGGAGGCATGGAACCGTCGGGACGCTGTGACCGGCGACATGCTGGCGGCCCTCCGACAGGCTTACCTGTCGCTGGAATGCCGGCCCGAGCTGCGACGCACGGCTGGGATCGTCGCATCGGCAATCGAGAAGGCAGAGGGAAGATTATGACCAAACGCAAAATCGGTATAGAACCCGAAATCCTCCGTGATCTTCTTGATAGGGCGTTGATTGCCGACGACGTCGGCCTAAAGCGCTGTTCTGGCGGGCGCATCATTCGCGACGGCTACATCTGCCCGCACTGCGGCAAAGACCCTACGCGGGTGATCGAACAAGGAGGAAGGCGCTTCCGTGAGTGTGGGGCGCCGAAGGACAAGAACCTGAAACGCTCGATGGTGGAGGAGGCCGATGGGTACTTTGGCCCGGAGTGCTGAACCCTGCCCTCCCCTCACCCCTGTCGAACGGTCGTCCCTGACCATGTGGGGCACCTATCTGGCGAGCCTGTCCGGCGATTTCTCGGGTGAGGATTACGACCTCACCCTTGCGGAGGGTATCGACAAAATCCGCCGGCGCGGGCTCATTGGGGAGCGCGTGGCGGCGGTGCTCGCCGAGGTTTTCGACTTACTGGTTTAATCTAGAGGATCAGACGATGACCGACTATAGCGATGCCATTACCTGTGCCCGCCTGGTGCTGACCCGAACCCCTATGGACCCAAGCTTGGGCGCCTATCGTTACGACGGTGCCCTCCTACGCATGTCTCGCAACGGCTCAGTTAGCCTAGTCGAGCGCGGCTATTCGGGCGCCCGCATGATCCCGTTAGAAGAGCGTTACCATGTCGCCCTCGCCGCCCCGCTTGGTGATGCGGAGGCCCGAGCCTGCGTCATTGATCTCGTGCGGTTGCGAGCCGATCTTGAGGAAGGTGGCTGCCTCTCGGTCCTGCTGGATCGCATGGCAGAGGGTCACACGGCGGGCCGCGAGCGCGGAACTCTGACGGAGGATGCGGAAGAGGCATACGCCGAATTCGTCGAGATATGCGCCACCCGTTACCTCGATGACCGCTTCACCGTCTTAGATGTCACCGATTGGTTGGTGGATGGGGGCGGCCTCGGGGCGTTGAACCTCTCGGCAACATCGAGCGAGGCAGAGATCGCCGCTGCGGCCGAAGTGGTCCTAGAGGGCGCCCATCGCGACGGCATCGTGCTCATCGGCACTCCTCTGGAGGCCCTTCGCGCCCTCGTGGAGGAGGCGAGAAGCGAGTGTATAGAGGATGCTGATGCAGAATGAGTTCAGGCGTCTACCATGACCGCACCAACGAAAAGGCCCGCCAAGAATTGATTGGCGGGCCTCATCCCCGCCAGTGCAGGGAACGATCATTGGTGTGAACCGCGGCCGCGTATCGTACCGGTTCATCCCCGCTGATGCAGGGAACTTGACTGAGCCCGAGCCCGAGCCCGCGTCAAGGACGGTTCAACCCCGCGCTGCGGGGTGCGCCAAGAGAAAACCACAAGTGCCGATCAGGGGCAATCCCCATCAACACACGGAGGCCAGCACATGAACGCGCCGCCCGATCTCGAAGCGCCGGCGATCCGGAGGGCTTACAACGCCTGGAAGGCTGGCGCCGGCCTGAAGGACGACGACATCAAGCGCCTGGTCACCGCCGCCGGGCTGGACGTGTCCAGCAACCGAGTGCGAAATTTCGGCCGCGCCAGCGACCGCGGGATAACGATCTCGGCTGAAGAGTTGGCGCGACTGATTTCTGCGTGGGCCGAGGAGCAGCAAACTGCACGCACGTCTAAAGCCTGATGCGACCCGAAGGGCGCACTGTCGCGGCGCGCCCTCTTCGACCTGCCGGAGGATCTGAGATGACCGATTTGATTTTCAGCGAGCGGGCTCTCGTGAATGAGCGCGTCAGGCTCGGAGATGAGAAAGAGGCGGCGGTTCAGATCGGGGTCTTGGCCGCCTCATTTCTCAAAGATCTATGTATGGATAATGGCTGGGAACTATACACAAGCCAAGGCGACAAAATCCTAGTCATTCAGCATGCCGATAGCGAGGAAGAGGCTGCGGAGGCGGCCGAAGATGCGGATAGCGTTATCCGTCAAGCCATAGAGCAGTATTCGGAGTGATGCGACCCGAGGGGCGCGCCGCCACGGTGCGCCTTTCCAGCCGCCTCATGCGGAACCGGGCGCCTCGCCGGACAGGGGCAGGGATCAATCATGGCGAACCATCCGAACCGCTCGCGTGGGCCTTACACCGCTGAACTCTCCGGCGCGTCCTGGGCCCGCGGCCCTCAACTCGAATGCGGGACGATCCGCGAAGCGCGAGCCTGGGCCGAGGAGTACGGGACGACGGCCGACCGCTGCACGATCACGGACAAGACCGGCAGCGTGGTCGCCATCCACGCCCGGGACACATCGGGCGACGGAACGCGCTGGTATCGCGCTGCTGTCTGACCGCCCTCACCTCACCATACGGCAATCGCGCCGACCACGTAGGAGACACTATGGAATTGCACCTGATGCCACGCCGGTACGTCCACGATCCGATCCCGCCGCGCGAGCTGGCGAACCTGCTCAACCGTGCCGGCATGACGGCCCGGCAGCTCTCGCGCGTCAGCGGCTCCGATGAGCGCAGGGTCATGCGCTGGCTGTCCGGTGAGCAGGAAGACCCGCCGTTGTGGGTGGCGTCGCTCCTGGTCGCCCTGTCGGTCCCAACTGCCCGAGATGCCGTGAAGGCGTTCGTGGATGCCAGGGTGCGCGACACCCGAAATGATGGGGGTGACGCATGACGCTGCCGTACATCCAGGATCCGAGCGTCAACGGGTGCGCGGCAGCCCTCATCAGCGAGGCGATGCGCGCGATCGAGGTTCGGGTCGTGTCGCATGGCGTCCCCTTCTTTCAAGCCCGTGCGGAGGTTCTCCAAGGCCGAGCCGATGAGTGGGTGAGGCTCTACGGCCGAGAGACGGCGGATCTCGCGAGCAAGGGGGTTCACGCGATCTCGCAGAGAGAGATGATCTCGCGGGATGGGAAACGCCGGATGCGGGATAGCGCGGCGAACCTCACACTGTGGTCGCTGGAGCGCCAAGGGGGTTGGAGGAACAGCCGGCTCAATCGGTGGCATGCTCGTCGGTTCGGCGTGGCGCTGTACGGGCTTGCCGTGATCGCTGGCGGGCTTCTCGTCTCGCCGGATCCGTCAGAGGCTCGGGATCATTCTCGCCAGCGTGCGGCCTGTTCTGAGGCTCGGGGACATGAAGCGCATGATCGGCGGTGCTGGCGGTTCGATGCCGGCGAGCGATCGGGACGAGATGCTGGTGATCGAGCGAGCCGGGCGGATTGGGAGCGCCCGGCAAGCTGGGAAGATTGAGCAGCACTACCTGTTGCTGCTTTATAATCTCAAAGATCCGTTTCAACAAATTCTCGATCAAATCGTTTCGGCGTCAAAACGGTTATCTTGGCGTTTGGTAGCATAGAACCTACAGCCTTAGCAACCATTTCGCGAAATTCTGTCTTTGAAGCATAACCTAGAATGACCTTCGTAACCGAGGTTGCGTCATATTTGAAAAGATGTATATCTTCATCTGCCGCCTTGATTATTTTCTGGGCGTCATTTTGATTGCCGAAAATCCGCCACTCGTCCTCATAACTCCATTTCTTTGTTTTAGAAGCGATCATTCCATAGGGATTTTCAAAAAATTCTTCGACCATGACGTCAGAATATGCCACCTTATAGAGCGGCTTAGCGTTCGGCAAGTATTCAAATGGTAGTATTTTCTTTGATGTATCAAATTCAATGACAAATCCCCTTCCTTGTTCTGCATAGTGTGGCCACATAACTGAATTGTGACTATCTTCCGTTAGGGACAAAACCAGCATTCGCTTACCCATATTCTCCAAAAAATCAGTTATGTGTTCATCTGAATTAGCATACGGTGTAAATAGCTGATCAAAGTAGTTCTTCACCATTCCAGATATAAATTCCTCATAGTTTGGCCCAAGACCTGATCTAACTTTATCCAAAATCATTTTTCGATTGGCCAACGGGTCTATTCTAAGTTTTTGAGCAAAATTAAGAACGATGAGATCGTGCACCCTCTCTAAAATGATAGGGTTACTTTTGAACGCAGCCGACATGCCCGGACCTACAAATTTTTTGAAATTCCTTCTTACTTCAAAGATGTCGTTTGTCCCTATCAGGGGCGTCAATCTTATCATTCCGTTTTGCAGTACGTCAATTCTTTCAGTGCTGAGGTATTTGTATAGTTTGGCGGGCGGGTTGGGTCTGTTATCTAGCTTCTTGATGGTTTCGAAGAAATTCTTAGCGATCTCGTCTTCGGTCATGTGATCCTACTGCAAAAATCACTGCGCTTTCTATGCTAAGTTAATGAAATGCGCAAGTCAAATGTCGTTAACCCCAACTGGTACATGCCAGCGCGAGGGAGTAGGTACTAGTTGAGTTGCCTTGACCACGAACGACTGCGCATATGCGAGGGAGAGGGGTCTGGAAGAGGAGCCAAGGCATCTAGAAATCCACAGTATCCTCGCGCAAACGAAAGTGCTCCTCCCAGTAGGCCGGAAGGAGCACGAGATGAGAAGGCCGACGACGTAGCTCAGGCGAGGCGCAGGCGGCCCTGCCCGCGGCGCTCCGCCACGCACTGCATGATAGTCGCCTTGCCACCAGCAGTGAGCCACTCCCGGCAGGTGACCCGGTCGAAAATGTAGGCCCGGGAGGCGCCGAGCACCTTCTCGCGCACCGCGACGTTGTGCTGAGCGTGGTAGCGGCGGAGACGGTCGGAGACGATCCGGGCGAGGCCGCGGAGGCCCGTCTGGTTGTCGACGCCAGCCATGCGGATCACCTCGCCGGCGGTGACCCCCTCAATCTCGCCGGGCGAGTGCTTGCGCACCTCGATCGCGACGAGGCCGGGAAGCACCATCTCGCGGAAGACGGTGAGCTGCGCGTTCACCGCCTTGTCCACGAACCCGAGGACGGTAGGCATGTGGATGTCGACCGGGCCAACAACCGGCAGTTCCGTGGGGCCGGCGTGCAGCCGCTCCATGTGGCCCCGCACGACGGTGTTGCACCACATGTGGAACTCGGGGCTCAGGTACTTGGCGTAGGCCATGGCGACCTGCCAGTGAGCCCATGTGCCTCCGCCCTTGCCCCGCTTGGCTTCCAGAACCTGACTGGCGGGCAGGTTATGAGAGATGGTGGCAGCCTCGATGAAGGCTTGCCCCTCCTTGCGGGCCCAATTGAAGGGCTCCCGGTTGGGAGGCGACCCCGCCGCTCGCCACATGTCCGTGAGCGAGAGCATCTCGCCCCGATCATGGATCGTAACGGACTGGTAGCTAAGCCGTGCGAATGGTGTCGCAGGCCCGGCATGGCCTGTGGTAAAAACCGTGGTTGTCACTTGGGCTGCCTTTCTTGGCTCGGTGGCGAAGAGGCGGCGGGGGCTGCTTTTCCAGGGCTGGGCCCCGCCGCCGACCTCTTCGAATTCCTTCATACGACATTCCGGTCTCTTTTGCTTAACGACCTCCTTCGGGGTGAACGGCGATCCGCGTGCCAATCTGGATAGGCGCTACACGTTAGAGATCGGCAAACGATGCCGGGTGCGCCTGGAGGATAGTTTGCCGAGCAAGAGGGGCGCCAGCGAGTTATCCACAGGCATCTCGGGAAACCGACCACGCTCCACCGAATTCGCATCAGGCGGCGCTCAGCCGCTCGTTCATCGCCTCGACCGCCCGATGGGTGGTGGCGAACCCGTAGTGCCTGGCGACCCCATCCACGGCCGCGAGGAAGAGCGTGGCGAGGGTGCGCTCGTCTCCCATGCCGAGATCCCGCATGGCGGTAAACCGGCGGCGCTCGAAGACGCGGAAGTAGAGGATGGCCTGGGCGACATCCCCGATCCTAGCTGCGAGCCTCGACATCTCCATCAGGGCATCGGCTCGGTCGTCCGGCACGCCCGGGAGGGACTTCGACACGTCCACCCCCCTCTCGAAACGGGGGTTCGGCAATAGGCCGGCATGGGCTCGGTGGCACAGCTCGTCGAAGGTCTCCATCGCCTTGATCCTGGTGGGCGTCCGGTCCTTCGGGTTCTGGATCAGGGCTTCGTACCCCGCGAGGGAGGCGCGCTTGCGAGAGACGCCGCGGGCGGAATTGGTCACCAGCTCGCGCTGGCCGGCAGCGGTCCTCGCATCCGCGTCGACGCCGGCGGCGCGAAGATCCTTGGCCCTCGCCGCATCCGCGCGGTCCAGCATCCGCTGTCGCCGGGCCTCGGCGCGCTCTCGCCTCTCGCGCTCCTGATCGGTCTCGTCGGCCACCTTCGCCGCCGCCATGGCGAGTTCGAGGGTCTTGGCGGCGCTCACCATCCGGGCGGTTCGGGCTCGGCTAGCGCTCTGAGCATAGCGCTCCACGAATTGAGCGTGGCGGATGGCAAGATCCTTCGCACGCTCGGCAAGCTCGATTTCTCGCTTAGCCTTCTGATCGTTGCCCTTCTGGATTGCGCGCACACCAGCCCTTTGGTGGCGCTCAACCGACCGGAGGTTCTTTTCGGCGAGGGCCGCCGCACGCTCGACGCGCAGATCAAGGGTCTGGGGCATCAGTCGTTCACCATCTCGGGCATGAAGATGTGGAAGCCGGCCTCTTTCGTGCCTGTATAGAATGCGATTTCGGCCGCGCGTAGGGCTTTGAATGCGTCGTGGAACTTCTTGTTGATCTTGTTTTGATCAGCCTCGCCCGGCATCGTGTCGTTGCCGAACGCTCGCGTTGCGACATCGAGGGGGACCAAGCGAGCGTTGACCGGGATCTCACGGTTCGCCCGGCGCTGCTCCGGTGAGACCGGGACGCTCTTGTGCATCGAGAGCGTGCGGAGCAGGCCGTAGAGGATCGTGGCTTCAGCCGGCAGGCGCGGCTTCTTCGCGACCTTCTGCCGGGTCTCCTCAGGGCTGATCTCCCGGGGCGGCGGCTTGTCGAGAAACAGCATCAGCTCAGCGTCGAAACCCATGTCGACCGGCCCGCGCGAGCCGTGTCGCTGCTTGGCGACGATCACCTCGGCAAGTCCGGTGATGCGCGCCATCTCGCGCTCCCAAGCAGCGAACTCCTCGGTGCCCTCCGCCGGCCTGCGCTGCTCAAGGTAGTAGTCCTCCCGGTAGACGAAGAGCACCACGTCGGCATCCTGCTCGATCGAGCCGCTCTCCCTCAAATCTGAGAGCATCGGTCGGCGGTCGCGGCGCTCGGCACTCTCCACCTGGCGGCCGACCTGCGCGAGGGCGATGACCGGGACGCGAAGCTCCTTCGCCAGCTCCTTCAGGCCGTTCGAGACCTCGGTCACCTCCTGCGTGCGGCCGTCCTTCCTGCGCTCGTCCCCCTTCACGAGCTGTAGGTAGTCGATGACCAGCAGCTCCAGGCCGCGGCGCTTCTTCAGGTCTCTGGCCTTGGCGGCGAGCCGGGTGATCGAGATGCCGCCGGTCTCGTCGATGTCGAGGGGTATGTCGCGCAGCTCGCGCGCCTTCAGGATGATGCTCTCGAACTCGGGCGTGCTGATCTTGCGCTTCTTCACCCGGTGGGCGGCGACCCCGGTCTCGGCCGCCACGGCGCGATCAAAGAGCTGCGCCTTGCCCATCTCCAGGCTGAAGAAACCGACCACGCCGGTGCGCTGGCCGTTCTGGCGCTTGCGCTGCAGGCCCTTGGCGACATTGACGGCGATGTTCAGACCGAGGGCCGTCTTCCCGATGCCGGGCCTGCCACCGATGATGATCAGGTCGGGGGCCTCCAAGCCTCCGATCTTCTCGTCGAGCCCCTCGTAGCCCGTCGAGAGGCCGCGGAGCTGTCCGCCGGCTTGCCAGTCCTGCTGCATGCTCTGGATGGCGGTCTCAGCCACATCGCCGAAGGACTGGAACTCGGATCGCTCGGCCGAGAGAGCCGGGCGTAGTTCCTCCAGAGCCGCCTCCACGTGCGCGAAGACTTGCTCCGCGGTGGTCTCTGGGCACAGGTCGTAGGCGGTAGCGGTCAGTTCCATGGTGACGGAGATCAGCCGGCGGCGCATCGCCAAGTCGCGCACAATCCGGGCGTAGTCGGCCGCCTGCGACAGCGGCACGCCGGCCGTCGCGAGGGCGGACAGGTACTCGCCGACGGTCATACCCCCGAGATCACCGTCGCCGAGGTAGGTCTTGAGGGTGAGCGGCGTTGCGGCGCGGCCTGCCTCACAGAGTTTCGAGACCACACCCCAGACCCGCCGGTGCAACTCGTCGAAGAAGTGCTCCTGCTCCACGATCCGGACGACACGACCATAGGCTCGGTTGTCGATCAGGACGGCGCCGATCAGCGCCTGCTCGGTGTCGATGTCGGCCGGCAGCGTGCGGAGCGCGAGATGATCCAGTTCCTGCATGCGGGTCATGACAGGGCTCGGTACTCGTCCCAGATCGGAGATGCGATGGAGGACATCAGCGCGGCGTGGGCAGCGATTTCCTCGGCAGAGAACTGACGCGGTGGCCGAGGCGTCCGCTGCACAGGCTCAGGGGTCTCGGCGGGGGGTAGGTCGAGAAGCAGGCGCATCTCGAACTGCGGCGGCGCGAGGAGTTGAGGGTAGACCTCGGCGAGAAGCTGGGCATCGAGGAGCGCGCCGTGGAGGGTTCGGCGGGACGTGTCGACCTTGAACCGCTCCAGCACCGCGTCGAGGGTGTGCCTGATCCCCTTCCCGGGCGTGCGCTTGCGGGAGAGGCGGACGGTGTCGACGAAGCGATCCTCGGCGATGGGCGGCCTGCCGGCGATGACCAGCTCGGCGTTCAGGAATTCGCGCTCGAACGAGGCGTTGTGCGCCACCACCGGCGCGTCGCCGATGAACGCCAGCATGTCGTCGGCGATCTCCTCGAACAGCGGCATGCGGTTGAGGAATGCCTCTGAAATGCCGTGGATCGCAAATGCCTCGGGCGGCATGCCCCGGTCCGGGTTCACGTAGGCATGGAAAGTTCGGCCGGTCGGGCGGCGGTCGATGACCTCGACGAGACCGACCTCGCAGAGCCGATGGCCGGCTGGCACGCCGAGCCCCGTGGTTTCGGTGTCGCCCACGATCTCGCGGAGGGTCATGCCGCCCTCGCAGTTCTGGCCTCGGTCGGTGTTCGCCCGGCGAGCCTCCGCAAAGCGTAGGCGGCCCAGCTCGGGTCCTTCTCGAACCAGGAGGACAGCCGCGTCTCGCTAACATGCGGGTGGGCCGCGCGGCATGCGGCGAGGGCGGCATACCGGGCCGTGAGGATGTCGGCCTGGGTGCTACGGCCCAGGATGTCGTCGACGGTTACCCCGTACTCGGCGGCAGCGCTCGCCATGATCTGCCGATAGGTGAAGGCCATCACGCGATCTCCCGGCGAGCCAGGCGCACACCGATCCCCTTGAGCTGGATCAGGTCGACCCCGATCTCCTTTAGCTCTCGGGCCCAGGCGGTCAGGCCGGCAGAGACGAACTTCACATCGGTCCATCTGCCAGCCCGCTGCATGCGGTCGAGGCCATAGAGCTGGCCGTCCGCGAGGATGGCGAGGGTCCGGCCGATCTGCGGGGATGTGCGCCACTGGCCGGTCGGCCCGATGACCATGGGTCCTTGCACGGTGATGACGCGGTCGACCGGCAGCTCCGGCGCGGCGGCTGGCTCGGGCTTCTCTTCGAGGGCGAGAGGGATCTGCGTCGAAGCGGCAACCGGCTTCGGCGGCGGTTCACGCTTCGGCTTCGTGATGGGGATGATGGGCTCGCGTTTTGGCAACTCGTCGACCGGGAGTGGGTCGTCATCCGGCGCCGGAACGGGATCAACGGCCGGTAGGACGGCCTCCTCCGCTCCGGACGCCGTGACGAATTCCTCCGATTGCGCGGGTACACATGAGCCACCCAGGGCCGCGCGTTCATCGGAGGCTCCCCGGACTTGCACCGGCTGCCCTTCGTCCTGGGCTGCAGGCGGTTTACCCCCCTGGGTGGCAGCTTGTAGCGCGGCGCTCTTGGCGCGGCGCGCATCTCCTTGCTTCACGCGCTCGTCGCCTCGGGCGCGGAATTCCTTGAGGATCTTGTGAGGCCGATCCGAATGCAGACCGCACCGTTCGGCGATCTCACGCTGAAGCAGATCGGTCTCCGCGTAGAGGCGGAGAACCTCCTGGCGGCGCTCCTGGTAGGCTTCGAGGCGCATCTCGTTTCGGGAGTGGGGCACCGGCGCATTCCGGACTGCCTCCCGGATCGTCTCGATCGTCGATGTCGGGGTCTCGGCCGGCGCGTCGGGGTCGAACAACCCGCGGGCCATCGTGATGAGCCGCGCCTGCGACTGTTGCAGGTTGATCTGCGCATCGTGGAGCCGGATCTGGGCTTCGCAGATCTCGGCGAGCACCGCGACGACGTCGTTGGCGAGGGCTCGGCGGCTGATGGGAGCAGGCTCGTGCTGGGACACGGCGGTTCTCGCAGGGTGTGAGGATCAGGATGGGCGCCGGAGGCTGCTTGGGACGTGGCAGGGCCCGTAGGTGGTGCCGTCGACGTCGCCCCAGGCCGGGATCGCCGGGCGGCCGCATTCGCAGCAGAGCGGGATTTCCGGACCTGGGGCGGTGCGGGCGGCCTGAGCGAGTTCGGCCTTCTGCCGCTCCCGCTCAGACCAGTCGCCAACCGACTGGAAGCGTTGGCGCTTGAGCATGGGTCAGGCCGCGCGCCGGCGGGCCGCCTTCGTCCGCTGCTGGCCGAGCCCCATGCTCCGCGCCAGTTCGGACCGGGCGGCCGAGTAGCTCGTGCAGACCATCGGGTAGTCGACGGGCAGGCCGAACTTCTGGCGGTACTCGTCCGGCGTCATGCCGCGGGTGGTGAGATGCCGCTTCAGGCTCTTGTAGACCTTGCCGTCCAGGAAGCTGGTGATGCCGTCCGGCGTGATCGACTTCTTGATCTCGGACGGCGTGCGCTTGGTGTCGATCACCGGCTCCGGTGGCGGCGCGCCGACCTTCTTCAGGCAGTCCTCCATGGTCTGGAAGATCTCCGGCACGTTCTCGATCGGCACGTGATGGTTCGAAAGGTAAGCCATCACGAGATCGGCGACGATCGAGGCGTTGAGGACGGGCGACTTGTCGCCGGTCTCGGCAGGGTTGGCTTCGGTCATGATGCTCTCCCGGGATAGAGCGGTGGAGTTCAGGCCGTCTGGCCGAACAGGGTCAGCTCACGCGGTCGGGCTCGGCCCCAGATCGCGGAGGCATAGGCGTGGTTCGCGACGGCGTCGGCGCGGTCATCGTCGCGAGAATTCTTCGGGATGAGGGTGAGGGCCTGACAGCGCTCGATCACCGCCTTCTTGCCCTCCTCGCGCCCGCCCCAGGATCGCTTGCCGGTGAAGAACTTCAGCACCGCCTGGCGGTCGACGCCCTCGCACTGGATCTCGTAGAGGCCGCACATGCACTCGATGACACCGGCAAGCCGGTGCTGAAGCGAAAGCGAAGCGGCGTTCTGTGGCTGTCCGGTGCGCTTGCAGAGCGAGAACCAAACGTGCGGGTCCATCGGCTTCTCGAAGATGACGAGTTGGGGGCGCTCGACCCGCCACGTGCCGCGCAGGTGCGCCGCCATGTTGAGGCAGGCATGTGCGAGATCCTGACCGGGCTGCTTGAGGACGATCGCCCCTGACTGCGGGGTCTCACCGGCCGGGCCGAGGGCCCAACCACACCGCGTCGCGGGATCGAGAGCATGGATCAGCATGAGGTGCTCCGCCGTCGATCTCGCGGCGCGGTGGCGAGCGGTCAGCTCGCGATGCGGTAGTCGCCATGGTTGGTGGCGCCGGGCAGCGGGTCGTTCGCGTGCAGAGGCGCGGCCGGCGGATCGTCAAGGTCGCCGAGATCGTCGTCGATGTCGGGCGCCGCGGCGGCCGGCGGCGGATCGTCCGGTGCGTCGGTGTTCGCGGCCTTCGGCTTGCGACCGCGACCGGGCTTCGCCGACTTGGCGATCTGCTCCTTCAGGACCGCGTCCGCCTCGGCGGTGCCCTCGCGGATCTCGTCGGCCGGGGTGCGCTCGACCTTCGCCTTGCGGCCGCCCTTGCCCTTCTCCTTCCTCGCCTCGGCGGCGGCGAGGTTCTTGGTGAAGACCTTCTCGGCCTCGTCGAGCGGGATGCCGGGCGTCGGGGCGGGCTCGGGCGCCGTCTCGGTGGCGGCCTTCTGCGCGCGGGCCGGATCGAACTGCTCCTGGCCCTGGCGCTCGCCGGCGGCGCCGCGGTCGAACACGCTGCCGTTGTCCTGCTCGGAGGGCTTTCCCGGCTGCGAGTGGAAGAGGTCGAACTGCACCTCGCAGCCGGCATCCTCCAGCATCAGGCGGACCTGCGCGACGATCGCCTCGCGCTCGCCGGGCCGCGCCTTGAGCATCGCATCGCGGATCTTCACCGCCATGGGGTGATGGCCGAACACCTCGCGCATCCGCTTCTGATGCGCCGACATCTTCCCGGACACGCCGTGGCTCTCGGTGACCAGGGCATCGCGCTCCTGGAACAGCTCCAGACGCTTCTCCTTGTCCTCCGGGAAGCGCTCGACCGCGGCACTGGCGCGGTTCTGCGCGGCCCGGTCCTCCTTCTCCTGGGTACGGCGAGCCTTCTCAGCCTCGCTCAATCGCTTACGTCCTACCATGGCGCGTCTCCTTAGCTGCGCGTCTGCGGTTCGGTCTGTTCGCCCCAGGCCCGTGCCTTGCGGGCTCGCTCCATCCAGCGCGTGGACTGCTCCATCCTCCGATCGGCCCACCAGAAGCAGACCGAGATCAGGACAGCGGCGACGGATCGGCGAAGGCCGGCGGTGTGCGGCATGGGGGAACTCCAGGAACGCGGGCGCGGCCGGGGAGCCGCGCAGTTAGCGGTTGGCGAGGGCTTCTCGGCGCGCCTTGAGCGCAGCCATCTCGGCGTCGAGGCGAGCGAGTTCGGCGTCCTGACCGGCGGCGGTCAGCCACTGCGGGGCGCGGTCGCCCATGGCAGCGGCCAGGAACTCGGGGCCGTAGGCGCCGACGAGGTAGATCAGGGTCACGCCGCTCGGCATCGATACGCGATCGAGGATCTTCTGGATCGTCTCTGCCTTGAGGTTCGTCTCGGCGGCGGCAAATTCGGCGGTCTTGAACGGGTGCCGGGAGCGCAGGAACGCGACGATGCGCTCGGCGACGGTCGTCCGATCGACACCGGACAACTGTCCGGGCTTCGAGGATGCATGTCGCACGGTAATCTCCGATGGTGTGGACATCGAAGAGGCCGACGCTCGCTGGGAACGAGCCGAGGTCGAGGAGACCGGCCAGGAGCTGCTGGGAACAGATCCGAGGCCCGACACGGCAACCGAAGCAGAGGAGGCCATGAGCGTCACGCTCCAGCCGGAGAAACAGCAGAAGGAAGACGATCAGACGGCACGGGAGGCGTCGGAACCGCCCCCGGTTGCCCCTTGAGCCAGAGTTCCAGACGAGCGATCTTCTCGACGGTGACGTTCTCGCCGCGCCGTAACCGGCCGATGAAGTCGCTGTCCTTAAGCGCCTGCCGGCTGATGCCGCTGTCCGATCCGCCGTGTCTCGCGCGATGGTCGTCGACCATGCGGATCACGATGTCACGGAGCGCGTCGGCGTAGGTTCGAGCGGTGTGGGTCATGGGGTCATGATGACGAATAAATCCGTCAGCGACAACCCGGTGCCGGCATATTTTTCATCGCCGGCCCTGCCGCCGCTAAAAATCATGCCAGGAGCGTTGCCGAACGAATTTGGTAATGTGGCGCCGATGACCGACGCGACGAAAAGCCACTCTGACGAAAGCAAAGCCGCCGACGAACTCTCGCCGGTCGTGCGCCGCATCCTTGAACTAATTGATAAAAGCGGTTTGTCAGGCCGAGATATATCAAAGAAGATCGGCAAGTCTCCCACCTATCTTACTACCCTGACGGGCGGAAAGACGAAAGTCCCAGGGACTAAAGCGCTTATCGCTCTTTCCAATTTCTTTAATGAAGACTTGTTCCGCCTCGTCCCAAATGGCGATCGTGTGGACGATCCCGATTTCGATCCGCAAAGCCCTCTTGTGGTACGAAACGAGAACGGACAGCCTGCGTTCGTATCGAGAGGGGGCACAACCTCTCGGCATGACGACGGGGCTCTTTCAGTGGTCGGGATCGTGGAAGCGGGTGCTTGGCGTGAGCGCGACGAGTTCGGCGACATCACCGACGAGGTGGTTCCTCTCGTGAGGGATCCACGGTTTCCGAACGCGCGCCAGGAAGCGCATCTCGTGCGGGGCGACAGCATGGACCAGGCCGGCCTTCTCGACGGTGGCTACATCAGGATGATCGCGTATGACGACGTCCCGCTGTCATTGCGGCCGGGCACGATCGTCGTCCTGGAGAGAGCCTCGTCGGATCACAGCACCTTCGAGCGAACGGTGAAGCAGGTCGAGTTCGTGAACGGCGAGTACCACTTCCGTCCGCGCTCCTCGAACCCCCGTCACAAGCCGATCGTGCTGCCGCAGGACGTCGATCTGTTCGACGAGACCAGTGAGGTTCGCGTCCTCGGTTTCGTCACCGCCTTCATCAACCCGATCCCCTACTGAGGTTTTCGCGATGCGCCAGGCCATGCCGCTGATCGCCGCCTGCGCCCTCGTGTGCGCTCCCCTCACCGCCTCCGCCGAAGTCGATCTCGACAAGGCCACGTGCGCGAAGCTCGCCGACACGTTCGACCGGGCCAACGCCTCGAACCGGGTCTTCTTCGAGCAGCTCGATAAGACGCCGCTGATGCCGCTCCGCCAGAGGATGACCGGTCAAGACGCTGAGGTCGCGAACCGCGCGCTCGCGCTCAAGGGTGAGCTGGTCGAGAAAGCGGGTGCGTTTCAACGTGCCTTCGAGGATCTCTCGGCCCGTCTGCGTGATTGCGGCCGGCAATAGCGCTACATCCTGAAACGTAGAGGGTGTTATGCTTAAATAACAACCGTCGTATCAGTGCTATATCCTGAAACTCCATCCCATCGGAAACCCCTTTTTATTTTTTTGTTTGATCTTTTATCGGTTATGTCGCTGCGCTCATAACATGTACTGGTACTAGCTCTAGCTGGATGAAGGTGTCTGCCCACGGTAGCGCCCGCGAGAGAGGTTGAGTAAAGACCCGCAGGCCCTCAACGCAATCTCACGGCCACTACCGTCGGCAAGGGAGCCTTCGCTCTGCCTGCCAGCCACATCACCACCAGGGTGTGGCCTGGGCTTCTTGAGGGACTGGTGGTCCCCGGCTCCTGGGCGTGCTTGTTCACGGTGCCCTGCGAGTTTGGAGCCTCGCGTCCTGGTACTCGCGCTGTCCATCCACAGGCTTTCACCTGGATGGCCGCCCCCAGCGTCAACCCCGCCGAGCGGATTTCAGCCCAGGGCACTTGCCGTCCCTGAACCCTGCCGACCGGATTTTTGCACTGGATGCACTTACGGACTGGAACAGAACGAGCACAGATGCTATTGTTCAGTTACCAGTCGGGGAGCACACGCCTATGCACCAGCCCGATTGACGAGGCCCGTGGGATTGCCGTCCCCGGGCCTCACCCTTTTGTGGCACCGTCTGCCTGACTGCGCAAGGCGTCACGAAATCGGGGTGCGTGACAGATATTTTCGTCGTTTGGGTTGACGGTGACGACGATATTCGCCTAGCCTACGTGCATCGACGCATTCCCAGGGCGATCGAGGCACTCATGAACACTCCGCCGACGACGGTCCTCGCGCCGTCCACACCGACCATTCCGGACGGCTTCTCGCATGTGCTGTCGTCGCTCGACGCCATGCAGCTCCAGCTCGGCCCCCGCCAGACCAGCGCCGTCTGCGCCTACATGGCCGAGATCCTCTTCCACCACATCAGCGACCTGCAGAACGGCGTACCGGCCCGAGTGGCGCACTACGCCGAGCGCGGGCTCACGGTCGACGACCTCGACCAGATGGGCTTGTGGCTCGCCAGCCGGGCTCAGGCGCTGTCATCGCGAGGGCTGCACTGATGAACGAGCGCATCAACACGGCATTTCTGGAGGAGTGCCTTGCGAAGGAGAAGGCGGAGGCAGACAATCTCGTCGCCTCGGGCGATCTCGATGCTCGCATCGCTGTCTTCGCCTTCGAGACCCAGGCGACGATCTATCGGCAGACCGCCGTCGCAGTGAACGCCGGCGCGTCGGACGACGATGTCTATTCGGCGCGTATCAACCTGATCGCAAATCTGGTTCACAGCGTCGCCACCGACACTTGCAGCGGTGAAAACCCCGATGCTGGGTATGCCATCGAGATCCTGCAGCAGGTCGCCAGTGGCGTGCTGCAGCGTATCCGGCACCAAGGCAATGCCATCGCGCTCGACCGGTCGGGACAGCGCTGATGGCTGACAAGTCGAAGACGAGCCAGCCGCGGCCGCTCGGCTCATATCGCGGCGCTCGGCGCAACGCTGTCCGCCAGGCCGCTCAGCGGCTCAACGCCATCCGCGTGATCGAGAACAAGGCGACCCAGCGTCCCTACACCCCGGTCAAGCGGTTCATGCAGACCCGCGAGGCGGCTCGTCGCCTGCGGCAGAAGGAGAAGCTGTCATGATCAGTGGAATGGATCTCGGTGAGATGCTGGAGGCTGCTAGCCGCGGTCGATCGCGCGGTGAGCGCAATCACCGCGCCACGTCTCCGGAAGTGCTGTGCGTCACGCTCAAGGAGATCGAGCAGCGCTACCGCATCGGCTGTCAGTTCAAGCCGGGCGACCTCGTCACCCCGCGCCCCGGCTACACTTACGACGGCGAAGGCGCCCCGCATGTCGTGCTGGATGTACTCGCCAAGCCCGTGATGCAGCTCGATCTCGACGACCCGTCGAAGACTGCTTCCAACAGCTACGGTCGGCGCATCGACATGCGCGTGGCCTGCGAGCACGCCGGCATCATCGCCGGTTTCTGGGTCGAAAGCTGGTGCTTTGAGAAGTACACCGGCCCAATCGCCGAGATGCATCCCGGCGCCTGATTTTCGAGTTCCGAGGCTGACGATCTCACCAGCCTCGTAAACCGCACGGCGCGGTACGCCGTATCTTCCTTTCACAATCGAAAGCTTACCGATGAACGCCATGGCTCCCGTCCAGAAGGCGACCGACTGGTCGTCGATCGACGTCCCCGTGAAGCACGAGGGCAAGCAGATCGCGCTGCCCAACGATCCCGCCCCGATGGACTACAGCCGAGCGGGGTCGTCAGCTCAGTGAGAAAATCCTCGAAGAAGTCGAGGACTGACCGTCGATCGGCCTCGGCCGCTCAGCCGCGCCGGCCCGCCGCGTCATGCGGGCCACCCCTCCCCCTTTCATTGAGAGCAGGACCGGCAGATGGCTGCTGTCACGAAGCACGACGAGACCGCAATCGGCCTGCTCCTGGCCGGTTCGCATCTAGCCCGGCTCGATCCGATCGACTGCCAAAACCTGATCGCCGAGCACGGCATCCGGCCGGCCGATCTCAAGGAAGGCTTCTCCTGGCTTCAGGCCAGGATCGAGGCATTCAACGTCCGATCCGGCTGGGTCTGGGCGGAGCGCTCGGCGAAGGCTCACCGGATCGCCATGCAAGCCGCGGCGCTGACCATGGTGTCGACGCCGTTGGCCGCCGCCGAGGCGGTTGGGTGTGGCCCGACGATGTCCGAGCGGATCGTGGGCGTCGTTGTCATCTGGACCGTCATCGTGCTGACCATGGTGGTGCTCTCGGCCGTCGTCTTCCGCACGGGCTCACGGTCATGACCGAGACCAGGAGCGGCAAGAACGCCGCCCGCCCCTCATCCGTCGCCCGGAACGGCTACGGATGGTGGCAGTCAGCAGTTGCGGCGGTTGCTGCTGGCGAGAAGATCCCTGACGTGCCCGAGCGCGGCATGGCAATGTTCGGTCGCTACGCCTCTCGCTTGAAGCGAAACGGTCCGCTGATCGCGACCGCTATCTATCCAGCAAAAGACGGCTCCGGCATCTGGGTCAAATTCGGCCACAACGATCCATTCAAACTGGATACAGCCGACAAAGAGGAAGATTTCTGCGAAGGCAAATTTGCTTGGTTCGCCCGCAATCCTGTCAGCAATGCAAGCTACAAGACTTGGATGGAAACCGGCGAGTGGCCGAACCAGGCGCCGCAGGTCTCGGATCGGGTGCAGTCGAATGCTCCGCCCGAGGTGATGCTCCGCGAGACCCTCGACGAGTTGACCCGAGAGTTCGACGCCTGGATCGCGAGCGTCGGCGAGATCCGCACCAAGGACGACGGCGACAAGGCGGCCGACTTCAAGGGACGGTTCTCCGAGATCGCCAAGGAGGCCGAGGAGCTTCGCGAGGAGCAGAAGCGGCCGCACGTCGAGGCGGGCCGGAAGGTCGATGGGACTTGGAAGCCGATTGTCGATGACGGCAAGGCCGCCGCCAAGCGCGCCGCCGCAGCCGCGCAGAGCTGGCTGACCTTCGATCGAGCCCGGAAGCTCCGTGAGGCTGCCGAGGCCGTGGAAGCCGGCCAGGCCGTCAAGACCGAGGATCTGACGAGCCGCGCCGGCACGCGGGGCCGGCAGGTCTCCCTGCGCACCACGCAGCAGTTCACAATCACCGATCGCGCCGCCATGGCTCGGTACTTCAACATCGACGATCGCTTCCTGGAGAACGGACCGGTGATGGTCGCCGTCGGGAAGATCGCCCTCGCCCACATCGAGGCCGGCATCGCCGTGCCCGGCGCCGAGATGCGCGCCGTCACCTCCGCCGCATGAGGCGCGCCATGACAAAGGATGAGATCCGCAAGCTGTTCGCCACGCACAGCGTGCCGCTCGGGCAGAAGGACGTCTGGGAAGTTCAGGGCACGCCGGTGATCAAGCACGCCGCCCTGGAGCGCCTCTCGGCAGCCCTGAAGCTGCAGTGGTCCGAGCCGGTCGTCGTCCGGGCCGACCGCGATGAGGCGGTCATGCTGGTCAAGGCGCGGCGCCCCGACGGCATCGAGGAGTGGAGCTTCGGCGAAGCCCTGGTCGGCGTGAACTACCGCGTCTCGGGCAAGCAGGCCGCCTACGTCTGGGCCATGTGTGAGAAGCGCGGGAAGGACCGCGTCATCATCAAGCTCGCCGGCCTGCACGGCGCCTACTCGGACGAGGAGAGTGAGAACCTCAAGGAGGGGAAGGCCGACGCGAACGACAACGCCGCGCCCGAGCCCGAAGAGCCTCCGCAAGCTCGTGGCGATCGGCAGGGCGCCGCAGACCCTGCCGAGGCGCTGAAGCAGCGCATCAACGCCTGCGCGGCGATCAACACCGTCACCGACCTGATGCTCGCGCCCGAGACGCAAGCCGCTCTGAACGCGATGGCGCCAGGCCCGCGCGACGAGGTGCGCGAGCATGCCAAGGCCCGTCTCGTCGCTCTCGGCTGGCCGGCCCGTTCGCGCGGCCGCCGCCGGCCGGACGAACCCGATGACCCCGATACCGCCGGCGATCCGCCTGCGGTTCAGGGCGCCGAGGATGAGGTTTCACGTGCCCCTGAGCCTGATACCTCGGCGCCCACTTCTTCCGACGAGCCGGATCCGTTCGGTGACCTCGACGACAGCCTGGATGGTCCCGTGCCGTTCAACGCCGGCGCCTTCCTGCGCGATGCGGAGCGGCGGTTCGCCGAGGCACGCACCTTCGCCGAGATCGACGAGATCGTGGACGCGACGCACGAGGACAGCCTGCACCTCGACGCGGTCGAGATCGAGATCCTGGATGGCTATCGCGACGCGGCGCGCGAGCGGCTGCACGGCGAGGTGAAGAAGATCGAGCCGGCGCCGACCGATCCCTATGCCATCCCGGAGAAGTTCAAGGGCGGCGGCCACTACCAGATCTGGTTCCGAGATGCGGTGACGGCAGCGAGCACCGATGCCGACATCCGGAAGGTGCATGCGGCCTGGAACGCCACCAGCAGTCACCGCAAGGAGTTGGTCGCTGCCGGGCAGCTCGTCCAGGTCGACATCACCGGCCTGACCGACGCCTTCAAGGCGAAGCGAGCTTCCATCGCAGGCGCGACCGACCAGATCGCTGCCTACTCGGCCTTCCTCGCCGAGGGGCTCTCCAAGGCAATGACACGAGACGAGGCGGACGCTTTCTGGCGATCGACCGTCGCTCAGCGTGATGGCGCCGGTGCCTCCGAGGAGGTGCGGGCGCAGTGGAAGCGGTCCTGGCTAGACCGCAAAGCCGGCCTCGCAGCGTAGGAGCGCGCCATGCCTCGCAGGTCGAAGCCGCTCCCTCCTGTCGAGGAAATTCAGCGGTGCTTGGAG
Organism: Methylobacterium aquaticum; assembly: GCF_001043915.1. Taxonomy (GTDB): domain Bacteria; phylum Pseudomonadota; class Alphaproteobacteria; order Rhizobiales; family Beijerinckiaceae; genus Methylobacterium; species Methylobacterium aquaticum. The sequence goes on along the minus strand of NZ_LABX01000106.1, from coordinate 4,318 downwards.
TACGATGCGCTAACTGGATTATTGCGGTGGAAAGATCGCCCAGAGCTTAAGCCAAATGACAGGGCGCGTCTCACCGGAACTGTGGCCGGACACGCCAATTCGGGCGGCCATATCCAAATCATGATCTCTGGCGAGTTGTTTCTCGCCCATAGACTGATCTGGAAGCTAGTGACGGGAAATGAACCTGACGACGAAATAGACCATAAAAATTCGATAGGTTCCGACAATCGATGGGATAATCTCCGCCAGGCAACCAGTGCCCAGAGTACGATGAACAGCAGAAGGAGGAGCAATAATAAATCCGGATACAAGGGCGTTTACTGGAATAAAAAATCACGGAAATGGGAAACATCAATCAGAATGGGTGGTAAATGTTACTACCTTGGTGGCTTTGATGACCCAAAAGATGCCCACGAGGCGTACGTAGAAGCCGCCAAACGGCTTCACGGAGAGTTCGCGAGGGTTGCATAATATGGCTCGCCAGTCAGCAGATCGCCCGAGTGTTTTTCTCCGCGTTACGACAGTCGGATTGGTGCCATGCTCTGCGTACGACGCCGAGCAGATCGCCCGGTTCGGCATGGGCAGCACGGTCGAGGCCATCCTGCACGAGCCCCAGAGCGAGAAGCAGGCCCGGCTCCTCTGGAGGATCGTCGGCATCGTCGCCGACAACACTGACGACTACCCGAACGCCGACGCTCTCATGCTGGCCCTAAAGATCCGGCTCGCGCATGCGGACAGCGTGAGCTTGCTGGGCGGCGGCCTTCACCTCAACCCGCGCTCGCTGAAGGAACTCGACCGGGAGGGCCTGAGCCGCTTCTTCGATCGGGCGATGGAGGTGATCTCCAGCGAAGTGATCCCGGGGCTCGACATCAAGAAGCTCGTCAAGGACGGGCTGATCAGCATCGGAGAGCGGTGATGAGACGCCGTGCCGTTCCGATGAAGGTCCAGCGTGACGCCGCTCTGGATCTCTGCGCCGAGTTGATGCGCAAGCTCGGGATGATCCCGGTCGAGGTCGAGACGGTCGAGTGGCAGCTCGATCACAACCCGGCCCTGGCGCTCCGGCCAATCGACCCGGTGACCGGCGAGCACCAGCCGCACCAGCACTCCCGCAAGCACCTCGTCTGGATGACGAAGGCTGCGCACCGGGAGAAGACCACCGGCCGGCGCGGCACATCCGATCTCAGCCTCCGCGACGGCGACCAGGGCAAGATCGCGAAGGTCGATCGGCTGCAGGAGCAGCAGGCCGAGTTCCGCGAGCGGCTCCTCGCGAAGGGTGAGCCCCGAGATCAGCCCGAGCGCAGCGAGAAGCGCTCGACCAAGTGGCCCAAGCGCCCATTCTCAAAGAAGGAGAACCGCCGTGTCTGATGAGACCGACTTGGCAGAGAACGACCTGCCTCAGACCTACCAGAGCCGGGTCGGCACTTGGGTCGAAGCCTGCTTCGGGAAGGACGTCGCCCTCGACCGTGCGGAGCGGTCGCGGCGCTTTCTCGAAGAAGCACTCGAACTCGTCCAGGCCAGCGTGATGACCTGCGAGGAGGCCCACCTGCTCGTCGACTACGTCTTCGGCCGAGAGTGCGGGGAGGCGTCGAAAGAGGTGGGCGGCGTGATGAATACGCTCGCTGCCTTCTGCAACGCTCACGACATCGGCATGCTGAAGGAGGCCGAGACCGAGCTGGCTCGTTGCTGGGAGATCCTCCCGCAGATCCGGGCGAAGTGGGAGCGCAAACCGAAGACCGGGCCGCTGCCCGGGTCAAGCGAGCCGGCCAAACGCGAGCGCGTCAGACACCTGAAGACGGGTGGTGTGTACGAGGTGCTGGCGCGCGGCGTCATGCTCCAGACCAGCCTCGGCATGACCGACGAGGAGACGGTCGTCATCTACCGTGGGGAGGACGGCCGCTGGTGGGCACGCGAAGAGGCCGAGTTCGACGACGGCCGGTTCGCGCTAGTGGGTGCGCCTGATGCATGACACCAACGACGGCACGGCCATCACCGCCGCCGACATTCGCCGCGCCTGGCCGCATATGCGCGAGACCTGCGGCCTTGTTGCCACCTCCGCCTGCCGGGACGAGCTGATCCGCCAGGCCATCCGGCAGGCGCGGGCTCGGGAAGCAGGCGAGAAAGTCCCACCGCCGGCTCGGCCTCTTAGAGCCGCACTCCTGTCGCGAGAGGGTGAGCAGTCATGAGCGCTGTCATCTCTGCCTGCGGGCTCTACCGCTACCGGCTTGAGCGGGTGATAGAGGGCGCGCTGCAGGCGGCGCCGTCCATCGCATGGATCATGGTCAACCCGAGTACGGCCGACGCCGCGAAGGACGACCAGACCATCAAGAAGGTACGAGGGTTCTCTCGGCTGGCCGGTGCTGGCCGCATCGTGGTCGGAAACCTATTCGCCTTCCGGTCGAAAGATGTCCGGCTGCTGCGGGACGCGAGCGACCCGATCGGCCCCGAGAACGACACGCACCTTCGGGCGATCATCCAAGGATCGGAGATCGTCGTGGTGGCGTGGGGCTCGTTGGGCAAGCTGCCCCGTAGCCTGCGGGAGCGGTGGCGCGACGTCGTCCGGATCGCCGACGGCAAGACCCTGATGTGCATCGGCATCGCCAAAGACGGCCACCCCCTGCACCCGCAGATGGAGGGCTACGCCAACGTCTTGCGGCCATGGCTGACACCTGCCGGCCGGACCATCCACCAACCCCAAGGAGATGCAAATGCGCATCCCAGAGATCGCCGATCGGCTTCGAGCCCTCGCACTCCAGCACCGCCTGCCTGAGCTGCAGGATCTCGCCGCCCACTTGGGCCGGCGACCGGCGTTTCGGCGAGGCAGGGTAACGTCGGTATCTATGACACCGGCGCTCTCCGAGCAGATCCGCCAGTACGCTGCGGAGCACGAGGATGCCTCACAGGCGGAGATCGGCCGGCACTTCGGCGTGAACCCGGGTCGCGTCTCGGAGGCCATCCACGGGAAGCGGCTATGACCGCGAAGCTCCTCTCGTCGGCAGAGGCCGCGGAGCAACTCGGCATCTGCACCCGCACTCTGGCGCGCCACGTAGCCCTCGGCGAAATCGCCTACATCCCCATGGGTACGGGCTTGCAGAAGCCTCGGCGGATGTTCCACCCTGACGACCTCACGGCGTTCGTCGAGGATCGGAGGAAGCGGGAATGTCCACCTACCGACCAGAGGGCCGGCCGTACTATCTCTACGATTTCTCGATCCAAGGTCATCGATTTCACGGTTCCACTCGCTGCTCGAACAAGCGAGAAGCAGACGCATTCGAGAAAGGCGAGCGCAAAAGGCGAGCCGAGGAGCTTAAAGAAGCCGCCGCGCTAGGGCGCCAGCCTCTCAGCTTTGGCGATGCGGCCACGAGATATTGGGAGGAGGTCGGCCAATTTGCCAAGACCAAGGTCGACATCTGGCGGCACATTGGATGGCTGCAGACCGAGATCGGCAACACGAGGCGGCTTTCAGCCATCAACGGCTCGGTCGTCGCCACCCTGGTCGCCAAGCGTCGGGCGCAGACTGGCCGTGGCGATAAGCCGGTCACGCCTGCAACCGTCAACCGCACCATGGAGGTGTTGCGCTCGATCCTGATGCGCGCCTCAAAGGTGTGGGACGAGCCTGTCGCTGCGATCGAGTGGAAACGTCACCGTCTCAAGGAGCCGCAGGAGCGGGTGCGTGAGCTGCGCGCCGACGAGGAGACGGCCCTCTTCAAGGCCCTGCGGCCGGACTACCATCCCATCGTGCGCTTCGCCCTGCTCACCGGCTGCCGCCTGGCCGAGTGCGTGGACCTCCGGTGGGAGCACGTCGATTGGGGTGGCCGGCAGATCTGGATCCTGGGCAAGGGCGACAAGCTCGCCGCGATCCCGTTATCGCCGAGCGTCCGGAAACTGCTGTGGCCGCTCCGGGAGCAGCACAAGGAAGCCGTCTTCACCTACGAGGCGCTCCGCGGCCGCGACAAGGGCGAGCGCCGGCCGATCACCTACGAGGGGCTGAAGACCGTGTTCACGCGCGACGTGAAGCCGGCGATCCCGGGCTACCGCTTCCACGACAACCGGCACACGGCCGCGACGCGGGTGCTGCGGGTCTCCGGCAACCTGAAGATCGCGAAGGAGCTGCTGCGCCACTCCAGCATCACCACGACGGCGAAGTACGCCCACGTGATGCAGAGCGACGTGATGGAGGCGATGGAGAAGGCAGCGCGATCGGGCGCGTCGGCATCAACTCCCGACGAAATCCACGACGGCGCAGATAGCGAGAAGAAGAAAGCCTGATTTTCCAGGTACTTCCTGATTTCGACCTGACGGTCCCAAACCAGATGCGCTA
>NZ_LABX01000105.1 GCF_001043915.1 Methylobacterium aquaticum | reverse complement strand
ACGCCTTGGCGGTGCACCGCCGGGACGAGGTGCTGGCGACCTTCTCGGCGCTTGAGCAGGCCGTGGCCGACCGGCTGCGACGGTTCTACCAGGCCCGGCTGCCGGACGGCCGGACCGTGCCGGTGCTGTACTATTTCTGGGTCAAACACGTGCCGTGCCCCGTCTGTGAGACGGCGGTGGACCTGTTTTCCTCGCGGGTGTTCGCTCAGCACGCCTACGCCAAACGCAACCCGGATGCGCGCGCCACCTGCCCGTCTTGCGGCGAGGTCAACCGGGTGCGCTTCGATGCAACCAATGCCCGATGCACGAACTGCGGGAAGGGATTTGATCCCTCATCCGGTCCGGCGCGCGGCCAGCGTGCCACCTGCCCCTGCTGCACGCATGGATTCAGCATCGCGAAAACGGTGCGCAACGGCGACACCCCGCCGGACCATCGTCTGTACGCCAAGCTGGTGCTGATGCCCGATGGGCGCAAAGAGTACCTTCGCGCCGACGCCGACGATCATGCCCTCTACAGAATGGCCGAGGCGGAACTCGCCACGCTCAAAAACCCCTATCCGATTGTGGCGATCGAGGAAGGTTACAACACCAACCAGGCCATGAACTACAATTACCGGTATTGGCATCAGCTCTTCAATGCTCGCCAATTGCTTGGCCTGGCTCTTCTTGGCGAATCCATCCGTGGCATCCGATCTCCGGCCTTGCGCGACCTGTTCACCTGCCTGTTTTCCGGTGCCTTAGAATTCAATAACATGTTTGCCTCGTACAAGGGCGAGGGCACAGGTGCCGTTCGCCATATGTTTTCGCATCATATCCTGAAGCCGGAGCGCACGCCCCTGGAGGCCAATCTATGGGGAACTCCAAAAAGCTCCGGCTCTTTCTCGACGATGTTTGAAAGCCGGATCCTGCGCGCGCTCGACTACGCTGAAAAACCGTTCGAGCAGCGGGTGATGGCGGACGGTAAGACAGAAAAGGTCTATGGCCTCTCCGATCCGCTCGGTTTCGAGGGGGCAGAGCACTTCGCAGACTTTGTCTCGGGCAAACAGGTCTATGTCTCGTGCGGTAACTCCGGCAGCACCGATCTGGCTGACCGTTCGGTGGATGCCGTGCTCACGGATCCGCCGTTCTTCGACAACGTGCATTACTCGCAACTGGCCGACTTCTTCCACGTCTGGCAGCGGCACATCCTCGGCGCGGACGGCTTTCGGACGTCCTCAACCACGCGGGCCGATCAGGAGGTCCAGCACAGCGAGGAAAGCGTCTTCCGTGACCGTCTCGGCGCGGTCTGGCAGGAATGTCATCGTGTGCTCAAGGATGATGGGTTGCTGGTGTTCTCCTATCACCACTCCCGCACCGAGGGCTGGCGCTCGATCCTGGCAGCCCTGATGACGGCGGGGTTCGGCATCGTGGCCGCACACCCGGTCAAGGCCGAAATGTCGGTCGCAACCCCCAAGCGGCAAGCCAAGGAGCCGATCGACCTCGATATCCTGGTGGTGTGCCGCAAGCTGCATACCCTGGAGCGACACGCCTGGAACGGCGACCTGTGGACGACGGTGACGCCAGTCATCGTCCACCAGGTCGAGCGATTGCGGACGGCCGGGCGACGCTTGAGCCGCAATGACGTGCGGATCATCGTCATGGCGCAGCTCCTTCGGCCGCTATCCGTCGCCGCGTCACGTGAGGACGCCCTCGCCCTGCTGGACGCCCATGCCAGTCACGTCGAGCCCATCATCGATCGGCTTCATCTGGACCTCACATCAAGCTGAGAACTGAAAGTGGGACGATGAAAGTGGCCGAAGTTTTTAAGCAGTGCGTTGAGGCCATGCGTGCCGGCAAACTGATTGTCAGGGAGGGGCGCAACGAAAAAGAGTTTCATTTCCAGAACTGGTTCGTCGACCGACTCGATGAATTAGGCATGCAGGCAGAGATACCAGGCCGTATCTCCTATCCGGATTTCTGGCTGGTTGACGCTCTGGACGGATTTGAACTGAAAGCTCTGGGGTATCCCGGTCGAAATAATAATTTCGATTGCAATAGCCAAGTTCCACGTGGTGGGCATGGCGAGCGCACTGTCTACTATGTGTTCGGCCGCTATCCCAAAAATCCCGACGGCAACTCTTATCCGCTGCTTGATCTGGTGATTTGTCACGGCAATTTTTTGAGTGTCGATACTTCCTACAAACATGAAAACAAGAACTTTCGGGGTGTCGGAAGCTACGGCGATATTCAGGTGCGTGATCGCAAGATGTACGTCGTGCCGACACCCTATGCCCTGGCAGACGGCACGGCTCACGCTCGCACGCTGATCCTCCCGGCCGACCAGGATCCCGGCGAGGGCTTCGTGTGCGTGGGTGACCTGCGGCGGCGGGAAGTCGATGAGGTTGTCGTGGCTTATCAGTTCGATCTCAAGACCAATGTCTTGACGACCCGAACCGAGCCGAATCCTGGTCGCGGGCGCGAGCACCCTTTCAAAGCATGGCGCCTTGACGATGATCCCGGCGGCCCGGTGACGCTGAAGACGCCAGTCCGCCGTGCTGACCGTGCGACAGGAGGTCGGTCGCGAGCGAGACGACGTGTGGCCGTACAGGCGACCGTCCAAAAATCATGAGGCCGCTCCCGGTTCTCACGCTCGCCCGCATGCCGCGGGCTGGGAGCGGGGTCACGGCGCCGCGGGGTTGAGCCTTTCGAGGGGCAGGCCGGCCTCGCCCCAGCCGTCGGTCCCGTCCGGGTACCAGTAGACATGCCCGTAGCCCAGTGCGAGGGCGCGCTTGGCGGCGTTCCACGACATCCAGCAGTTCCGCTGGCAGAACACCACGAGCGGCGTGTCAAAATGGCCGTCAGTCGCTGCCGCGAGACCATCCCGAAAATACGCCTCCGTTGGCGGCGCCAGGACGCCGAAGCCGGTATTGGGCAGCCAATGGGCGCGCGGGATGCTGTCGTGCGGCGCGTCGCGCCAGATCGTGCCGGGCGGCAAGGTCGTGGGCCGGGGCGGGCGCGGCAGCACGTCGACGAAGGCGGCGCCCGCCCGCCACAGCCGCTCGGCCTCCGGCGTGGTGACCGTCTCGGCGCCGTGCAGGGTCGCGGGCGTCGGAGAGCGATAATCCTCCTGGCGATACCCGTCGGGCTCCGGCGGGGCAGCGGCCCGTGCGAGGCTCGCGGCCAGCACCAGGGCCGCCACCGCGAGCCCCCGCCTCACGGCTTCGGATCCGCCGGCAGCAGCCGGTTCTCGTCCTCGTCGAGGAGCGGCACCCCGTAGTCGCGCAGCACCGCCTCGATCTCCGTCCGGCGCTTGCGCAGGACGTTGTTGAGCACTCGCTTCCACTCGTTCTCGCCGTGCCGCACGCCCATGGCGATGCGGTAGGCGAGCGGCGGCCGGTCGGGCTCGCGCAACAGCGGCACGACGTCGAGGGCGCCGGCCTGTTTGGCGAGCCAGCCCGCGGCGGGGCCCCACAGGACCGCGGCGTCGAGCTTGCCCGAGGCGACGTCGGCGACAATCTCGGCCGTGACGGTCTGGTGCGGGCGCGCCGGGTCGAACTGGTAGGGCGGATAGGGCTTCATGGTCGGCACCAGGCCGACGGCGCCCATCCGCTCGACCGGCGGCGTGCCGACGATCACCCCGATCGCTTTGGCCCTCAGGCGCGGGTCGTCGAGCCCGGTCAGCCCGTCGACAGTGCCGCGGCGCGACACGAGGACATAGGCCGAGCGGTAATAGGGGTTGGTGCTCTGCACCAGCTCGCTGCCGAAGGCCGAGCCGATGATGACGTCGCACAGGCCGGTGCCGAGGGTGTTGCGCACGAAGCCCGGCCCTTGCGTCAGCCAGTAGTAGCGCAGCTTCACCTTCAGCTCGTCGGCGATGATCGCCGCGATGCGGTTCTCGAATCCGTCGCCCTGCCGCTCCGAGAACGGCATGTTGCCGGGATCGGCGCAGACCCGCAGGGTATCGGGCGTGACGAGGTCCGGCAGGGACTGCGCACGCACTGGTGCGGCCAGCGCGAGGCCGGCCGCCAGGACGAGGATCGTGAGAGGTGCCCGCGTCATCAGCCGCCCAGGCACTCCTTCTCCTGCTTGCGCGCCGCGTCCGGCTTGTCTTCCTTCTCGCCCGGCCGGATCCGGCCCATCGCGCCGGCGGCCCGCGCCTTCAGGTAGACGTAGAGATCGTCCATGTAGCAGGTGACGTTCTTGTTGTCGCCGAAGGCCGGCATGACCTTCTGGGTCGACGAGTTCACGTCCTGCTTGCCGCCCACGACGATGCCGACGAACTCCTCGTAGGAGAGATACTTCAGCGAATCCTTGAGGGCGGGGGCGTAAGTCGATCCCATGCCGTCCGGGCCATGGCAGACATGGCACTCGGCGTGGTAGCGGCGGTAGCCCGAGTAGGTGTACCAGTCGACCTTCTTGCCGTTATCGGTGATATGGAAGGTCGGCGCGCCGGAGGCGTCGAAGTACTTGCCGTCCTCCACCTTCACGGCGGCGTCCTTGGCGAGCAGCTTCTCGTCGGGCTCGGCGGTCTTGTCGTTGGGGTTGAGCTGATTGGCGAGGGCCGGATCCGGCTTCGGATCGGCTTTCTTGGCATCCTCAGCATGTACGGCAACCAACGATATGGCTGCTAGGGCGAGGCCGGCCGCCAACGGCCGCAGGACAGCGTTGCTGAGGTGACGCAAAGGACGCTTCTCCCTGGATATCATTGAGCTGCCGCCAAAGCCGGCGTCCCGCAGCCCTGATGATAATCTAATCATAAGGAGGCCGGCGCGGATACCCGCGCCGGCCCGGACTTAGGTCTGAGAGGCTGTCGTGCCAGCCTTCTGTCCCACCCGCCGAGGGTTAGTTCGGCAGGGTGAAGACGGTCAGCTGACCGCCGAGGTTGGTGTAGCTCGACAGGGCCGCGTAGCCGCCGACCGCGCCGAGACCGGCATTCGGGTCGGTGAGACCGGCCGCGAGACCGATGCCCGCCCAGCCGCCGACGCCCGACAGGACGGCGATCTGCTGCTTGCCCTTGTGCTGGTAGGTCATCACGTTGCCGATGATGCCCGACGGGGTCTTGAACTTGTAGAGTTCCTTGCCCGTCTTGGCGTCGACCGCCTTCAGGTAGCCTTCGAGCGTGCCGTAGAACACCACGTCGCCGGCGGTGGCGAGAGCGCCCGACCACACCGAGAACTGCTCAGGCACCGACCACTTGATCTTGCCGGCGACGTTGTCCCAGGCGATGAAGTTGCCCATGCCGCCATGGCTGTTGGGCGCCGGGTACATCGACAAGGTCGCACCGACATAGGGCTGGCCCGGGGTGTAGCTCACCCGGAACGGCTCGTAGTCCATGCAGACATGGTTGGTCGGCACGTAGAACAGGTTGGTCTTGGGCGAGTAGGCCGCCGGCTGCTGGTCCTTGGAACCGAGCGCCGCCGGGCAGATGCCCTTGGAGTTGGTGTCCTCGCCGTTCTGGTCGGTCGAGTACTTGGCGACGACGAGCGGACGGCCGTAGGTCTTCGAGGACTTGTCCTGATCGACCTTGGTGGCCCAGTTCACCGCCGGATCGTACTTCTCGGCGACGAGCAGCTCGCCGGTGGCGCGATCGAGCGTGTAGCCGAAGCCGTTACGATCGAAGTGGGTCAGGAGCGGGCGCTCCTTGCCGTCGATCTTCTGATCCGTGAGGATCATCTCGTTGATGCCGTCGTAGTCCCACTCGTCGTGGGGGGTCATCTGGTAGACCCACTTCGCCATGCCGGTATCGGCGTCACGGGCGAAGATCGTCATCGACCACTTGTTGTCGCCCGGGCGCTGCTTCGGGTTCCAGGTCGAGGGGTTACCGGTGCCGTAATAGACCAGGTTCAGCTTCGGGTCGTAGGAATACCAGCCCCAGGTCGAGGCGCCGCCGGTCTTCCACTGGTCGCCTTCCCAGGTCTTGATCGACGAGTCCTTGCCGACCGGCTTGCCGAGCTCGGTGGTCTTCTCCGGGTCGATCTTCATCTCGGCGTCAGGGCCGACGTTGTAGGCGCGCCACGCCTGCTTGCCGGTCTTGAGGTCGTAGGCGGTGATGTGGCCGCGGATGCCGTACTCGGCGCCCGAGATGCCGACGATCAGCTTGTCCTTCACCGGCATCACGGTGGCGGTGTTGGTCTCGCCGATCTTCGGATCGCCGTTCTGCACCGACCAGTTCACCTTGCCGGTCTTGGCGTCGAGCGACACGATGGTGGTGTCGGCCTGGTGCAGGAAGATCGCGCCGTCGGCATAGGCCAGGCCACGGTTCACCGTGTCGCAGCACATCACCGGGATGACGTTCGGATCCTGCTTCGGCTCGTACTTCCAGAGGATCTTGCCCTCCTGGTTGAGGTCGAGCGCATAGACGATGTTCGGGAACGGCGTGTGCACGAACATCACGTCGCCGACGACCAGCGGGGCGCCCTCGTGACCGCGCAGCACGCCGGTCGAGAAGGTCCAGGCCACCTGCAGCTTGTTGACGTTGCCGGTGTTGATCTGGTCGAGCTTCGAGTAGCGGGTATTGGCGTAGTCAAGGGTCTGCAAGACCTGCTCGGCCGGATTGGCCGTGCGCTTCAGCACGTCTTCGTTCGCCAGCGCCGGAACGGCGCCGAGGATGCCCGCGCTCACCGCAAGAAGATGGACCGCTCTCATGGATTCCTCCGACAGGGAAATTCCGCCGTGCGTCCTTGGATTAGGGCGCTACAGACCGTTCCTGTTGTTAGCGTTTGGGGATGGCTTCGCCTCGGCAGCGTGTCACAACCGGCGGCCAGCGAACCTGGCGCGAAACGGGCCCGGAAGAGCCCTGCCGTGTCTGCGAACCGGACACCGCACTCCCCTTGGCGGCACCGTTGAAACCGAAGCTTGAAGGAACTCTAAGAGAAATCGTGGCGCCGTCAACACACCAGCCTGCGGCAGGGCGCCCCTGCCCCACCCCCAAATCCATAACTAAGGTATATACCGCGTTACCCACCCGTGCATGCTGCCCCGCAGCATTGACATTGTGCCGTGCAATATCAAGGGTTTGTGCTCGGCGTTGTTGGTCGACGAACGATCTTCACTCACGGGACGCACCTAACCGTAAGTCGTCGACTATTCCCATTCCAATTCCTGGTAGGCCGTGGTGGCGTTCCGGGCGTTGAAATCATCGAACAGGGCCCAGTCCCCCGCCTCCCCTCGCGCGGCCCGGCCGGCCTCGCCGATCGGCGTGCCGTCCCGCACCATCGCCCGCACCTGGGCCTCCAGGGTCGCGAGGTAGCGGTCGATCGGCCCGGCCGCGGCAGGCCAGGGGAGTGCGGCGGGACCGTGGCCGGGCACCACCCGGGCGGCGGGCCGCGCCCGCAGGGCGCGCAAGGTCGCGATCCAGCCGGTGAGCCGCCCGTCGAGCGCCGGCACGTGGCCGACGAACAGCAGGTCGCCGAGGAACCAGGTGTCGGTGCCCTCGTCGCGGACGGTCAGGTCGCTGTTGGTATGGGCCGTCGGCCAGGCGTCGAGATGCAGCACCCGGCCGCCGAGGTCGAGGTCGAGGGTCGTCGAGACCAGCAGGGTCGGCGGCACGATCCGGGTGCCGGCGAAGTCGGGTCCGACGAGGTCGGCATTGGCCCGCAGGTAGTCCTGCGCCCGCGCCGCCAGGGCTTCCGGCAGGGCGCGGTGGCCGACGAAGGTCGTGCCCTCCGTGGCGAAGGCGGCGTTGCCCAGCACGTGGTCGGGATGGACGTGGGTGTTGATCACGTAGCGGACCGGCAGGGCGGTGCGTTGCCGCAGCGCCGCCCGCAGGCGTTCCCCCGCCCGCAGGCTGCCGCCGGTATCGATCACCGCCACCGCCTCGCGCCCGATGACGAAGCCGACATTGGCGATGGCGCCGTCGTTGCCGCGCCCGGCCAGCGCGTAGGGCGCGGCATAGACGAAGACGCCCGGCGCCACCTCCTGCATCGGCAGGGGCGTCGCCTCGGCGGCCCGGGCCGGTGATCCGGCGAACGTCAGGATGAGAAGGAGCGCGCCGACGATCGTCATGCGTCGCCCGTCTCCGCGTCGCCTGTCTCCGCGTCACCGGCCTGCGGCGGCGCCAGGGGCGTGAACAGGGTGCGGTCGGGCTTGATGTCGAGGAGCGGCGTGCCGTCGAGGCAGTCGAGCCCGCGCACGTGCAGGATCCCGTCCTCGACCCCGATCAGCCGGACGATGCTGGTGCCGATCGGATTCGGCCGTACTGGCGAGCGCAGCGAGAAGGTTCCCCGGGTGAGGCCGTCGCTGGCCGGGCTCTGACGCACCAGGTCGCGCCGCGAGCGGTCGAGCCAGTACAGCACCTCCAGGCGCTCGTAGAGGGCCACGCCGTCGAGGGCCTCGCGCCAGGGGGGGAACACCTCGATCCGGCACGCCGGCCCGTCGGGCCGCCCCTGGCGCGGGCAGCCGAGGCGATCGGTCCAGGGGGTGCGGAGGCGGCCGATGAACACGAGGCCGGCATCGGTCGCGGCGGGCGGCTCGACCGCGACCTCGCCGGCCCGGATCTCGTTCAGGCGCACCATCGGGCGTCGTCTCCCCCGGGGGCTCGCACCCGGACCTTCTCGGCCCCCGTGCAGGTCGGGCACTGACGGAGGTGTTCAGACTGCGCCGGCCCGACCTGCCGCCGGCCCGACCCGCGGGGGCAGTCGTCGGGCCTAGCGACAGGAGCCTAAGCAGCGCCCGCGCGCCTGGCAATCGCCAGTCGGCGTGAGGCCGTCGGTCCCGCGCGCGATGGTCAGTAGGTCGCGAAGATCTCCCGCAGGCCCGCGGGATCGCGCGTCACCGTGAGGGCCAGCGCCAGCAGGATGCGGGCCTTCTGCGGCGTCAGGTTGTCGGCGCTGAGGACGCCGAGATCGGCGAGGCGCTTCGTCTCCGGCACCACGCCGCTCCCGGCCCGGGTCGACTGCACCACGGCGATGCCGGCGGCCACCGCGTCCCTCAAGGCATCGGCCTCCGCCGGCGGGGTCATGCCGGGGGCGAGCCCCGCCGAGACGATGCCCTGCGCGCCCGCCGCCGCGAAGGCCCGCACGGCCGTTCCATCGGCATCGGCATACGAATAGGAGATGTCGACCCGCGGCAGCGCGTCGAGGGCCCGGATGTCGAACGGCGTGCCGGGAGCGTGCCGGCGCTCGGCCCTGCGATAATAGCGCACATGCGGCCCGTCGACCTGGCCGAGCACGCCGAAATCCGGCGTCCGGAAGGTCTGGAGCCGGGCGACCGAGGTCTTGGTCACCTCGCGGGCGGCCTGGATCTCGTCGTTGAGCACCACCAGGACGCCGCGCCCGCGGGACTCCGGCGCGGCGGCGGTCCGCAGGGCGGCGACGAGGTTGAGGGGGGCATCGCTCGACAGGGCGCTGATCGGCCGCTGCGAGCCCACCACCACCACCGGCACCGCGACGGTGAGGGTGAGGCTCAGCGCGTAGGCGGTCTCCTCCAGGGTGGCGGTGCCGTGCCCGATCACGATGCCGGCGAGGTCCGGATGCTCCGCCACCAGCCGCTCGCAGTGCAGGACCAGGGTGCGCCAATCCGAGAAGCCGATCCCGGGGCTCGTCACCGACCGGTAGCGCACCGGCACCACCTCGGCGATGGTCGCGGCCTCCGGCACCCTGGCCAGAATCTCGTCCGCCTCCAGGCGCTCGCCGGTGGCGGTGTAGTCGAGGATGTCGAGCGTGTCGCGGCCCACCGACGAGAGGGTGCCGCCAGTGCCGATGAAGGCGATCTTCGGAAGTGCGGGCATGCTGCTGCGTTACCTCGTTGTCACGCCGCGCTCGCTGGCACGAACCGGGCCAGCGGTGTCGCCGCAGCCCGGCGCGTCGAACAGGGCGGCGACCCCGCAGGCCGAGCCGAGCATCCGGCCGCCATTGTGGCCGACGCCCGGCACCACGTGCAGGGGCTGCTCCATCGTGGGATGCCGGGCCTTCAGGGCTGCCCAATAGGCTTCGCCGCGGGCGAGGCGGAAGGGGCCCTGCGCCTCCGCCATGCAGCTCCGGTCGAGGGCGGGATGGTCCGGGTCGGTGTCCCGGGCGCCGAGCAGGTAGGTCACCGGCCGGGCGACATAGGCCGCTTCCAGGGCCCGAGGGTCGGCCCCGGCGGCGTAGCGCGGCAGATCCTGCATGCCGTATTTCCAGCGGTCGTAGCCGGGGCAACCGGCGGTCGGGCCCGGCCGCTCGGGCGTGAAATAGGCGTAGCTGCTCGGATTGGCGACGACATAGCTCACCCGCACGCCCTGCCGCGCCAGGGCGTCGCCGGCCCGCGACAGGACCGCGTAGCGCTGCGCCACCTGCCCGCCGCCGGAATGCCCGGCGACGACGATGCGCGAGAGGTTCGGGAAGCGGGTCCGGTCGCCGAGCCGGGCCAGGATCGCGTCGAGCGCGTCGAAGGAGCTGAGGGGCCTGGGCCCGAGCGCGTCCTCTCCGCCCTGCCAGCCTTCGAGCGTCCAGTGCAGAACGTCCGGCGGCAGGCCGTGCCCCTCCCAGTCGACCGTTGCGAGGAATTGCGGCACGATCAGGAGCGCCCCGGTCCCCGCGGCGCCGGCCGCCTCGCGGGCGGCCAGGGTGGACCCGTAGTACGTGTCGGCGTCGCGCAGGCGGCCATGGAGCACGATCACCGCCCGGGTGACCTCCGGGTGGCGCTGATCGAGGTCGGCCGAGGCGAAGACCCGCAGCACCGCGCCCGGTGCCACCGCGAGGCTGCGATCGGCCACCACCGCCACCGGACGGCGATGCGGCGCCGCTTCGTCGGCAGCCTCGGCCCGGCCGGTCGATGCCGCGAGCAGCAATGGCAGGGCGAGCAGGATCGGGCGGACGGAGCGGGGCGAACGGATCATCGCGCCTCGATGGTCATCGCCGCCCGGGGGCGGACGATCCGGGTGGGTTGGTGCCGGCGGAGGGGATCGAACCCCCGACCTTCGGTTTACAAAACCGCTGCACTACCGCTGTGCTACACCGGCTGGGAGGCGCAAACGTCTGCCCGATCTGACAAAACGCGGGCGTCCGGGGCGACATAAACCGTGTTTGCGCCTGTCTCGTCAAGGCACAAAACTCAGGGCCGTCGGTCCCGGACCCGGCTCGGCCGGGGCCTGTGCGGCGGGCCTCAGGGCGAGGCGGCCCAGCCCGATACGGCATTCGTCGGCGGTTGTGATACCCCGTGATTCTACGGTTGCCGCGTCGGCCGGCGCCCTCCGGCGACCGGCGAGGCCCGTCACTCGATGAGGCCGTGGCGCAAGGCCTGCGCCACGAGATGGGCGCGGTTGGTCGCCCCCAGCTTCTGCGCCGCCGTGTTGAGATAACTTTCGACGGTGCGGTGCGACAGCGACAGGATCTCGGAGGTCTCCCAGCCGGTCTTGCCGGCGGCGGCCCACTTGATGCACTCGATCTCGCGCGGCGAGCAGCGCGGCGCTCCCGGCAAGAGCACCCGCCGTCGCAGCGGGGCCCGGACGGCGAGGTCCCGGACCGCGAGGTCGGCGTAGATGCCCAGCATGTGCAGCCCGGACACTGCCTGGTCCGGCAGATCGAGATGCGCCCCGCCGAACGACACGATCCGCGTGCAGGTCAGGTCCTGGATCGGGATGCAGTAGCCGTCGCGCAGCCCGATCTCGGACGCCTCCCCCATGATGGTTCGGGCCAGGCGCTCGTCGCGGCCGACCGGCGCCTCCGACCATCGGAACAGGCCGTTCATCCGCCGCGTATGGGCGACGACGGGGTCGTGGTGGATGTAGCCGCACTCCTCGTAACGCTCGGACCATTGTGCCGGCAGTCGCCCGAGCATCAGCCGGTCCTGCAAATTATCATGGGATTTCAGCGGTGCCTCGGCGATGACGAACGTCTCGTATCCAAAGATGTGTGAAGCGTCTTCAAGGATCGAGCAAATTTGAGCTGTATCTGTGCTTTTCTTTATTTTCGAGAGCAGGTCAAAACTGACCTGAGTGAAATTCGGCATGGCCCCGGCGCCTTTATTATGGTCTGTCGGGAAAATATGATAGGGGCGCCGATCGCGCCATACTTTATCGACAGAGAGATGTTGGCATATTCATATGGGGAATAAAAAATTGATCGGCGACAATATAGATATCGATGATCTCGCCGCGAAGCGCGCGATCGGGCGAAAATGCGGGCGGCCCGCTGGGATCGCGGAGCGTCGCGGCTGAAGCCTGGCGATCTGGTCGGTGTTTCGGATCACCAGATCATGAAATGCGAGCTGGGGCAGGATCATGTCGGCGCCGGGCTGCTGTGGAAGATCTGTTCGATCCTGCAATGCCCATTCGATTCGCTGCTCAGTTCCGCGCAGGCGGGCCGGGTCGTGGCCGTGGTGGAGCCGGCGCCGGACGATGCGCCGCTGCCGGGCGGGCAGGCGATCCTGGCTGCCTTTCGGTCGATCACGCCGCCCGCGGTCCGATCCGGGTGGCGCGCCTGATCCTCTCGCTCGCGGCGCAGGGGGTGGAGGCGGAGTGGGACGGCGCGCGGCGGGATGGCGTCGAGTGGGATGGCGAACCGGGCGTGTCCGACGGTTGACGGCGCGGGCGCGATCGACCGTCGGACGGAGCGTTGGCGCGACGCATGGCTTCGACGAACTGGTGATGCCCGACAGGCTGGCGTCGGCAGGCCCACGCATGATCCGCCGGGCCTCAACCCCGCCAGCCGGCTTCGCGACATCTGTTCAGCCGACGAGCCGCCGATCGGCGAGGGCGTCGTCCCGGATCACCGGCTCGTCGCTGCCGCGCACGGTCCGCAGGCGCTCCAGGGTCCGCTCGTCGAAGGCGGCGGTCACCGCGACGGTTTCCTGGGTGCCGACGATCTGCGGGATGCCGAGCGGCGTGACCCGGAAATGCAGCTGCACCAGCCGGAGGAGCCATAACGGGTTCATCTCGATCACGATCTGATCGATCCCGCGGGCCAGTCCCCACTCCACGATCCCCGTCAGCAGGGCGCTGCCGATCGGGCTCAGCATCCGGCCGCGGTCGCGATGCCCCTGCTTGACGCAGTAGCGCGTCCATTCCCAGATCTGCGGGGCCCGTGGCGCCGGTCCGTCGCAGAGTTGCGGCAGCACCTCCGTCAGCAGGTAGGGTCGCGTCGTCGGCAGCATCCGCTGGTAGCCCAGGACTTCGCCACGGTCCGTCGCCAGCATGTGCACGGCATGCTGGTCGTCGAACTGGTCGATCTCCCTTCCATCCTGCCTCTCGATGTCCTTCCAGCCCATTTCGGTGACGAAGACCTGATGTCTCAGGCGGTACGCCTGTTCCATCTCGGATGCGAAGCTGCGGATATTGGCTGACGTGACGATGGAGATCATGGCCGGGTTCCTGAAATGGCGGAATCATTTCAGCACCCGGCTGCGATGTGCGGCAGTACGCAACCGCGTACCTTGTCATGACGGCCCGCTGTGCCATCAACGGCGCGGTGGCAAAGCGTCATGCGCGTCAGCTAAAGCATTTTCCGACGAAATGGATACCGGTTCGTCGTAGAAAATGCGGCAAAATCGAAGCTTCTCTAGGAGCGCCCTCGAATACCGCTGTCTGACGACGCGGCGGGATCAGACGATCAATCCAAGCCGGATGCCCTGGGCGACGGCATGGACGCGGCTCGAGACGCCGAGCTTCGCGCGGGCATTGCGCAGATGCTTCTCGGCGCCGTGCTCGGAGATCCCCATGATCATGCCGATCTCCCATTCGCTCTTGCCCTCCGAGGCCCATTGCAGCGCCTCCCTCTCGCGCGGGGCCAGGGACACGCCCGTGCCGGGCGTTTCGCGGATCAGGAGAAGGCGGCCGAAGGCGTAGGTCGCGACCAGACGGAGCATGCCGAGGTCTTCCGGGGATATGTCCAGCTTCTCCCCGGCAAAGGAAAACCCGGCAATATCCCCCTCGATCGTCAGCAAAGGGATCGTTATGCCTTGGCGCAGGCGAAAATCCGCGGCTTCGTCCATGATCATCTGGGCCGTCGTGTCGGATCTGCATAGTGGTTTCAGGTCCTCCCACCGAAATTCACTGGGTTGATTCATCAGGTGGCGAATGGCTGGATCCCGAGCGATGTAGTTTTTTGCAAAATATCGTTTGGTCCATTCGCGCGGCCAGAAATCGATCAACACATTGGACAATTGCTGTCGCTGGTCGGCACCCGGGTTGGGGATTGTTCCAGCCATGAAATTCTGTATTCCCAAACGGTCGAGCAATGGACGCAGCTTGCGGCATACATCGAGCGGGTTGGATGCGCCGTCGATGGACTTCAAGAAATCAAGGGTTGTATCCAGCTGTTTGCGCGACATGTCGACCTCTTCGCGAAGATCACGGCGCATTTCTTATCGCTGGACGGCGCAGTACATGAGTGAAATCGCAATCTCGGACCAAAGCCAACGGCTGACATGAGCTGGAAGACTGGATGATGAGGGACCGATCGCGCGAGTGCATCTCGGTCCGGCCGGGATGTGCCGGCTGATCGCCAGCGCCATGCGAGGACGGCCTCTCCGGCCGCCGATCTGATGCTGCATTGCAACATCATGCCGCAGCATTAGACCTTGGTCCAAGACTGGCACGCGAATCGCTCCGCTCGACCGGTGCGGCGCGACCATCCGTCCGGCCCGGATCTCCGCCAGACCCTGATCGCGAGCGGCCGACGGAGGTGGCATGGCGGAGTTCCTCACCGTGGCCCTGGTCTGTGCCAGCACCCTGGCGGCCCCGGACTGCTCCCGTGAGACGGCGCTCGATGTCGCAGTGGCCCCCGCGCCCACACCCATCTCCTGCCTGATGCAGGGCGAGACCCTGGCGGCACAAAGCGGTTTCGTGCGGGGGCGCGAGACCTACCTGAAGGTTGCCTGCGAGCGCCGCCGCACCGCCGCGCTCCGGCCCGAGGCGGAGGCGCGGTAGGCGGGCTCCGCGCCGCGCCCGGGGGATGGATGGATTGGCCGCGCCGGTCTATGGCCTCGCATCCCGTTGCGTGGGGGATCGGACGGTCCCACCTGCGCGGGAGGAGCCGCCCCCACGGCGCGAAACAGGAGCGTCGCCCCCGCCCCATGCCCATCGAAGCCGTCCCGCCGCAGACCCACCTGCCGCCCCTCGCCAAGCTCGCCCTGGAACTCGGCCCGCTCGGGGTGTTCTTCTTGGGCAACGCCTATGCCGACAAGTTCGGCTTTGCCGCCGATCAGCGCCTGTTCGTGGCGACCGGGCTGTTCATCGCCGCGACCCTGGTGGCCCTCGCGGTCCATTATGTCTGGGTGCGGCGCCTGCCGATCATGCCGCTCGTCTCCGGCATCGTCGTGGTGGTGTTCGGCGGCTTGACGCTGCTTCTGCGCGACGAGGTGTTCATCAAGCTCAAGCCCACCATCGTGAACAGCCTGTTCGGGGCGGTGCTGCTCGGCGGCCTTGCCTTTGGGCGACCGCTCCTGGCGCTGGTGCTCGACAGCGTGTTCGACCTGACCCAGGAGGGATGGCGCAAGCTCACCTTCCGCTGGGGCCTGTTCTTCTTCTTTCTCGCAGGCGTGAACGAGGTGGTGTGGCGCACCCAGACCACCGATTTCTGGGTCAGCTTCAAGGTGTTCGGCATCATGCCGCTCACCATCGCCTTCGCGCTGGCCCAGACCCCGCTGCTCCTGCGCCACGAGCGCAAGACCGACGACGGCAAGACGGATCGGGCATAGACGGGACGCGGTGCCGCAGGCGGAACGGGCGCGAGGTCCCGACGATTCCCCCGTCATGAGCCCCGCCCCGACCGTCGTCACCGAGAACATCTTGCCCGAGAGCACCTTGGCCGAGAGCACCTTGGCCGAGAAGGCCCTGGCGATCCACCGCCGCCTGTGCGCGGTCTATGGCTGCCCGATCGCCTATTTCCACGACCTCGATCCGGTGAGCGAGCTGGTGTCCTCGCTCCTCTCCCACCGCACCCGCAACGCCGAATCGGGCCGCGCCTTCAAGGCCCTGCGGGCGCGCTTCGACGACTGGGAGGCGCTGATCGCGGCGCCGACCGGGGAGGTTCAGGATCTGATCGCCGGCGTGACCTGGCCGGAGCTGAAGGCGCCGCGGATCCAGGCGGTGCTGCGCGCGGTGCGCGAACGGGCCGGGAGCCTCGATCTCGCATTCTTGCGCGAGTGGCCGGTGCCGGAGGCACGGGCCTGGCTCGAGGCGATCCCCGGCATCGGGCCGAAGACCAGTGCTGCGGTGCTGTCGTTCAGCCGCTTGCGGATGCCGGCCCTGCCGGTCGACAGCCATCATCACCGTGTCGCCCAACGCACCGGTCTCATCGGCCCCAAGGTCGATGTCGGGCCCGCCCACGCGATCCTGCGGTCGCAGCTGCCGCCCGACTGGGATGCGCAGGCCCTCTACGACAACCACGAGGTGCTGATGCTGCATGGGCAGCGCTGCTGCTTCCACCGCAACCCGGCCTGCGGAGCGTGCGCGGTGCTCGATCTCTGCCCCACGGGACAGGCTCGGTCGGGGGCGCGGGCGATGCGTGATACGGTGGCCCTGCACCCCTGATTGCTCGCGCTTGACCCCCCTCCCGGAACGGTCCAGAACGCCGCGCCCGCGGGATTGCGACAGCCCTCGGCTAAGGGACGACGGACCCAAGGGACGACGATCACGATGCCCGCCTTCAAGGAACTGGTCTTCTCCGGGGTCCAGCCGACCGGGAACCTGCACCTCGGCAATTATCTCGGCGCGATCAAGCGCTTCGTTGCCATGCAGGCGCAGTTCGAGTGCCTGTACTGCGTCGTCGACCTGCATGCGATCACGGTCTGGCAGGATCCGGGCGAGCTGACGCGGCAGATCCGGGAGGTCACCGCGGCGTTCCTGGCGGCGGGCATCGATCCGGCCCGCTCGGTGGTGTTCAACCAGAGCCAGGTGCCGCAGCACGCGGAACTGGCCTGGATCTTCAACTGCGTCGCCCGCCTCGGCTGGCTCAACCGCATGACGCAGTTCAAGGAGAAGGCCGGCAAGGACCGCGAGAATGCGAGCGTCGGCCTCTACGACTATCCCGTCCTGATGGCGGCCGATATCCTGGCCTACCGCGCCACCCACGTCCCGGTGGGCGAGGACCAGAAGCAGCATCTCGAACTCACCCGCGACATCGCCCAGAAGTTCAACAACGACTTCGCGGGCACGATCGCGGAGCAGGGCCATGGCGAGGCGTTCTTCCCCCTGACCGAGCCGCTGATCGGCGGGCCGGCCGCCCGGGTGATGAGCTTGCGTGACGGCACCAAGAAGATGTCGAAGTCGGATCCCTCCGATTATTCGCGCATCAACCTGACCGACGATTCCGACGCCATCGCCCAGAAAGTCCGCAAGGCCAAGACCGACGCCGAGCCCCTCCCCTCCGAGACCGCCGGCCTCGAGAAGCGGCCGGAGGCCGACAACCTCGTGGGCATCTTCGCGGCGCTGAACGATGCCAGCCGCGAGGACGTGCTGCGCGAATATGGCGGCGCCCAGTTCTCGGCCTTCAAGGGCGCGCTGGTCGATCTGGCGGTGGCGAAGCTCGGGCCGATCGGCGCCGAGATGAAGCGCCTGGTCGCCGATCCCGGCCATATCGATGCGGTTCTGGCCGACGGCGCGGCCCGTGCCGAGGCGATCGCCGCTCCCAACGTCGCTGCCGTGAAGGACATCGTCGGCTTCGTCCGCCGGCGCTGAAGGCCGGTTCGCGGCCTCCGGCGCAAGGGACGCATGAGCCCTCCGGCCTCGCGCGAGCGAAGCCCGGAGCGTGGCGCCGTCAGGCTGGCTTGCGCAATTGCCGGAGCGGCGCTGGCCGCAAAGGATGTCTAATATCGAACTGAAAAGTTCGACTCGATGTCAAGTATCGGACAATTCATTCCGCCTTTGCATCCATGAAGCCCGTTCCGGCTTCGGCAAGGCGGATGGTGGCGAGAATGGAACACGCAAGCGTCATGCCCCCACGGAGACGGGGAAAGTCATTTTTACAGCTTGCCGCTGGCTTTCAACTGTGCCAGCCGCGCAAGGGCCATCTCAGCCGAATCATCTCGCTGCATATCCCGCTCCCATTCCTCGATCATCGTCGGCCGGGAGCGGAATCTTTGCCGCAGGTTTTCTATCTCGTCGCGCAGGATTGTGTTGCGCGGAGCCGGGACGTGCTTGGGAATCGGGGGTGATTTGCGGGCGATCGACATGCCGGGCATGCTCTGACGGCATCGTTAACGGATGGTAAATTTCCGTCGGATCCCCTCCGCGCAGGCGTGCCGCTCACCCGATGGTGATGCGTGGCCTTGAAGCGCGGGCTGCCCGGCCGATAACCCCCGGCGACACACGAAACCGCATCCGGAAGGCGGCCCCATGGCGATCCAGGCCCTCATCTTCGACGTCTTCGGCACCCTGCTCGACTGGCATGGCGGCATGGCCCGGGAGGCGGTGCGGATCCTGGCGCCGCTCCGGTCCGATCTCGACGGTGCTGCCTTCGCGCGCGCCTGGCGCGACCGCTACCAGCCCGGCATGGAGCCGATCCGCCAGGGTGCCCGGCCGTATACCGATCTCGACACCCTGCACGGCGAGAGCCTGGAGGGCGTGTTGGCCGGCCTGAACCTCGCCGATGCGGTGCCGGAGGCGGCGCGGCGCGAACTGGTCCTCGCCTGGCACCGGCTCGATGCCTGGCCCGAGGTGCCGGACGCGCTCGGCCGGTTACGCGACAAGTACCTGCTGGCGCCCTGTTCCAACGCGCATGTGCGCCTCGCCATCGCGCATTCCCGCCGCAACCGCCTGCCCTGGGACGCGGTGCTCGGGGCCGAGTTCGCCCAGGACTACAAGCCCAAGCCCGCCGTCTACCTGCGCGCCGTCGAGGCCCTGCGGCTCCAACCCGGCGAGGTGATGATGGTGGCCGCCCACTCCTCCGACCTCGCGGCGGCGGCGGCCTGCGGCCTTGCCACCGCGCATATCGCGCGGCCTAACGAGAGCGGCCCGGGCACCGGCGAGACGGGGCCCCGGGTGCCAGTCGATCATGCGGCGTCGGATCTCGCGGACTTGGCACGGCAGCTCGGCTGCTGAGAGGCCATTCGAGTCTCCGCAGAGCAGCGACGCGGTACCTCAGGATGAGGTCGCGGAGTCGGATCATACCAACGGTCGAAAGAAAACGACCTTTGGTTCCGTTCTCCGATTGCCGCTCAGCCTTTGGCTTAGTAACGAAAATCTGAGATGATTCATCGGTCCGATGCGTCAGCATCTTGGGCCGATGGGATCAGATGGGTCGATACATCGGCCTGACCGGAGAAAAGTCGGCCCGCCTCCGAGAAGAAGGCGGGCCCTACGGCCGTCAGTTCAGCAGGGCCGTCGCCGGCCGGCGCCCGTCCGGCGCCACCGGCTGGTCGCCGATGAACAGGCCGGCGGGGCCGAGGCGCACCGGCACCGTCTCGCCGTCATGGACGCGGCCAGCGAGGATCTGCTCGGCGAGCGGGTCCTGCACCGCCTTCTGGATCACGCGCTTGAGCGGGCGCGCGCCATAGGCCGAGTCGTAGCCCTTCTCGGCGAGCCAGGCGCGGGCGTCGGGCTCGATGTCGAGGGTGATCTTGCGGTCCTCGAGCAGCTTGGCGAGACGCCCGAGCTGGATGTCGACGATCGCCCCCATCTCCTGCCGCTGAAGGCGGTGGAACAGGATGATCTCGTCGACCCGGTTCAGGAATTCCGGCCGGAAATGCGAGCGGACCACATTCATCACGTCGTCGCGCACCACGTCGGTATCCTGGCCCTCCGGCTGGTTGACCAGATACTCGGAGCCGAGATTCGACGTCATGACGATCAGCGTATTGCGAAAGTCGACCGTCCGCCCCTGCCCGTCGGTGAGCCTGCCATCGTCGAGGACCTGCAACAGGACGTTGAACACGTCCGGATGCGCCTTCTCGATCTCGTCGAACAGCACGACCTGGTAGGGTCGGCGCCGCACGGCTTCCGTCAGCGCCCCGCCCTCCTCGTAGCCGACATAGCCCGGAGGCGCGCCGATCAGGCGGGCCACCGCATGCTTCTCCATGTACTCGGACATGTCGATCCGCACGAGGGCGGTGTCGTCGTCGAACAGGAAGCCGGCGAGCGCCTTCGTGAGTTCGGTCTTGCCGACGCCGGTCGGGCCGAGGAACATGAACGAGCCGATCGGCCGGTGCGGATCCTGCAACCCGGCGCGGGCGCGCCGCACGGCGGTCGCCACCGCCACCACCGCCTCGTGCTGGCCGACGACGCGCTTGGCCAACGCCGCCTCCATCCCGAGCAGCTTCTCGCGCTCGCCCTCCAGCATCTTGTCGACCGGCACGCCGGTCCAGCGCGACACGACCCCGGCGATGTGGCTCGGCGTCACCGCCTCCTCCATCATCCCCGAGCCGTTGCCGCGGGACCCGTCGGCACCGCGGGCCTCGATCTCGGCGAGTTCCCGCTCGAGCCCCGGGATGATGCCGTAGGCGAGTTCGCCCGCCTTCTGATACTGGCCCTGGCGCTGCGCCGCCGCGAGGTCGTTGCGCGCCGCGTCGAGCTTCGTCTTCAGCTCCGCCGCCCGGCCGAGCTTGTCCTTCTCGGCCTTCCAGCGCGCGGTGATCGCGGCCGATTGCTCCTCGAGATCGCCGAGTTCCTTCTCCAGCCGCATCAGGCGATCGCGGGAGGCGGAATCGGTCTCCTTCTTCAAGGCTTCGGCCTCGATCTTGAGGCGCACGATCTCCCGGTCGATGCTGTCGAGTTCCTCCGGCTTCGAATCGACCTGCATGCGCAGGCGCGACGCCGCCTCGTCGACGAGGTCGATCGCCTTGTCGGGCAGGAAGCGGTCGGTGATGTAGCGGTTCGACAGGGTCGCGGCCGCCACCAGCGCCGAATCCTGGATCCGCACCTTGTGGTGCTGCTCGTACTTCTCCTTGATGCCGCGCAGGATCGAGACCGTGTCCTCGACCGTCGGCTCCGAGACGAAGACCGGCTGGAAGCGCCGGGCGAGCGCCGCGTCCTTCTCGACGTGCTTGCGGTACTCGTCGAGGGTGGTCGCGCCGACGCAGTGCAGTTCGCCGCGGGCGAGCGCGGGCTTCAGGAGGTTCGAGGCATCCATCGCCCCATCCGCCTTGCCGGCCCCGACCAGGGTGTGCATCTCGTCGATGAACAGGATGATCTGGCCTTCCGCGGCCGTCACCTCGGACAGCACGCCCTTCAGACGTTCCTCGAACTCGCCGCGATACTTCGCGCCGGCGATCAGGGCGCCCATGTCGAGGGCGAGCAGCTGCTTGTCGCGCAAGCTCTCCGGCACGTCGCCGTTGACGATGCGCAACGCCAGCCCCTCGACGATGGCGGTCTTGCCGACGCCGGGCTCGCCGATGAGGACCGGGTTGTTCTTGGTGCGCCGCGACAGAACCTGGATGGTGCGGCGGATCTCCTCGTCGCGGCCGATCACCGGGTCGAGCTTGCCGTCACGGGCCGCCTCGGTGAGGTCGCGGGCATATTTCTTCAGCGCGTCGTAGGCGTTCTCGGCGGTGGCGTTGTCGGCGGTGCGGCCCTTGCGCAGCGCATTGATGGCCGCGTTGAGCGAGGCCGCCGTGACACCGGCCTGGCTGAGGATCTTGCCCGCGTCAGAGTCCTTCTCGACCGCGAGCGCCAGCAGCAGGCGCTCCACCGTGACGTAGGAATCGCCCGCCTTCTCGGCGGCTTTTTCCGCGGTGTCGAACAGGCGCATCAGCTCACGGGTCGCCTGCGGCTGCGAGGCGGCTCCTGAGACCTTCGGCTGCTTGGAAAGCCACGCCTCGGTCTGCGCGAGCGCGATGCGCGACTGGCCGCCGGCCCGGTCGATCAGGCCCGCGCACAGGCCCTCGGGATCGTCGAGCAGCACCTTCAGCACATGGGCCGGCGCCAGTTGCGGATGGCCCTCGCGCAGGGCGAGCGCCTGCGCCGATTGCACGAAGCCCCGCGCCCGCTCGGTATATTTTTCGAAGTTCATGCGTTCGCTCCTCCTTGGCCGGTCCACCCGCCCTCACGCGGAGGCATCGGGAGACCGAAGGGTTCGCCCCCGCGCGTCGGTCGCGCGCCGGGCGCCGGCCCTTTCAGGAAGCAGCCGGCCCTCCCCATGTGGTGTGACATATCGGTAACACAAGGGGCCCGAACCAGGATTTCCCGGGCGCGAGACATGCGGTGGGCGGATGGCTCGACGGCCGCATTCCGGGTGCGATTTCCAGCGGCCGCAAATCCCGCTACCCACGAGCGCATGAGCAGCGCCACCCTCACCGTCACCGCCCTCCACCGCTACCCGGTGAAGGGCCTCTCGCCCGAACCCCTGGCCTCGGCATCGCTCGAGGCCGGCCGCTACTTTCCCGGCGACCGGCTCTTTGCCATCGAGAACGGCCCGAGCGGCTTCGACCCCGCCGCGCCGGTGCATCAGCCCAAGATCAAGTACCTGATGCTGATGCGCAACGAGGCCCTGGCCCGCCTGCGGACGCGCTATGACGACGCCACGGGCGTGCTGTCGATCCACGACGGCGACCGCGAGGCCGCGCGCGGCGACCTCGGCACGCGGGAGGGGCGGCTCGCCATCGAGGCGTTCTTTCGCCGCTTCGTCCCGAAGGAGCTGCGTGGTCCCCCGAAGGTGCTGACGGCGCCGGAGGGCTATCGCTTCACCGATTCGCGCAGCGGTTTCATCTCGCTCATCAACCTGGCGAGCGTGGCGGCGATCGAGGCTAGGGTCGGGGCGCCGGTGGACCCCTTGCGCTTCCGCGGCAACCTGCACGTCACCGGGCTGCCGGCCTTCGCCGAACTCGACCTCGTCGGGGCCGAGCTGGTCACCGAGGCGGGCCTGCGCCTGAAGGTGACCAAGCGCATCGTGCGCTGCGCCGCCACCAACGTCGATCCGGCCACCGGCCAGCGCGACCTCGCGATTCCGGAAGCGTTGCAGAAGACTCTCGGCCACGCTGATTGCGGCATCTATGCCGAGGTGGTGGCAGCGGGGGAGGTGCGGGGCGGAGACGTGTTGCGGGTGGTGCCGGGGTGAGGCTCCGGCAGGAGATCACCGCTTCGTCGGCAGCCAGTCCGGCTCGGGTTCCTGGCGCGGCAGCACCGCCGCCACCTCGTCGAGGTCGACCGTGTAGCTGTCGGTGAGCAGGCGCCAGAGATCCTGGCGGCTGGCGGCGCGGTCGATCAGCGCGGTGACCGTCGCGGCCAGCAGCGACGGGTTGGTGAGGGCGGGGCGGGGCAGGAGCGAAT
>NZ_LABX01000104.1 GCF_001043915.1 Methylobacterium aquaticum | reverse complement strand
GCACCACCCCCGCCAAGCCCATCATGCGCATCAACCGCGCCACCGTGCATCGCGCGGTCACGATCCCCTCCCGGGCCAGTTGCCGCCAGATCTTGCGCACGCCGTAGACGCAGAAGTTGGCCTCGAACACGCGCTGGATCTCGATCATCAACGCAGCGTCACTGCGCGCACGGACCGGCTGCTTCTCGGGGTCAGTACGCCGGGCAGCATGCAGGTAGTAGGTCGACGGGGCGTTCGGCAGCACCCTGCAGATCGGCTCGACTCCGTAGATCTCCCGATGATCGTCGATGAAGTCGATCATGGCCGTGACCGGCGGTCGAGCTCCGCCATGGCAAAATACGCGCTCGCCTTGCGCAGGATCTCGTTGGCTTGGCGCAGCTCACGGTTCTCACGTTCAAGCGCCTTGATCCGCTGGCGCTCGTCCGTCGTCTGGCCGGGGCGCACGCCTTGATCCCGCTCGGACTGGCGCACCCAGTTCCTCAGCGTCTCGCCCGAGCAACCGATCTCAGCGGCAATCGACTGGATCGCTGACCACTGCGAGCCGTGCTCGCCTTCATGGTCGTGCACCATCCGCACCGCGCGCTCGCGCACCTCAGGGGAAAACGGGGTTGTTCGCTTCGTCATGGCTCCATCCTCTCAGAAGTTGGAGCCTCCGGGAAATCCGGGGCGGTTCACGTCGAGAGCAGAGCGATGCACTCGACGCGCTCAGGCCAGCCGACCGCGAGCGACTCGGCAACGCTGGAACCCCAGTCGTGCCCAACCACGGCGAACCGCTCGAGACCGATGGCATCCATGAGGCCGATTGCATCCAGCGCTAAAATGGCCGGGTCGCTCGAGCGCGCCGCGGTGCTCGACCGGAAGCGCGTTTCACCAAAGCCGCGCAGGCTCGGCACTAGGGTACGGAAGCCGTTCTCTGTCTATCGCACGACAACGTGATCCCAGGTCGAGGCATCATCGGGCCAGCCGTGCAGGAGAAGAACGGCCGGATGATCCTCTCGCCCCGCATCCATGTAGGCAACATCGAGGTCGCCCACGATTTTGGACGGCATGCCGCCTTCCCCGCACAGATCCACGTGGGACAACAGCTTGGTCGTATAACATTTCCCCTTGAAGAAAAAATTTCCTGACCGGCGTCCTGCCCGCACGTGAAAGCTTGCCCGCCAGGGCCGATGACGGCGTCGAGCCTTTAAACCGTATCGGATGAGACACGCCCGCCCGTCGGAGCGGAATTGCGCTATAATGTCCGCTTTCCTACCTCATGCGGTCCTGCGATGAGCGCCGTTCGAAGGTCTGCAAGGGGTCAAAAGCACGGGTTAACACAGCATGCGGCAAACGCCCGAGCGATGTCGCAAGCCCCCCTCTAGGTTAGGATCGGGAGCCTCTCGGGAGAGCAGCTATCCTCAGATCGGGGTGTACGTGGCGTGGACGTGGACGGGCATCAACCATGTCCGCCTGGATGTCAGGGGGTTCGCTGGGTAGGACGGAGGGGAAGTGTGAGGCCGCTGCTCTGGCCGGTCGTCGTCCTCGCCCCGCGGTTCGCTTACGCGCTCCGCGAGGCGGCCCCCTGTCAGGAGAGGCTGCCCCGCGATGCCGCTGAGGTGGGCGACTGCTATGCCCGGCGGGATGCCGAGCGCCGGGCGGTGAAGGCACAGCACGGTTAGGCAGCCTTGGGCTCGGCCTCATTACCGTAACGGGCGCAGGCGCCGTAGGCGGATGAGTGGTTTTCGAGCATAATAGTGATGTGTGCCAAGGAATTACTCGAACCGCTATTCAGCATGGACTGCGGCCACGGGGCGCCCCTTCAACATGACGAGGGCGTGGCCGGAAATCTTCGGCTTCCGCTTGTCCGTCTCGGCCCAGACCGCATAAACGACATCGGCGAGATCCATGATTTCGGCCATCTTGGCCTCGGAGTCCGGCGCTGTGTCGATGACGATGTGGTTCTCGGTGCCCCGTGCGATGTGCTTGGCCATCTCGGCCTCAGTCATGCCCCTCATGTTTGTTCTCTGCATTGCGCTCGCCTCTATTCTTTCTGCTGTGGGCACCATGCCGCATGGCCGGTCGCATTTGTCTGGCGAATCTGGGCGCTCGCTATGCCCGGTGAGATGCCGAGCGGCGGTGGTAAGGCGAAGGCCGGTTAGGCGGCACGGGAGGGCATGCGGGCGCGCATTTCGCTGAAGTCCGCACGCACTGCCTCTTCCAGCCCCTCGTGCGCCACCAAGGTCGCGAGGTCAGCCGGCTCCAGGCGGGTGTAGCTCCCATCGGGTCTGCGGATCTCGATGGCGCGAAACTCGGTCGGCGGGATCTGGTCCGGGTAGATGTACCAGGTCTCCGCCTTACGCTTGCCGCCTCCCGTGCGAACGAGCTGCTCGACGCACTCATCGGCCAGCCTGCCGAACGAGGTACGGGTGAACTTGAGCCATTGCTTGAGGCCGCGGTCGCTCGAAGGGATGACGACCGTGACGCGCACCTCCCGCTTGTCGGCGGCGCTTCCGTCGAGGCCGTGGCCACGTGGGTCCGGGTCCGTCGTGAGCCAAGTGGCCCGCAAGCTTTGGCTCCCATCGCCGACGGGGACCTCTCCCCTCCACAGGCCACCGGTCGAGATGATGACGGGCAGGTGTCCAAGGGACGTGAAGTGGTACAAGCGCATTGTCATCTCCCCTGCCTCTCGATGATGGCATCGTGCCGAGAGGCGCATCACATTCGACTTAATCAAAAACATAAAATTCGACGCAATACTAAATAATATGCGTTTACCACTTGGAAAACTTAATGTAATTCCTAAATTACTAAGTATTAATGTCTTCTTTGTAGGTTATGTTCTTGGTTTGTTCTACGAAGTGACTCGTATAAAATACATTTCAGAGACCCTCCCGAGGCCCGCCATTAACTTTTGAGGGTACAGATTCTTTCACGGACGGGGCCTCGACGGCGACGCCGGGCCGTTCACCTCCGCCCCGTGCGGGCGGAGCTCGTCAAGGAGCGCGGGCGCCGGCAACGCCTCGAACCGCCCGCACCGCCGCGTCGTCGGTCGGGCGACGAGAAGCTCGCGCCGGTACGCCAGGCAGACGTCGGCGACGGCGGCCTCCACCGAGTAGCGCGTCGCCGGCGCCGGTCCCTCGAAGCTGGCATGGTGGCGGCAGGAAGAGCACCGGCCCGCAGGGTCCTCGCGACGGAATCCCCGCACATCGTCGGGGACGGCATGCGGTCGCGTCCCGGAGAGCGAAGTCAGGCTAAGGTAGGCGTTGGCGGGCATGGCGGCCTCCGAAGGGTGACCGCATATCCTTCGTGGGAGGGTGCCGGAGTTCGACACAGGAAAGTTTGAGGGGCCGCCTCAGACCCAATCAGGCGGGCCATGAGCCAGGCCTGAAACTGGTATCATGCTGGTATCATGCCAAAATCTGATACCAGAACGGCCTCGAAAGCGCTTGAGGGAATCCTCGTAACCGCCTGGTGACATAGCGCAAAAGGAGTGGAGCGGGCGATCGGGATCGAACCGACGACATTCAGCTTGGGAAGCTGACGTTCTACCACTGAACTACGCCCGCGGTGGCCACCCTCATACGGGGTCGCCCGGGCGCTGTCCACTCCGAAATGGCAGGCCCGGAGGCCCTCGTGGGCCCCGCGGGCGGCCGGTCGGGTCAGCGCTCCATGCGCTGGGACTGGGGGGCGTTGGGATCGCCGCCGCCGGCGCCGAAGAGCTTGCGCAGGAAGCCCGGGGCGATCGCCGAAAGCGGGTTGACGGTGATGTTCGGCGCGCTCATCGCGCCGGCGACCCTGAAGTTGATGGCGAACAGGCCCTCGTTGTGGCCGCCGCCGAGGAGCGGGCCGAAGAGCGGCACCTGGGACACCACGTTGTTGAGGCCGTAGAGCGGCACGAAGGTGCCGGACACGTCGGTACGGTCCTTGCCGGTATCGATCCAGCCGCCCAGGGTGAAGCCCATCGCCGGGCCGGAGATCGCCGCCTCGGTGAAGGCAATGCGGGTGCCGGCGCGCTGGAAGGCGGCGCGCAGGCGATCGAAACCGACGTCGTTGGCGTCGCTATGCCGGTCCTCGGTCTCGCCCTGGGCCATGATCCGGCCGAGCGCCGGTTCGTTGCGCAGCGCGAAGGAGCGAACCTGCACCAGGCCCGATTGCGGCCCGTCGTTCAGGCCCATCTGAAGCGACAGGAACCCGCCCTGCATGCGCTTGTAGATGTCGAGGAAGCGGAGCGCCGCGCCGGCGTCGCTGGTCTCGGCGTTGAGCACCGGAGGGCTCCCGCGGTCGGGCTTCGCCACCTCCAGGCTCACCCCGGCCGAGCGCAGGCGGCCCTGGATCCGGGCCTGGCGCACGTCGTCGCCGCGCAGGGACAGCTTCAGGCTGGCATTGGTCAGCGCCTCGTCGTTGAAGCCGGTCAGGATCGCGAAGTTGAGATCGGCCTCGATGTCGCGGGCGGACGTCTCCTTGCTGCCCTTTCGCGGCGGCGCGGTGAGCGCGCGCAGGAACGGACGCGCATCGGCGACGCCACCCTTGGCGTTGATCCGGTAGCCGGTGCCGGCGCGCTCGACCTGGGCGCGGATGTCGTCGCCCGGGGAGAGCTTGAGGCTGGTGAGGTCGGCCCGCTCGAAGCCGCCCTCGGCGTTGAGCGCGGCACTGCCGC
This sequence comes from Methylobacterium aquaticum, assembly GCF_001043915.1. Taxonomy (GTDB): domain Bacteria; phylum Pseudomonadota; class Alphaproteobacteria; order Rhizobiales; family Beijerinckiaceae; genus Methylobacterium; species Methylobacterium aquaticum. The sequence continues at coordinate 11,262 of NZ_LABX01000104.1, read as the reverse complement.
GCAGCTGCACCGGGCCCGAATCGAGCGCGATGTCGCGCAGGTCGCTGCCCTGTCCGGTGTCGGTGAGGGTGAGCGTCAGGCGGCCCGGCTTGCCGGCCGATTTGGTCCAGCCCGGCAGGAGGCCGTCGATGCTCGCTTTGCTCAGGTCCGCTTCGACCCGGATCGGGGTCTTGCCCGGCCGGCCGAACGGCACGACGACGCGGGCATTCACCGGGCCGGCGAGCGCGGGAGCCGTAGGCAGCCCCTTGCGGGCGCGGGCCGCGTCGTCGAGGGCCATGGTCACGACAGCCTCGCCCGGGGCGCCGGCCTTCGGCTGGTGCAGGTCGACGGTCAGAGGGGCCCCGGCGAGGCGTCCGTCGCCCTTCAGGCTGAAGCCGTTGCGGTCGTAGGCGAGGGTGAAGCGGCCATTCTCCAGCTTCTCCTTGCCGACCAGGCGCTCGGCCACGATGTCGGTGAGCGTCCCGCTCATCACCACCGGCAGGTCGGCGATGTCGGGCACGGCCTCGAGGGAGAGCGGGAAGTCGATGCGCAGGTCGGCCTGGCCGCGCAAGGCGCCGGGGTCGAGTTCGGTGCCGGACAGCGAGCGGAAGAGCTTGCTCTGGAGCAGGGAGGCCAGGGCGTCGGCGCCGCCGGCGAGGCGTAGCCCGATCTGCGCGGTGACGTTGTTCGGCACCGCATCCTTGATAAGGAAGGAGCCGTCCTGAAGGGCGAGCGCCCGCCCGTCCGGCATGCGGATCTCGGCATTGGCGCCGCGGATCGTGGTGTTGCGTCCGGTGACGAGCCCGGAGACCCGGGCGCGGGAGAGCGGCGGCGCGTCGTTGGAGATGGTGAGCCCGCCCTCGCTCACCGCGAAGGCGATCCGCACCGCCTGGTCGGGCATCGGCTCGCCGCGGGTGGCGGCGGCGAATTCGGCCATGGTCATGTCGACCACGATGTCGAGGCTGTCGAGGCGCCCGCCCCGCAGGTTGTCGACGAGGTAGGTGCGGATCGGCGGCGCGACGTTCTCGGGCCAAAGCCGCAGCGCCGCACGCCCGTCGGTACGGTCTGCGGTGATGCGCAGGGTCAGGCCGCCCTCGTCGGCCTTGGTGCCGAGCGTACCGCTGAGGGTGCCGTGCACCCCGTCCCCCGAGAGGGTGAGGCCGTCGATCTGCACGCCGTCATCGCGGCCCGAGAGGCGGGCCTCGACCTTGGCGACCTTGACGGGAGAATCGCTCGGAGCAGCGCCCCGCAGCACCGCACCGCTGCCCGACAGGGTGGCGGTCCAGCCCGGCCCGGCCCCGTCGGGCCCGGCCACCCACTCGCCGGCGAGGCGGACGCGGTTGCCGGCACCGCGGTAATCGAGGGCGTCGACCTTCAGGGCGCGGCGCGCCTCGTCCCAGGCGGCGTCGACCGTCACCGCCTCGATCGTCACCGGGTTGAAATCCTTCTCCTCGATCAGCAGGTTGCCCTCGCTGGTGGTCAGCCGCAGCGTCATGCCGTCGAGGCGCGCGCCATGCATCGCCACCTGGGCGCGGCCGGAGAGCTTCAGGTCGGTGGTCAGCGGCAGGCGCGACTGGCCGGAGAGCAGCAAAAGGTCGGGGACCGGCAGGTCGTCGAGGGTGAGGACGCCATGGCGCCCGCCATCGGGGGCCTGCTCCACGTCGCCGCCGAATCGCCAGGGCCCGTTCGGCCCGACGATCCGCATCTCGAACACCCGGGCCGGGCGCGTCGCGTCGCGATTGAACAGCCCGTCGACCCGCGGGAAGACCACGCGCTCGGCGCCGGATTCGTCGAGGAGCGTCAGGCGGGCATTGGTCAGGCGGGCCCGGTCGAGGCTGCCGATCACGCCGGAGGGATCGAGCACCAGGCTCAGGATCGACGCCACGGTGGCGGAGACCGGTGACACGGTGCCGCGGGCGGCCACCACTGCCGGCGGCGTGTGGGGCTTCACCTCGGACGGGTCGTTGGACGCCGCGAAGGCGATCGAGCCGTCATGGTGCAGCAGCGCTCGCAATTGCAGGTCGCGGAACTCGACCGAGCGAGCCTGGACCGAGAGGCCGAGGAGCGACCACAGGTCGATGGCGACCACGGCGAGCGGCGCCCGCACCACGAGGTCGCCCTCCGGGTTGCGGATGTCGAGGCCGGCGGTGCGCAGGGCCAACGCCCCGTCCCGGTCGATCTCGATGGCGCTGTCGCGCAGGCTCACGCTCCAGCCCGGGCCGAGACGCTCGGCGATCCCCGCCGCGACCCGGGGCTCGACCCAGGAGAAGCTCAGCGGGCCGCTCGCCAGGCGCAAGTAAGCGAGGCCGAGGCCGACGCCCAGGAGGATGACGGCCGCGAGCTTGAGCAGCAGGACGCCGCGGATGCAGGTCCGCACCAGCGACCGCGGCGCCGCCTTGATCCGTGCGGCATACGGAGCCTGAGCCTCGCGGCCAGGCTGCGGGACGTGGTCAATTCCTGGTTTCGCTCGGCCTGTCGTCACGCGTGCGTCGCCACTCCGGGCGCCCCACCGAGCGCCGCCCTCTGAAACGACCCGTTCCCGGCACGTGACGGCCACGTTCCGGGCGGCGAGGCCGCTGCCGATGATTGCCCCTTCCGGTGACCGGAGGGTAACGTGCTGCCGCTTATCCGTCGTGCGGCGCGCCGGGCCGGCCCGTCGCCGCGCTGCCCGCCTCCCGCAGAGGCACACCATCAATCGGCCGAAAGGAAGGCACGATGGCGCTGAACCCGGGCGACCCCGCCCCCGACTTCTCGCTGCCGGCGACCGGCGGCGAAACCCTGAGCCTCGCCAGCCTGAAGGGACGCAAGGCCGTTCTGTACTTCTACCCCAAGGACGACACCAGCGGCTGCACCCTGGAGGCCCAGGCTTTCAACGGGCTCCGTGCGGCCTTCGCCGATGCCGACACCGCGGTGATCGGCGTCTCGCCCGACCCGATGAAGAGCCACGACAAGTTCCGGGAGAAGTACGGCCTGGAATTTCCGCTCGCTTCGGACGAGACCAAAGCGATGCTCGAAGCCTACGGCGTCTGGGTCGAGAAGAGCATGTATGGCCGCAAGTACATGGGTGTCGAGCGCACGACGTTCCTGCTCGACCGGGACGGGACGATCGCGAAGATCTGGCAGAAGGTGAAGGTGCCGGGCCATGCCGATGCGGTGCTGGCGGCGGCGAAGGCGTTGTGAGGATCACGATCCGACAGCGCATCGTGACGCATCGGACGCGCCCAGCCGCTGGCAGGGACGCCACACGCCCCTGCCCCGTGTGGACTTGAAGGCTCACACGTCGCCGCTGCGGAGGCCCCCTCGTCAAGGCGTGCGCTGTCCCTCCCCGATATGGGCTTGCGTATTCTCACACACCTTGGTCCGAGTGCGTCCCCCTCAAAGGCAGCGCGGCTTTCCCCCGGGCGATCTCGGGCTTGGCCGAAATCGTCCGGGAAACGGTCAGGACGAGGCTTGCCCTGCCGGCAGTGGCGGAGTTCGGACGCGCCTGCGAGGGCAGTCCATGACGTCGGCGCACCCCTCACCCATCGGCAGCCTCGGCGGGTTGACGTGGATCGTGGCCCGCCCAGGCGGCTGGAACGCCCACGCCACCGGGTCCCAAGGTCGTCGCGCGGGATGGGGTAGGCGTTTCGGCCAGGCGCGCCGGCGCCCTCACGGCCGGAGACACCCTTCCCTCAAGGCCGTCGCCCGCGGGGAACCGAGATGTCCCACGCCAGTCTCGTCTGGTTGCGTCCAGGGATGGAGACGCGCCCGGAGATCGGAAGTTTGATCGCCTCGCTCCATTGCATCGCGGCAACGGCCCGTGTTACGCACCGCCCATGATGCAGGATCGAGCCATCCCGGTCTCGCGGCCCACGCCGCCGTAGCGCCCGCTCTCCCGCGTCGTCTCCCACTCCTGTCGTGTGCCCGTCCGCATCGCGTGGCCGGCCATCCTCGCGCGCGCCACCGCGCCTCTCTTTCGAAAGCTCAGTTTCCATGAACCTCGTCCGCCTGCGGCGCGAATGGGCGCCCGACGTCACGCGCGAGATCCTGGCCGGCACCGTCGTGGCGCTTGCCCTCATCCCGGAAGCGATCGCCTTCTCGATCATCGCGGGGGTCGACCCGAAGGTCGGGCTCTACGCCTCGTTCTGCATTGCGGTCGTCACCGCTATCGCGGGCGGGCGTCCGGCGATGATCTCGGCCGCCACCGGCGCGATGGCGCTGGTGATGACGACGCTGGTGAAGGACCACGGCCTCGGCCACCTCTTCACCGCGACGATCCTGACCGGCCTGATCCAGATCGCCGCCGGTGCGCTCAAGCTCGGCAACCTGATGCGCTTCGTCTCGCGCTCGGTCGTCACCGGTTTCGTCAACGCGCTGGCGATTCTGATCTTCCTTGCCCAGATGCCGGAGCTGATCGGCCGCGGGCCGGTCGTCTACGCCATGACCGCCGCCGGCCTCGCGCTGATCTACGGCCTCCCCTACCTGACCAAGGCCGTGCCCTCGGCGCTGGTGGCGATCGTGCTGTTCACCGCCCTGTCGATGAGCCTCGGCCTCGGCATCCGCACCGTCGGCGACATGGGGGCGCTGCCGAGCGAGCTGCCGAGCTTCGCGCTGCCTCAGGTGCCGCTGACCCTGGAAACGCTCGGGATCATCCTGCCCTATGCCCTGACGCTCGCGATGGTCGGCCTGCTCGAGAGCCTGATGACCGCGGCGATCGTCGACGAGCGCACCGACACCACCTCGAACAAGAACCGCGAATGCGCCGGCCAGGGGCTGGCCAACGTCACCGCCGGCCTGTTCGGCGGCATGGCCGGCTGCGCGATGATCGGGCAGTCGGTGATCAACGTCTCGTCGGGCGGCCGCGGCCGGCTCTCGACCCTGTGGGCCGGCGCCTTCCTGCTGTTCCTGATCGTGGTGCTCGGGCCCTACGTGGCGCAGATCCCGATGGCGGCCCTGGTCGCGGTGATGATCATGGTGTCGATCAACACCTTCCAGTGGCGCTCGATCCGCACCCTCGTCACCCATCCGACCACGTCGAGCATCGTGATGCTCGGCACCGTCGCGGTGGTGCTCGCCACCCACGACCTCGCCAAGGGCGTGCTGTTCGGCGTGGTCTTGAGCGGGCTGTTCTTCGCCCACAAGGTCACCCGATTCTTCGCCGTGACCTCGTCGCGGGAGGGCCGCATCCGCACCTACCGGGTCACGGGTCAGATCTTCTTTGCCACCGCGGAAGCCTTCCATGCCGGCTTCGATGTCCGCGAGGAGGATCTGGAGCGGGTGGTGATCGACCTGACGGACGCCCATTTCTGGGACCTGACCGCCGTCCACGCCCTCGACCGGGTGGTGCTGAAGTTCCGCCACCACGGGGTGCCGGTCGAGATCGTCGGGCTCAACGTCGCCTCGGCGACGCTGGTCGAGACGCTCGGCACCCACGACAAGCCGGGGGCGGCGCTCGCCTCCGGGCATTGAGCCCCTAACGCGCTCGCGCCCCGTGCACCATGGCGACGACCCCGGCCCGCAAGAGGTCGTACTTGGTCGGCAGGCCGGGGCCGGTCGGCAGCCGGCCGGCGGCGGCGAGGGTCGCGATGCCATGCGAGAGGGCCCAGACCTCCAGGGCGACGAAGCGCGGATCGACGCCGCCCGAGAAACCATCCGGGAAGGTATGCCGCAGCGCCTCGACCAGGAGGCCGAAGGCGTCGCGGTCGCGCGGGGCCTGGACCGGTGGGGAACCGTCGGGTCCGACCGGCCGGGCTTCGAAGATGGCCGCATAGTAGCCCGGCTCTTCCTCCGCGAAGGTCAGGTATGCCTCGCCCATGCGGGTGAAGCGCTCCAGCGGCGTGCCGGGGCCGCGCAACGCCCGGGCGAGGCGCGCGGCGAGTTCGGTGAAGCCGCGCTCGGCCACCTCTTCCAGCAGGGCCTCGCGGCCGCGGAAATGGCGGTAGAGCGCCGCCGGCGAGACGCCGACGAGGCGCGCCGCATCGACCAGGGTGAAGCCGCCGATGCCGCGCTCCGCAATGAAGCGGCGCGCGGCCTCGATCAGGGCCTCCTTGAGGTTGCCGTGATGGTAGCCGCGCCGGTCGGACGGGCCGCTGCGCCAGGGTCGCACCGTGTCTTCAGTCTCTTACGCGGGGCCGGACCGGCCACCCTGCAAGCCCATAGAGCATTTTTGCGCCGGCGGCAGGCTCAACCGGGGCGGCGCTCCAGACGGAAGCGCGGCACGTGGTCCGGCCGCAACGTCGTCGTCGCGACCGGCAGCACCGGCCGGTCGCCGTCGCAGGAGAGGCGAAAGCCGCGCATCAGCCGCGCCAGGACCAGGGTCGCTTCGGCCAGCGCCAGCTGCGCGCCGATGCAGATCCGCGGGCCGGCGCCGAACGGCAGGTAGACGAAGCGATCGGGTTCCGGGCGATCGAGGAAGCGGTGCGGGTCGAAGATTTCCGGCCGGTCCCACCAGCGCGGATTGCGGTGGAGCACCCAGGTCGGGATCATCACGATGCTGCCTTGCGGGATCTCCGTCCCCTCGATCACGCTCGCCCGCGCGGCGCGGCGGGCGATGACGTAGACCGGGGGATAGAGCCGCAGCGTCTCCTGGGCCAGCGCCCTGGCACGCCGCAGATGCGGCAGGGACGCGGCCGCCCCCTCCTCCGACAGGTCGAGGCCGGCCGCCTCCGCGGCGAGCGCGTCCTGCACCGCCGGCTCCCGGGCCAGCAGCGTGCAGGCCCAGAACAGGGTCGAGGCGGTGGTCTCGTGGCCGGCGACGATCAGGGTGCCGACCTCGTCGGCGAGCAAGCCGCCGGGCGCGTCGCCATGGGCCTCGACGAGGAGGTCGAACAGGTCGCGCGCCTCACCCGCCGCCTGCCCCCGCCGCGCCGCCAGCACCGCCCGCACGGTGGTGAGCCAGCGGCGGCGGAACAGCGCCCGCCGCGGGCTCGACGGGGTCGGCCAGCCCGGCGGCAGCAGGAAATCGGCCACGGTCGGCTTCCCCAGCCGGTCGAGATAGCCGGAGACGAGCATGCGGATCTCGGTGCCCAGCGTCCCGGTCTCGAGGGAGAACATCGAGGTGGTGGCGATGTCGAGGGCGACGCGCTGCATCTCGGCGCGCAGATCGGCCGGGGCGCCGAGCCCCTCCGCCAGCCGGCGGCAGGATTCCTCCGCGGCTCGGGCGACGAAGCGCAGCATCAGCGGCAGGGTGCGGGGCGTGAAGGCGGGAGCCAGCACCTTGCGCTGGTGGCGCCACGCCTCGCCGTCGGCGAGCACCAGGCCGTTCCCGGCGATCGGACCGATCACCCGCCGGCCGGCGGGCAGGCGCAAGAAATCCTCGGTCGCCGTGAGCAGGACGTGGCGGGCGCCGGCCGGCGTCGCGAGCAGCACCATCCGGCCGCCCCCGGGCAGCGGGATCGTCACCGCCGGCGTATCGAGACAGGTGCGGGGCAGGGCCTCCAGGGTGTTGCGCCCGAACGCGCCGAGAAGCGTGAGCCAGCCGACCCGCTCGGCGAGGGCCGGGACCGGCGGCGCATAGGATCCCGGCGCGTGCGCGTCGACCGGGAGCGTGCCGGAAGCCGTGAGGGACAAGGCGGCGAGTCTCCGCTGGAGCGATCCCGTCGCTTTACGCGAGCGGTCCGGGCTCCGCCAAGCTGGGATCGGGCGAGCCGGGATCGGACAGGCCGAGATGGTCCGCCACCCTCCGGCCGATCGCCGCGACATCGAGCCGCCCGAGGGGGCCGGCGGCGATGTCCGGCCCGAAGGCCAGGACCGGCACCTGCTCGCGGGTATGGTCGGTGCCGGCCCAGGTCGGGTCGTTGCCGTGGTCGGCGGTGACGAGGCAGAGATCGCCGGGCCGCAACGCCGCCCGGATCTCCGGCACCCGGGCGTCGAAGCGCTCCAGAGCCGCGGCGTAGCCCGGCACGTCGCGGCGATGGCCGTACTCGGTGTCGAACTCGACGAGGTTGGCGAAGACGAAGCCGCCCGCGGCGAGCGTGGCGAGGGCGTCGAGGGCCGCCGTCAGGCAGGCGTCGTTGCCGCCGGGCTTGATCTCGCGGCCGGTCGCCCGGTGGGCGAAGATGTCGCCGATCTTGCCGACGCTCACCACCGGCCGCCCCGCGGCGGTCAGGCGGTCGAGAAGCGTGTCGCCGGGCGGCGGCACCGCCAGGTCGCGCCGGTTGGCGGTGCGGGTGAAGCCTTGGCCTTCATCGCCGAGGAAGGGCCGGGCGATGACCCGGCCGATGCGGTACGGATCGCAGAGCCGGCGGGCGATGGCACAGACGGCATAGAGCCGGTCGAGCCCGAACGCCGCCTCGTGGGCGGCGATCTGGAACACGCTGTCGACGGAGGTGTAGCAGATCGGCTTGCCGGTCCGGACATGCTCCGCGCCCAGTTCCTCGATGATCGCGGTGCCGGAGGCGTGCCGATCGCCGAGGATCCCCGGCAGTCCCGCCTCCTCGATCAGGGCTTGGACCAGTTCGGGCGGGAAGGCCGGCCGCGTCGCCGGGAAATGACCCCAGGAAAAATCCACCGGCACGCCGGCGATCTCCCAGTGGCCCGACACGGTGTCCTTGCCCCGGGCGCGCTCGACCGCGTGGCCGTAGGCGCCGAGAACCGGCCCGATCGGCGCGAGGCCGGGGGGCATCCGGCCGCTCGCGCCCTCCGCGGCGAGGCCGAGGCCGAGAGCGGCGAGGTTCGGCAGGGTCAAGCGGCCGGCACGCAGGCCCGCCCGGTCGCCGCGTCCCGCCGCGCAGGCCTGCGCGATGTGGCCGAGGGTATCGGCGCCCGCGTCGCCGAACTCCGCGGCATCCGGCGCGCCGCCGATGCCGACGGAATCGAGGACGATGAGGAGCGCCCGGCTCATTCGCGCACCGCCCCGGTCGGGGCCGCTGCGAGGTCGAAGGCGGCGGCGAACAGGGCACGGGTGTAGTCGGTGCGCGGCGCGGAAAAGATCTCGTCCGCCGCCCCCTCCTCGACCACCTGCCCGGCCTGCATCACCATCACCCGGTTGGCCAGCGCGCGGACCACCTTGAGGTCGTGGCTGATGAACAGGTAGCCGAGGCCGCGGCGGCGCTGGAGGTCGCGCAAGAGTTCGACGATCTGGGCCTGGACCGACATGTCGAGCGCCGAGGTCGGCTCGTCGAGGACGACGAAGCGGGGATCGAGGGCCATGGCGCGGGCAATCGCGATGCGCTGACGCTGGCCGCCGGAGAATTCGTGCGGATAGCGGTCCATGGCGGCCGGATCGAGCCCGACATCGGCGAGCGCCCGGGCGACGATCTCCCGGCGCTCGGTCTCGCTGCCGCCCTTCCCCTGCACCTCCAGCCCCTCGGCGACGATCTCGGCCACCGACATCCGGGGCGAGAGCGAGCCGTAGGGATCCTGGAACACCACCTGCATCTCGCGCCGCAGGGGCCGCATGGCGCCGGCCGACAGCCCGTCGATGCGCCGGCCGAGATAGATCACCGGTCCCTGCGAAGCGATCAGGCGCAGGATGGCGAGGCCCAGCGTCGTCTTGCCGGAGCCGGATTCGCCCACCACCCCGACGGTCTCGCCCTCGCGCACGCTCAAGGCCACCCCGTCCACCGCCTTGACGTGGCCGGTGGTGCGCCGGAGGAGCCCGGTCTTGATCGGGAAATGGACCCGGATCGGCCCGGCCTCGACCAGGACCGGCGCGCCCGGGGCGACCGGGTTGCCGCGGCCCTTCGGCTCGGCGGCGAGCAGGCGCCGGGTATAGTCGTGCTGCGGCTGCGCGAAGACCTCGGCCACCGGCCCGGTCTCGACGATGCGGCCCTGCAGCATCACGCAGACCCGGTCGGCGACCCGGCGCACGATGCCGAGATCGTGGGTGATGAACAGCATCGCCATGCCGAGCCGCGCCTTCAGGTCGGCCAAGAGCGACAGGATCTGGGCCTGGACGGTGACGTCCAGCGCCGTGGTCGGCTCGTCGGCCACCAGCAGGTCGGGCTCGCAGGCAAGCGCCATGGCGATCATCACCCGCTGGCGCTGTCCGCCGGACAATTCGTGCGGATAGGCGCCGAGGCGCCGCTCGGCGTCGCGGATGCCGACGAGAGTCAGGAGTTCCAGGGTGCGGGCGCGGGCCGCCTCGCCGCCCATCCCCTTGTGCAGCCGCAGCACCTCGCCGACCTGATCGGCGATGCGGTGGAGCGGGTTGAGCGAGGTCATCGGCTCCTGGAACACCATGGTGATGTCGGCGCCGCGGATCCCGCGCATCTCCGGCTCCGAGAGCGTCAGCAGGTCGCGCCCCTTGAACCGGATCCGCCCCTCCGGCACGGCGCCATCGACGAGGCGCAGGATCGAGAGTGCCGTCACCGACTTGCCGGAACCGGATTCGCCGACGAGGGCCACGGTCTCCCCGGGCGCGATGGCGAAGGAGACGCGATCGACGGCACGGGTCTCCCGCCCGCCCTGGCGGAAGGCGACGGAGAGATCCTGGACGGAGAGGAGCGGGTCGGTCATCGGCTCGAAACTAGGGCGGCGGCGCGCCGGTGGACCGGTTTAGGTCATTCCCCGGCGTGCGCAAACAACCGCCCTACTCGTCCACCCGCGGTGCCTGGCCGCGATCGATCGGCAGCGGCGTGAACTGCTTCAGGGCCTCGCCGCTCGGCAGGCTGCTGGTGTCCCAGCCGCCGCCGATGGCGCCGATCAGCGACACCGCGTTGGTGAAGCGGTTGAGCCGGACCTGGAGCGCCGAAACCTCGTTGTTGAGTTCCAGCGCCTGGGCGGTGACCACGGTGGTGTAGTTCTGGGTGCCGGCCCGGTACTCGTTGAGCGCGATCTCGACGGCGCGGCGCGACGATTGCACGGCGAGTTCCTGCGCGCCCTGCTGGCGGGCGAGGATGCGCTGGCCGGCCAGACCGTTCTCCACCTGCTGGAAAGCGGTGAGCACCGTCTGGCGATACGTGGCGACGGCGGCATCGTAGGCGGCCTGGACGGCCTGGAGGGTGGCGGTGCGGGCGCCGCCATCGAACAGCACCTGGCTGCCGGAGGCCGCCACCGACCAGAACGTGTTGGCAGCAGAGAAGAAATTGCGCGCCGGATCGCCCGCGATGCCGCCGCTCGCCGACAGGGTGACGGTCGGATAGAACGCCGCCACGGCGACGCCGATCTGGGCGCTCTGCGACTGAACGTTGCGCTCGGCGAGCGCGATGTCGGGGCGGCGCTCCAGCAGGTCGGAGGGCAGGCTGACCGGCACGGTCGGGGGCCGGGCCGGCAGGCTGCCGCGGGCGAGCGACAGCTCCGAGGGCGGGCGGCCGATCAGCGTCGCGATGGCGTGTTCCAGATTCGCCCGCTGCAGCCCGACCG
>NZ_LABX01000103.1 GCF_001043915.1 Methylobacterium aquaticum | reverse complement strand
GGGCTCCCGCCCGGCCTGGTGACGCAAAAACGGCCGGGCTCCCGCCCGGCCTGGTGTGACACCCGTCGCGTCCGCCCCGATCGGGGTTTGGGCAATCAGGGTTTGGGCAATCAGGGTTTGGGGAAGTCGACCGGCTTGTCGGAGAGGGTGCGCAGATAGGCCAGGATGTCGGCCCGCTCGGCGCCCGACGGCACGCCCGCGAAGGCCATGATGGTGCCCTGCACGAACGCCTTCGGCCCATGGATGAAGTGGTCCAGGTCCTCGTAGGTCCAGTCGCCACCCTTGGCCTTCATGGCCGCGGAGTAGTTGAAGCCCTCGTGGCCGCCCTTCGGCCGGCCGACGATGCCGTAGAGATCCGGGCCGACCTTGTTCGGGCCGCCCTTCTCGAAGCTGTGGCAGGCCATGCACTTCTTGGCCGCGGCCTGGCCCTTGGCGGCGTCGGCGCTGGCGAGGCGCACGGGTAGCGGCTCCTCCTTGGCGGCGGCGGGGGCCGCCGCGGCGGCATGCTCCTCGGCGGCCGGCAGCGCGTAGCCGCGATCGCCCGCCGGCTTCGGCTTGTAGATCAGCTCGGCCAGGAAGCCCGTCCCCATCGCGAGGAGCAGGGCGCCGAGCACTGCGCCGGCGATCTTGTTAAGCTCGAAGGAATCCATGTGTCGGCAGCTCCGATGCTCCGGTGAGCAGGGGCGATTCGAGAAGCGGCCCGTCGCCTTGCCGCTCCGAAGGTCCGCCGGTGCTTAGCCGTTCTGCGACACCGTTGACAATGGCTCTAAACATCGTCGGTTCGTCGCAGAGCGCCGGCGTGTGGACGGAGCCACGGTGCCCGGCCGGCTCCCCGCCATGATCCCCGCCATGATCCCCGCCATGACAAGCCCGACCGGCGCTGCTAAGAGCCGCGGCTTGTCAGAGCCGCGACCTGCCGGACATCCCGTCATCCCCAGGCCGTCTCCCGCACAGACCGAAATCCCCGCATGTCCGATCCCCTCGTCCTGATCCCCGCCCGCCTCGCCGCCACCCGCCTGCCCGAGAAGCCGCTGGCCGACATCGCCGGCGCGCCGATGATCGTGCATGTCTGGCGCCGGGCGATCGAGGCCGGCATCGGCCCGGTGGTGGTCTGCACCGACACGGCCGCGATCGTCGAGGCGGTCGAGGCGGCGGGGGGGCTGGCGGTGATGACCCGGCCCGACCACCCGTCCGGCTCCGACCGCCTGGCCGAGGCCCTGGCGGTGATCGACCCGGAGGGGCGCCACGACGTGGTGGTGAACGTGCAGGGCGACCTGCCGACCATCGATCCGGCGGCGATCGCCGCCTCGGTCGCGCCGCTGGCCGACCGGGCGGTCGACATCGCGACGCTCTGTGCCGTCATCACCCGGCCCGAGGAGCGGACGGAGCCCAGCGTCGTCAAGCTGGTCGGCTCCGAGATCGCCCCTCGGCGGCTGCGGGCGCTCTACTTCACCCGCGCCACCGCGCCCTACGGCGACGGTCCGCTCCTCCACCATATCGGCCTCTACGCCTATCGCCGCCGGGCGCTCGAGCGCTTCGTGTCGCTGCCGCCGAGCCCGCTGGAACGGCGCGAGAAGCTCGAGCAGCTGCGCGCGCTGGAGGCCGGCATGCGGATCGACGCCGTGGTGGTCGACGACGTCCCGCTCGGCGTCGACACGCCGCACGATCTCGACCGCGCCCGGGCCATCCTGGCCGCCCGGCGCCTGAACTGACCCCCGAAAGCTGTCACGATGAACCGAACGATCTCCTACCAGGGCGAGCCCGGCGCCAACTCGCACATCATCATTCAGGACACCTATCCGGACTGGACGCCGCTGCCCTGCGCCACCTTCGAGGACGCGCTGACGGCGGTGCAGGACGGCTCGGCGGCCTTGGGCATGATCCCGATCGAGAACTCGATCGCCGGCCGCGTCGCCGACATCCACCACATGCTGCCGGCCTCGGGGCTGCACATCGTCGGCGAGCAGTTCCTGCCGATCCACTTCCAGCTCATGGCCCTGCCGGGCGTGCGGCTCGACGAGATCCGCACCGTGCACAGCCACGTCCATGCCCTGGGCCAGTGCCGCAAGATCATCCGGCGCCTCGGCCTGAAGGCGGTGGTCGCGCCCGACACCGCCGGCGCCGCCCGCCAGGTCGCCGAGGCCGGCGACCGCACCCGCGCCTCGCTCTCGCCGCGGCTCGCCGGCGAGATCTACGGCCTCTCCATCCTAGAGGAGGATGTCGAGGACGAGGCCCACAACACCACCCGCTTCGTCGTGCTCGCCCGCGAGCCGGTCCTGCCGCCCCCGGACGAGGGCCCGGCGGTGACGAGCTTCGTCTTCCGGGTGCGCAACATCCCGGCCGCGCTCTACAAGGCGCTCGGGGGCTTCGCCACCAACGGCGTCAACATGACCAAGCTCGAGAGCTACATGGTCGAGGGCCAGTTCACCGCGACCCAGTTCTACGCCGAGGTCGATGGTCACCCGGAGGAGCCCGCCTTGCGTCGGGCGCTCGACGAGCTGGCCTATTTCTCCAGCGCGTTCCGGATCATCGGGACCTATCCGGCCCACCCGTTCCGCGAGAGCGCCCGGCCGCCGGCGGAGTGATCCGCCCGACATCGCCGTTTCGGACATCGGGGCCGTTTCGTGCATCGGGCCGCCTCCCGCCAGGGAGGCGGCCCGATGCCTCTCGATCTCTTTGACGAGGACGGGCCCCGGCTCACGCCTCGGCGGGCTTCGCCTCGGCCCTCGGGCCGCCCTTCGCCACGCCGACCAGCGCCGGGCGCAGGACGCGCTCGCCGATGACGTAGCCCGACTGCACCACCTGCACGACCGTGCCGGAGGTCACATCGGGGTTGGGCACCTCGAACATCGCCTGGTGCAGGTTGGGGTCGAAGCGCTGGCCGTGCGGATCGACCCGCTTCACGCCGTGGCGCTCCAGGGTCTTGATCAGGTCGCGCTCGGTCAGCTCGATCCCGTCGACCAGGGCCTTGAGCGCCCCGTCGGCATTCGCCCGGGCGTCGGCCGGCACGGCTTCGAGGGCGCGGCGGACATTGTCGGCGGCGTTGAGCATGTCGCGGGCGAAGTTCGTCACCGCGTAGGTGCGGGCATCGGCCACCTCGCGCTCGGTGCGTCGGCGCAGATTCTCCATGTCGGCCAGCGTGCGCAGCAGCTTGTCCTTGAGGTCGAGCTTCTCGGCCTCGAGCGCGGCGATCGCGTCGGCGGTGGGCGCGGCCTCCGGCGCGGAGGCGGGAGCGCCCTCGGCAGCCGCGGGCGCATGACCCCGAGGCTCCTGGGCCCGCGCGGCGTTCTCCGTGTCGTTCGGCGTCATCGTCAATCCGAAAAGGGTGTCTGGGAGTGCCCCGATATCAGGTGGAAGCCCGGCGAAATCAAGCTTCGCCGGCGCCCGGGGCCGGCGGGCTCGCGTCGTCCTTAAGGGCTCCCTTGGTGCCGGCCCGGCGGCCCCGGTCGGCACGGGGCAGGTCGGCCTCGAACACCGCCATCACGGCCCGGCGGATCGTCGCCTGCCGGTCGGGCTGGGTCACCTTCGTGCCGGTGAGGTCGGTGACGTAGAACACGTCGACCGCCCGCTCGCCGAAGGTCGCGACATGGGCCGAGGTGATGTTGAGGTTGAGCCGCCCCAGCGCCGTGGTCAGGTCGAAGAGCAGGCCCGGCCGGTCGAGGCCGGAGATCTCCAGCACGGTCTCGCGGGCCGAGAGCGCGTTGTCGATCGACAGGTCGGGGGCGACCTGGAAGGTGCGCGGCCGGTCCTTCACCGGATGCTTGTCGGCGACGAGATCGGCGATGCGGATCTCGCCCTTGAGCGCGCGCTCGATCGCGGTGGCGATGCGGCCGGCCCGGCGCATCTCGTCCTCGTCACGCTCGAAGGCCCGCGACAGGGTGATGGTGTCGAGGACGAATCCGTCGGCGGTGGTGAAGATCTGCGCGTCGACGATGTTGCCGCCCGCCGCCGCACAGGCGCCGGTGAGGATGGCGAGCAGCCGCGGATGGTCGGGGGAATAGACGCAGAGCTCGGTCACGCCCCGCGACAGGTCGGTCTCGAAGGTGGTGGCGACGGTGTGGCCGGCCGCCGCGGCCGCCCGGATGAAGTGGGCGTTCTTGAGCTGGCGCCCGGCATCGACCTTGAGCCAGTAATGCGGGTAGTGCCGGGCCGCGTAGGTGTCGAACTCCTCGGCCGTCCAGTCGGTGAGCTGCTCGCGCAGGCGCATCTGGATCAGCCGCACCCGGTCGGTGCGCGGGATCTCCGAGCGGCCGCCCGACAGGACCATCTCGGTCTCGTAGTAGAGGGTGCGCAAGAGCGTCGCCTTCCAGGCGGTCCAGGTGCCGGGGCCGACCGCCTTGATGTCGGCGATGGTGATGACCAGCAGCAGCTTCAGCCGCTCCAGACTCTGCACCACGCCCGCGAAGGTCTCGATGGTCTTGGGGTCCGAGAGGTCGCGGCTCTGGGCGGTCATCGACATCAAGAGGTGGTGCTCGACCAGCCAGGCGACGGTGCTGGTCTCGGCGGCATCCAGCCCGAAGCGCGGCCCGAGCTTGCGGGCCACGGCCGCGCCGGCGATCGAATGGTCCTCCTTCCGGCCCTTGGCGATGTCGTGCAGGAACATCGCCACGTAGAGGGCGCGGCGGTTCTGGATCGTGCCGACGATGCGGTGGGCCAGCGGATGCTCGTCCTCCAGCTCCCCGGCCTCGATCTTGGCCAGCACCCCGAGCGAGCGGATCAGGTGCTCGTCCACCGTGAAGTGGTGGTACATGTTGAACTGCATCATCGCGACGATGCGGCCGAAATCCGGCACGAACCGTCCGAGCACCCCGGTCTCGTTCATGTGCCGCAGGACCGTCTCGGGGGCGTTCTGCGAGGTGAGCAGCTCGATGAACAGACGGTTGGCCTCCGGGTCGACCCGCACCATCGGGCCGATCAGGGCGAGCGACCGGGTCGCCAGCCGGCTGGCATCGGGGTGGATCGCGAGGTCGTGCCGGTCGGAGAGCCAGAACAGCCGGATCAGGTTGACCGGATCGCGCTCGAAGGCGGCGTCGTCGCGCACATCGAGCCGGCCGGTATGGATACGGAAATCGTCCGCCTCCAGGGCGGGGGCGCGAAAGTGCTGCTTGAAGCGGCGCAGCCAGCGGTCGAGCACCGGCGGGCGCTTGGCATGGCGCGCCTCCATCTCGGCGCAGACGATGGCGGTGAGGTCGCCGACATCCTTGGCGATCAGGAAATACGCCTTCATGAACCGCTCGACCGCGGCGAGGCCGCCACGGGCGCCGTAGCCCAGCCGCTCGGCGATGCGCGGCTGCAACCCGAAGGACAGGCGCTCCTCCGCCCGCCCGGTGACGAAGTGCATGTGGCAGCGCACCCGCCACAGGAACTCGTCGCAACGCTCGAACAGCCGGAACTCGTCGGGCGTGAACAATCCGGCCTCGACCAGGTCCTCGGCCCGCTTCACCCGGAAGGTGTACTTGGCGATCCAGAACAGGGTATTGAGGTCGCGAAGCCCGCCCTTGCCGTCCTTGACGTTGGGCTCGACGAGGTAGCGCGACGCGCCGCTCTTCTGGACGCGGGCGTCGCGC
Source organism: Methylobacterium aquaticum (assembly GCF_001043915.1). GTDB lineage: Bacteria > Pseudomonadota > Alphaproteobacteria > Rhizobiales > Beijerinckiaceae > Methylobacterium > Methylobacterium aquaticum. The sequence continues at coordinate 63,736 of NZ_LABX01000103.1, read as the reverse complement.
TCCTTGAGCTTCGCCTCGACGAACTCGGCCGCCGTGCCCTGCACCACCTCACGGTCGAAGCGGGTCTCCAGTTCGTCGAACAGGGCGCGGTCGCCGAACAGGAAGCGCGATTCGAGCAAAGCGGTGCGGATCGTCATGTCGCCCCGGCCCTCGCGCAGGCAATCGGCGACCGAGCGGGTGGCATGACCCACCTTCAGCTTGAGGTCCCACAGCACGTAGAGCATCGCCTCGACGACGCTCTCGCTCCAGGCGGTCTGCTTGTAGGGCAGGAGGAACAGGAGATCGATGTCGGAGCCCGGCGCCAGCAGGCCGCGGCCGTAGCCGCCGGTCGCCACCACGGCGATCTGCTCGCCCGAGGTCGGGTTGTCGGAGCGGTAGAGCCGCTTGACCACCGCGTCGTAGATCGCCCGGATCACCGCATCCATCTGGGCGCAGATCAGCCCGGCGCAGGCATGGCCGTCGCGCTCGGCGAGGAGGCGGCGCTCGGCCTCGGCGCGGCCGGCCTCGATGATGCGGCGCAATTCCGGCACCAGCCGCTCGCGCAGGCGGACGGGATCGCTCAGGGACTGGTCGATGCCGGCCAGCAACGCCCGCAGGGCGACGTCGGTGTCGGACGGATCGAGGACGGTATCGGACACGGTAGCGGACATGGCAGCCGAGCAGGAAGGAGGGAGTCGCGGCCGGATCCCGTCGCGTCGGTTCCTGTTTCGCATCAGGCCCGCGGAAAGCCAACGCTTGCGGGCTCCGTCTGGAGAGGCGTTCGACACGACGAGCCAATCCGCTTCGTCGACCGGATCGTTTGACACTCCGAACGGCACGCCCTAGCTTCCCGGCCGGCCACCCGCGACCGACGGACCGGCCAGCCAGGGAGAGACGATGCGCTTCCACCGCCGCGCGCTGATCGCAGCCGCTCTTGGGGCTTCCTTCGGAGCCGCGTGCCTCGCCACGCCGGCGCTGGCGCAAGCCGCCAAGGAACCCGCCAAGGAGGTGCGCCTCGACTGGGCGACCTACAACCCGGTGAGCCTCGTCCTCAAGGAGAAGGGCCTGATCGAGAAGGCTCTGGCGCCCCAAGGAATCACGGTGCGCTGGGTCCAGTCGCTGGGCTCGAACAAGGCGCTCGAATTCCTCAATGCCGGCTCGATCGATTTCGGCTCGACCGCCGGCGCGGCGGCCCTGCTGGCGCGGATCAACGGCAACCCGATCAAGGCGGTCTACGCCTTCTCGCGCCCGGAATGGACCGCGCTGGTGACCCGGCCGAAGACCGGCATCACCGCCGTCAAGGACCTGAAGGGCCGCCGCGTCGCGGTGACCCGCGGCACCGACCCGCACATCTTCCTGATCCGGGCCCTGCGCGGCGCCGGCCTGACCGAGCGCGACGTGAAGCTGGTGCTGCTCCAGCACCCGGACGGGCGCACGGCTTTGGACCGCGGCGACGTCGATGCCTGGGCCGGCCTCGACCCGATCATGGCGGCGGCCGAGATCGAGAACGGCGACGTGCTCTTTCACCGCGATGCCGCCGCCAATACCTGGGGCATCCTCAACGTCCGCGAGGATTTCGTCAGGCAGAACCCGGACCTGACCCGCACGGTGCTGGCGGCCTACGAGGAGGCCCGGAAAGCGGCGTTGGCCGACCCGAAGGAACTGACACGCATCCTGGTGGCGGCGACGAAGCTGCCCGAGCCGGTGGTGGCGCGCCAGCTCGAACGCACCGACCTGTCGCAGCCGGTCATCGGCAAGCTCCAGGCCGAGACGATCCTCGATGCCGGCACCGCGCTCCTCGATGCCGGGGTGATCCCGGCCGGCACCGATGTCGGCGCGGCGGTCCAGGCCCTGATCGACCCGCGCTTCGGGCCGGCGGCGCAGTAGCGGCGATGGAGGCGAGCCCGCTGCCCGTCGCGGACGCGCCGGAGGGACGCGCCGCGCCGCGACTCTCGTGGCGATCATTACCGAGATCCTCGCGCCCGCCCGGCGGCCGGGCGCTCACCGGGCTCGTCTTGCCGCTCGTCTTGCCCCTCGGGCTGGCCCTCGGCTGGGAGGCGGCGGTGCGGGCGGGGCTGGCGCAGGGACGGCTGGTGCCGCCGCCGAGCCGGGTGCTGGCCACCCTCTGGGGGCTCGCGGAGAGCGGCGAGCTGTGGACCCACGTTCTCGCCAGCCTGACCCGGGTCGCGGCGGGGTTCGGCTTCGGGGCGCTCGCCGGCATCGCCGTCGGGGCCCTCACCGGCACCCTGCCGCTCGTCCGGCGCCTCGTCGATCCGAGCCTCCAGGCCGTGCGGGCGATCCCCTCGATCGCCTGGGTGCCGCTGTTCATCCTGTGGTTCGGCATCTTCGAAGCCTCGAAGATCACCCTCATCGCGGTCGGGGTGTTCTTCCCGGTCTATCTCGGGGTGGCGGGCGCCATCGCGGGGGTCGACCGCAAGCTCGTCGAGGTCGGCCGGGTCTTCCGGCTCTCGCGCCCGGCTCTCGCACGGCGCATCCTGCTGCCGGCGGTGCTGCCGGCGACCCTGGTGGCCCTGCGCACGGGCCTGGGCCTCGGCTTCATGTTCGTGGCGGCGGCCGAGCTGCTCGGCGCCTCGGAGGGCCTCGGCTATCTCCTCCTCGACGGCCAGCAGCTCGGCAAGCCGGACCAGATCGTCGCGGCGATCCTGGCCTTCGCGGCCCTCGGCAAGCTGTGCGATGCGGTGCTCGTCGGCCTGACCTCGCCCCTGGCGCGCTGGCAGGACACCGCGCGGGACACCCTGTAGATGCTCAGTCTCGACCGCTTGTCGAAAACCTATGCCGATGGCACGCGGGCGCTCGCCGACCTCTCGCTCGAGGTGCGGGCCGGCGAGATCGTGGCGCTGATCGGCGGCTCGGGCTGCGGCAAGACCACGCTGCTGCGCCTGATCGCCGGGCTCGACCGGGCGAGCGCCGGTGGCATCCGCCTCGACGGCGAGGCGATCGCGGCGCCGCATCCGGGCGTCGGCATCGTCTTCCAGGAGCCGCGGCTGCTGCCCTGGCTCAGCGTCGCCGAGAACGTCGCCTTCGGCCTCGCCAGCCTGCCCAAGGCGGAGCGCCGGGCCCGGGTGGCGCATGCCCTGGAGCGGGTCGGCCTCGCCGAGCATGCCGGGCGCTGGCCCCGCGACCTGTCGGGCGGCCAGCAGCAAAGGGTGTCGATCGCCCGCGCCTTCGTGGCCGCCCCGAAGGTGCTGCTCCTCGACGAGCCGTTCTCGGCCCTCGACGCCCTGACCAGGGCCGGGCTGCACCGCCACCTGCTGGCCCTGTGGGAGGAGAGCCGGCCGACCGTGCTCCTCGTCACCCACGACGTCGCCGAGGCGGTGGCGCTGGCCGACCGCGCCGTGGTCCTGCGGCCGAAGCCCGGCCGGATCGACGACACGATCCCGCTTCCCTTAAGCCGCCCGCGCCAGCCTTCCTCGCCCGGCAGCGAGGCCGCCGCCCGCGCGATCCTGGCGAGCCTCGACCGTTCGCTGCGCCCGGAGGGCGAGCCCGGCCGGGCCAAGCCCGACGCCTCGGCCCTCTGGTGGTGAGGTGAGCCACGGGTGAGGTCCGGCCTCTGGCGAGCGGCCGGGACAGGATGCTAAGCCGGTCCCCCTCAACAGGGAGACCCACGCCATGGACGCCACCGAACTGCGCTCGCTCCAGGCCCCGATCAAGGACCGCTACCGCGGCGATCCGGAGGCGGCCGTCATCACTCTCAAGGCGCAAGGCTCCCTCGACGACGACGGCATCGCCTGCAAGGTCGAGACCGGCCGGGCGCTGGCGGTGGCGGGCCTGCACCCGGCGAGCGGCGGATCGGGTGCCGAACTCTGCTCCGGCGACATGCTGCTCGAAGCGCTGGTCGCCTGCGCCGGCGTCACCCTGAAGGCGGTGGCGACCGCCCTGGAGATTCCTCTGCGCAAGGGGCTGGTCAAGGCCGAGGGCGATCTCGACTTCCGCGGCACGCTCGGCGTCGACAAGGGCGCGCCGGTGGGCTTCCGGTCGATCCGGCTCGCCTTCGAGGTCGAGACCGACGCGCCGCAGGAGAAGCTGGATCAGCTTCTCAAGCTGACCGAGCGCTATTGCGTGGTGTTCCAGACCATCAACCAGAAGCCGCAGCTGGATGTGGTGATGGCGCGGACCTGACCTGCACCGGCCGAAGCGCGGAGCGATCGACGCCGGCCTCTCCGCGATCGGGATGCTCGCTCCTCCGATCGGCCCATGATGCTGCCGCATCGATTCGATCTCGGGCAGGCCCGAGCGATGCCCCGAAACGATCTCGGGCAGGCCCGAGATCGAGGAGGCCGATGGCCCATCTCGAATTGTCGATGCCAAGCCCGGAAGTCCGGCACCTTGGGCTTGCCGACAATTCGAGAGCGGAACCAAAGGTCGTTTTCGTTCGACCGTTGGTCCCAGCTCCCGCCCGTCCCGGTGCGGTCGACCGCGATCACTCCCCCCGCGCCAGGAACTGCCGGAACCGCTCCGAACGCGGGTCGGAGAAGACCTGATCCGACGGCCCATCCTCCAGGATCCGGCCTTCGTGCAGGAAGACCACCCGGTGGGCGACGTCGCGGGCGAAGGCCATCTCGTGGGTGACGACCAGCATGGTGCGGCCCTCCTCGGCGAGCGCCCGCATCACCCGCAACACCTCGGCGACCCGCTCGGGGTCGAGGGCGGAGGTCGGCTCGTCGAAGAGCAGGACGCGGGGGTGCATGGCGAGCGCCCGGGCGATGGCGGCGCGCTGCTGCTGGCCGCCGGAGAGGTGGGCCGGGTAATGGTCGCGCTTGTCGGCGATGCCGACCTTGGCGAGCAGCCCCTCGGCCTCGGCGATGCACTCGGATTTTTTGCGGCCCAGGACGTGGACCGGCGCCTCGATCACGTTCTCCAGCACGGTGCGGTGGGACCAGAGGTTGAAGCTCTGGAACACCATGCCGACCCGGGAGCGGATGCGGTCGATCTGGGCACGGTCCGCCGGCACCCGGCCGCCGCGGCGTGCCCGCCAGGCCACCGCCTCGTCGCCGACCACGACCTCGCCGGCCTCCGGCACCTCGAGGAGGTTGATGCAGCGGAGCAGCGTCGACTTGCCGGAGCCGGAGGAGCCGAGGATCGCCACCACCTCGCCCTCGCGGGCCGAGAGCGAGACGCCGCGCAGGACCTCGAGGCGGCCGAAATGCTTGTGCAGGTCGCGGACCGCGACGGCCTCGGGACGCAGGGGCGAGGGGGCCAGCATGGCGGAGTCCAGGGTCAGGCGGGGCGGATCGCCGGGCGCGGGCGCAGGTCCGGCGACAGCCAGGCCTCGGCGAGCCGCAAGAGCCCGATGATCACGAAGGTGAGGGCGAGGTAGAAGGCGCCGGCGCAGACGAAGACCTCGAGCGCCCGGAAGGTCTGGGCGATCAGCTTCTGGGCGAGGCCGGTGATCTCCATGAGCGTGATCGTGGAGGCGAGCGAGGTCGCCTTGACCACCGAGATCACCTCGTTGCCATAGGCCGGCAGGGCCTGGCGGGCGGCGAGCGGCAGGGTGATCCGGCGAAACAGGAGGAGCCGCGGCATGCCGCAGGCCCGCCCCGCCACCAGGGCCCCATAGGGCACCGAGAGGACCGCCCCGCGAAAGATCTCGGCCGTATAGGCGCCGGTATTGAGGGCGAGCGCCAGGAGGGCGCACCAGTACGGCTCGCGGAAGAAGGTCCACAGGCCCCAGGCCTGGAGGGTCGGCCGGAACTGGCCGAGGCCATAATAGATCAGGAAGATCTGCACGAGCAGCGGCGTGCCGCGGAACACGAAGACGTAGAGGCGGGCGAGCCAGTCGGCCGGGGCGACGCCCGAGAGCCGGCCCCAGGCGGCGAGAGCCGCCAGCACGCCGCCGAGAGCGACCGAGCCGGCGGTGAGGCTCAGGGTGAGGGGCACGCCGCGGAGCAGCGCGCGGATGGTCGATTCGAGGAACGCGACGTCGATCATCGGGTCCCCCGGCGGGCATGGGCCTCGGCCCTCGAAAAACCCCAGGTCGAGAGCGAGGTGATGGCGAGGTAGAGGGCGCCGGCCGCGAGGTAGAAGGTGAAGGGCTGGCGGGTCGAGCCGGCGCCGACCTGGGCCTGGCGCAGCAGCTCGACGAGGCCCGTGACCGAGACGAGCGCCGAATCCTTGAGCAGGATCTGCCAGACATTGCCGAGCCCGGGCAGGGCGTCGCGGGCGACGAGGGGCGCCACGACCCGGCGCAGGATCAGCCCGCGATGCATGCCGACGGCCCGGGCGGCCTCGATCTGCCCGCGGTCAAGGGCCAGATAGGCGCCGCGAAACACCTCGGCCTGATAGGCGCCGGAGATGATCCCGAGGGCCGCGACGCCGACCGCGAAGGCCGGCACCCCGACGAAGCCGGTGACGCCGAACAGACCCGCGAGGGAGCCCAGAGCCGCGCTGCCGCCGAAATACAAAAGGTAGATCACCAGCAGGTCGGGCACGCCGCGCAGGAGCGTGGTGTAGCCGTCGGCCGCGAGCCGCAGGGGCAGGAGGCCGGAGAGCTTGGCGCCGGCCGCGAGGCCGCCGAGCACGGCGCCGAGCAGGAAGCCGCACAGGGCTAAGCCCAGCGTGGTGCCGGCGGCCAGCAGCAGCGCGCCGCCCCAGCCGCCGGGGCCGAAGCCGAGAAGGGTGAAGGCGCTCACGCGGGTCCGGCCCCTGGTCGGTCCTGCGCCATCAACCCTGCGGGGTCATGTCGGCCTTGAACCACTTGAGCGAGAGCTTCTTCAGGGTGCCGTCGGCGATCACCGCGTCGATGCCCTCGTCGAGCTTGGCCTTCAGCTTGGCCTCGCCCTTGCGCAGGCCCATCGCCACGCCGCGGCCGAGGATGCCGCCGCGGAAGCGCGGCCCGGCCAGCATCACCGTATCGGCGAATTCCGGCTTCTCGGCGGTGGCCCGCAGGGGGGCGTCGTTGGCGAAGATCGCGTCGATGCGGCCGGCGGCGAGATCGAGGTCGTGCTGCTCGGTGGTCTTGTATTCGCGGACCTCGACGGTGCCCTTGAGGTACTTGTCCATGAAGGCGGCGTGGATGGTCGAGACCTGGACGCCGACGGTCTTGCCCTTGAGGAGCGGCTTGATGGTGTCGAGCGCCTTCTGGGCCTCGGCCTCGTCCAACAGGCTGAACTTCTGGCCGCCCAGGGGCAGCTTGGCCAGCGGCCCGTTGCGGTCGACCGCGAAGCCGGAGGAATCGCCGCTATAGGGCTTGGTGAAGTCCACCACCTTCAGCCGCGCATCGGTGATGGTCATGCCCGACATGATGGCGTCGAACTTCTTGGCGTTGAGGCCCGGCACCACGCCGTCCCAATCCTGGGCCACGAACTCGCATTTCAGCTTGGCGCGGGCGCAGATCTCGCGGCCGAGCTCGATCTCGTAGCCGTCCAGCGTGCCGTCGGGCTTGGTGAAGTTGTAGGGCGCGTAGGCGCCCTCGGTGGCGATCCTCACCGTCTCCGGCACCGTGTCGTCGGCCCGGGCCGCCCCGGCCGCGCCGAGGACGAGGGTTAGGACGAGGGCGAGAGCAGACCTGATTGTCATTGTGGCGTCGTTCCCGGACCTTGGAGGCGTTCCACGCTCAGCTAACCCGCAACGCCACCCTCAAGGCAAGCGGTTGCAACTGCGGTCTCGCAGGCCCGCACCGATGCGAGCAGCATGCCACCCGCGGTTTGCACTCCCGGGCGAGCGCTGCTATGGCGCCCGGCGCGGGCGATCTTTGCCCGGCGCGGGCCGAGGTGCCCGCCAGGAGTGAGCGATGGCCCCGAGGGCAGAGGCGCGACGACGGATCGGCTGACGGATCCGCCCATCCTTTCCGACGCGCTGCCCCGAGTGTGCTCCCGTGACCACGCTTCCCCTCGTCATCCGGCCCGAAACCCTGCGCGACGCCGACGCCATCGAGCGCCTGCACGAGCGCGCCTTCGGTCCCGGCCGCTTTGCCCGCACCGCCTTCCGGCTGCGGGAGGGCGTGACGCATCTGCCCAACCTCTCGTTCACGTCGCTGGTCGGCACGCTGCTGGTCGGCTCGGTCCGGGTCTCCCCGGCCCGGGCGGGATCGCACCCGCTCCTCGTCCTCGGCCCGCTGACCGTCGATCCGGCCTTCGGCAGCCGCGGCATCGGGAGCGCGCTGATGCGGGCCTCCCTCGACGCCGCCCGGGCCGACGGCCACGGCCTCGTCATCCTGGTCGGCGACGCGCCCTACTATGCCCGCTTCGGCTTCCGGGTGCTACCGCCGCGCAAGCTCACCCTGCCGGGGCCGGTCGATCCAGGGCGGTTCCTCGCGCTGGAGCTGCGCGAGGGCGCCCTGGCGGAGGCGGGCGGGAGCGTCGTCGGCGGGTCGCGCTGAGCCTCAGGTGGGGTCGGCCTCGCCGGGATAGTCCGCGAGCGGGATCGTGCCGCCCTTCTGCGCGACCCGGCGCGCGTCGTCCGGCGGCAGAGCGCCCTCGAAGAGGTCGAGGCGCTTCCAGGCCGGGAAGGGCTGCTGCCCCGCGGAATCGGGCAGGTGCGGCGACAGCGTCGCACCCTGGCTGCGGTGGATGTAGCGGCCGCAATTCACGAAGATCCGCTCGGCCGTGACCCGGACGACGTGATCCGCGCCGGGATAGAGGCCGAGCAAGGTCGGGTCGTCGGCAAGCGTGGCCTTGCCGTGCACCCGCAGCCGGTGCGGGCGCTCGAAATCGATGAAGAGCAGGCCGATGCGCGGGTTGTCGCCGAGATTGCCGAGGGTCAGGAACATCCCGTTCCCGTCATAGCTCGGAAGGATCAGCGCATTCGGGCCTACGACCCGGATGAAGCCGGGCGCGCCTCCCTTGTAGGACACCGTGGGCTGGCCGCTCCCATCCACCGTGCTGAGGAAGACCATTGTCGCTGCTTCGATGAAGTCCCGTTCCGGCGGCTCGAATGAGGCATGCGCGTGCGCTTCCAGCCGATCGGCGAGGGCGCGCGTGCCGTGCTCGTCCTGAAGGTGCCGGTGGCTCGCGCTGAAGAAGGCGCTCATGGTTGTCCTCCCCTGGTGCCGGCCCGTCCCGTGCCGATCCGCTGGGGTCGGGGAGAGCCGGTCGTGGTCGTGCTCGACCGTTGGCACCGTCATAGCATGGCGGCGGGGGAGCACCGCATCCGGGCTTGAAGGCAGGGCCTGACCAGGAAAGGGAGGGCGCGGGTTTCCCCGCTCCCCGACGGATCCCGGGCCTGCCCAGGATCTGCGCTTGCCCGGGGATCGATCCGGGGGCTCTGCAAGCCACGGGAGACGTCGGGCATGCCCGACGTCTCGTGGAGAGAGGAAGGCCCACCCCTCCTCTGGCCCGGACAGCCCTGCCTCAGGCAGGAAGCGCCGAGGCGCGCGGGTCGTCGCCGGGCTCAGTCCTTCATCACCTGCCCGTCCGGCCCGACCTTCACCTCCTGCTCCTTGTCCGCCAGCGCCACCTTGATCTCGTAGGCGACCGCCTTTCCCTCGCGCTCGACCTCGGCCTCGTAAGCCTTGCCGCCGCCGGCCTGCCGCTCGGCGATCGCCAGCGCGTCCTTCAGCGAGACCTTGGCGTTGTTGAAGTCGGCGACCTTCAGGCGGGTGAAATAGCGCTCGATCGGCTGGTTCTCGCTCTTGTAGAGCGCGCCGGTCTCGGCGTTGATGCCATGCTCGACCAGCTTGCCGTCCGGATAGACGACCTTGATCGCCCAATGGGTCGGGTTCTTGCCGTCGGCCTTCTCGAAATCGGCGTCGATGGCGCGGCCGTTACCGTCCTTCTGCTCGGCGGTGGCGATGGCATCGGCCAGGCTGACCTTGGCCAGCTTGGCGGCCTGGAACTCCTTCATGTCGCCCGTCGCCGTCGCGGCCGGCGCGGCGGCCGGCGCGGTCCCGGGAGCGGTCGGGGCCGTCGGGGCGGTGGTCTGGGCGAAAGCGAGGCCGGTGGTGAGGGCGAGGGCGCCGGCGGCGGCGAGGAAGCGGGTCGGCATCGTGGTCTCCGTGGGCGGAAGGCCCATCCATCAGGGATTGCGGAAACGCCGACCACCCGACTTGGTTTCCCGTTGGGCAGACTGCTTCACGGCTGGGCAGATCGCCGTCCTCGGAACGCAGATACCCCCCACTGGTTGTTCGGGCACCGCGACACCACCCGCAGCGACGCCTCCGCGCCGCTCCCCGCAGCCACGGAGTCCGACCATGACCGACGTCACGACGTCACCCTTCCCGAAGCCGCCCTTCGACCGGCAGAGGCCGATCCCGATGCCCGGGCACGACGCCGGAATGGACCCCCGGCCCGATTACGGCGAGACCCGCTACCGGGGCTCGGGCCGGCTCGCCGACCGCAAGGCGATCATCACCGGCGGCGACAGCGGCATCGGCAAGGCGGTGGCCCTGGCCTTCGCCCGCGAGGGCGCCGACGTGCTGATCGCCTATTACGACGAGCACGACGATGCCCGCGAGACTGCGAGGCTGGTCGAATCCGCCGGCCGCAAGGCGGTGCTGGTGCCGGGCGACATCAAGGATCCGGACCATTGCCGCGCCATCGTCGAGAAGGCCGTGGCGGCGTTCGGTCGGGTCGACGTGCTGGTGAACAACGCCGCTCACCAGGCCACCGTCCAGTCGATCGAGGAACTGAGCGACGAGGAGTGGGACGTCACGTTCCGCACCAACATCCACGCGATGTTCTACCTGACCAAGGCGGCGGTGCCGCACATGCGGCCGGGTGCGGCGATCATCAACACCACCTCGATCAACGCCGACACGCCAAACCCGCACCTGCTCGCCTACGCCACCACCAAGGGGGCGATCCAGAACTTCACCGGCGGCTTGGCGCAACTGCTCGCCGAGAAGGAGATCCGGGTGAACTGCGTCGCCCCCGGCCCGGTCTGGACGCCGCTGATCCCCTCGACCATGCCGGAGGAGAAGGTCCGCCAGTTCGGTTCCCAGGTTCCGATGAAGCGCCCCGGCCAGCCGGTCGAGCTCAGCCCCGTCTACGTGATGCTGGCGAGCGAGGAGGCGAGCTACGTCTCGGGCGCCACCGTGGCGGTGACCGGCGGCAAGCCGATGATCTGACCCCGTCGAACGTCCCCCGGATCGTGCTCCGGGGGGCCGCATCGGTGCAGAGGGATGCCCCGTCCTACGCGGCTGTCAGCGACACCCGGAACACCGTCCGCCCGGTTTCGTCACGGACGTTCATGGCGAGGATCGCTCCGGCGGCGCGGGCCGGGTCGAGGGCGCAGGAGCGCAGGGCCTGAACGGCCTCGGCATGGGCGGCGCCCGCATCGGTGAGCACGACGCCGATCGCGTCGCGGGCATCCCAGGTTCCGGCATCGAGATCGAAGAAGTAGCGGTGCACGGTACATCCTCCTGCTCATCCCGGTCTTGCCGGGCCCGACGACCCGCGCCTGAACGCGGGCTGAACCACGTGACGCAAGGATCGGACCGCCGCGGAGCGGGGGCGCACGCCGATTCGGCGCGGCTCTTGCCTTACCCTATCCCGCCAGCGGGAAGGGACTCAAGCCGTGCGCTACACTGTAGGTTGCCATCTCGCCTATGAAGTCGAGGCCGAGACGGTGTTCATCTTCAACCTGGAGGTCGCCCGGCTGGAGCGCCATCGCGACCTGCGGGAGACGGTCAACCTGATACCGGCCCTGCCCCTGCGGCGCCACGTCGCACTGGAGACCGGGAACCGCTACGTCGCCGTCACGGTGCCGCCCGGGCGGTTCAGCCTCGACTACGCGGCGGAGGTGACTCTCGATCCCCATCGGGCCGATCCCGCCGGCATCGCCGAGACGCCGGTGAAGGACCTGCCGCTTGCCATCCTGCCCTACCTGCTGCCGAGCCGCTTCGTCTCCTCCGACCGGCTCGCGCCGTTCGCGCAGGCCGAGTTCGGCGACACCGCCCCCGGCTTCGCGCGGGTGACCCGGATCTGCAACTGGATCCACGACCACATCGCCTATGTGCGCGGCGCCAGCGACGAGGAGACCACTGCCGACGAGACGCTGCTGAAGCGGGCAGGGGTGTGCCGCGATTTTGCGCATCTCGGCGCCGCCTTCTGCCGGGCGCTCGGCATCCCGGCCCGCTTCGTCAGCTGCTACGCCGATGGACTGGTGCCGAGCGACTTCCACGCGGTGTTCGAAGCCTATCTCGACGGCCGCTGGTGGCTGTTCGACGCCACCCGTCAGGCCCATCTCGACGGGCTGGTGCGGATCGGGGCCGGACGCGACGCCGCCGAGATCGCCTTCGCGACCCCGTTCGGAGAGATGACGCCAACCGGCATGGAGGTCCGCATCACCCGGACCGACGGCGCGCCGGAGACGGGCGAGCGCACGGTGGCGGCGATCTCGACGGCGGAGACGGGCCCTGACGCCGAAGGCGGCCTTGCGTGAGGTTCATGACGCCGAAGGCGGCCTGCGTTAGGTTCATCCGGAAGAAGGCCCCCGCATGAGCGATCGCCCATGACCTATCGGCATGTCGTCGGACCCCGAACCTTCGTCTTCGCCGATCTCGCCGAGCTGATGGCGAAGGCGAGCCCGCCGCGCTCCGGCGACCGGCTCGCCGGCCTCGCGGCCGGGAGCGCCGAGGAAGGCATGGCGGCGCGCTGGTGCCTCGCCGAGGTGCCGCTGGCCGACATCCTGGCCCGGCCGCTGATCCCCTACGAGGCCGACGACGTCACCCGGCTGATCCTCGACAGCCACGACGCCGCGGCCTTCGCCCGCATCGCCCATCTGACGGTCGGGGATTTCCGCGAATTCCTGCTCACCGCCTCGTCGGAGACCCTGGCGGCGATCGCGCCCGGGGTGACACCGGAAATCGCCGCCGCGGTGTCGAAGATCATGCGCAACCAGGACCTGATCCTGGTCGCCCGCAAGGCCCGGGTGGTCACGCGCCTGCGCAACACGATCGGGCTGCCCGGCACGCTGGCGGTCCGGCTCCAGCCGAACCACCCGAGCGACGATCCCGCCGGCATCACGGCGTCGATCCTCGACGGGCTGGCTTACGGCTGCGGCGATGCCTGCATCGGCATCAACCCGGTCTCGGATTCGGTGCAGGGCCTGACCGGCCTGCTGCATCTCCTCGCCGAGCTGATCGACCGCTTCGCGATCCCCACGCAAGGCTGCGTCCTCACCCACGTGACCACGACGCTGGAGGCGATGAACCGCGGCGTGCCGGTCGACCTCGTGTTCCAGTCGATTGCAGGCACGCAAGGAGCCAACGCCTCGTTCGGCGTCACGCTGGCGGTGCTGAAGGAGGCGCACGAGGCGGCCCTGGCGCAGAAGCGCGGCACCCTGGGCGACAACGTGATGTATTTCGAGACCGGCCAGGGCTCGGCGCTGTCGGCGGAGGCCCATCACGGCATCGACCAGCAGACCCTGGAGGCCCGGGCCTATGCGGTGGCCCGCGCGTTCCGGCCGCTCCTCGTCAACACGGTGGTGGGCTTCATCGGCCCGGAATACCTCTACGACGGCAAGGAGATCATCCGGGCCGGGCTAGAGGATCATTTCTGCGGCAAGCTGATGGGCGTGCCGCTCGGGGTCGACGTCTGCTACACCAATCATGCCGAGGCCGACCAGGACGACATGGACACGCTGCTGACGCTGCTCGGCGCCGCCGGCGTGACCTACGTCATGGGCGTGCCGGGGGCCGACGACGTGATGCTGAACTATCAATCGACCTCGTTCCACGACCAGCTCTACCTGCGCGAGGTGATGGGGCTGAGGCGGGCGCCGGAATTCGCGGCATGGCTCGCCCGGATGGGGCTGACCGACGCCGACGGGGTCCTGCTGCCCGGCGGCGGAGCGCCGCTCCTCGCCGCCGCGCCGGGACTTGCCACCACGCCGGAACTTGCCGCGTGAGCCGGGAGGACGATCCGGCCGCCGCCTGGCGACGCCTCGCCGCCCTGACCCCGGCCCGCATCGCGCTCGGCCGCGCCGGATCGGGCCTGCCGACCCGGGAAGTGCTGCGCTTCGGCCTCGCCCATGCGCAGGCCCGCGACGCGGTCCACACGCCCCTCGACGTGGACGGCGTGCGGGCCGGGATCGCGGCGCTCGGCTTCGAGTCCGTGGTGGTGGCCTCGGCGGCGCCCGACCGGGCGACCTACCTGCGCCGGCCCGATCTCGGGCGGCGGCTCGACGCGGCCTCCACGGCGGCGCTCGCGGCGGCGGCGGCGGGCGACCCGGTCGACCTGGCGCTCGTGGTGGCGGACGGCCTCTCGGCCCGCGCCATCCACGAGGGGGCGGTGCCGCTTCTCACGGCGCTGACGCCGGCGCTCACCGGGGCGGGCTGGCGCCTCGCGCCGGTGGTGGTGGCGACGCAGAGCCGGGTGGCCCTCAGCGACGCGGTCGGGGCGCTGCTCCGGGCCCGCGCCGTCGCGGTGCTGATCGGCGAGCGGCCCGGCCTGTCCTCGCCCGACAGCCTCGGGATCTACCTCACCTTCGACCCGCGCCCGGGCCGGACCGACGCCGAGCGCAACTGCCTGTCGAACGTGCGGGCGGCGGGGCTGACGCCGGACCTGGCGGCGTTCAAGCTGCACTGGCTGATCGATCAGGCCCTGAGCCGGCGGCTCACGGGGGTGGCGCTGAAGGACGAGAGCGACCGGCTGCTGCCGGGGCCGGGACCAGGAGCCGTCGCCGACGATGCGCGCCTGACCCCTCCCCCCTCTGCGGGGGAGGATGCCGCACGGAGTGGGGCGGGAGAGGGGAACCCGCTTCCCGAGAGGTCGCGCGCGTCATGACGGGCGCCCTCCGGATCAGGTGGCGCACGCGCTTCTTTCTGAGACGAATCTAGAAGAACGACTTGACCAGCCCGCTCACCAGCAGGTTCCAGCCGTCGATCAGGATGAAGAACAGCACCTTGAACGGCAGCGAGATCACCGTCGGCGGCAGCATCATCATGCCCATCGACATCACGATCGTCGAGACGATCATGTCGATGACGAGGAAGGGCAGGGCGATCAGGAAGCCGATCTCGAAGCCGCGGCGCAGCTCCGAGATCATGAAGGCCGGGATCAGGATGCGCAGGTCGATCTTCTCGCCTTCTTGAGCCTTCGGGAAGGTGCGGCTGGCGAGATCCTGGAAGGTCTGGAGATCCTTCGGGCGCACCTGGGCCGACATGAACTCGCGGAACGGGTCGGTGATGCGGGTGAAGGCTTCCTCCTCGGTGATCCGGTTCTCCTGGAGCGGGCGCACGCCCTCGCTCCAGGCCCGGTCGAAGGTCGGCGCCATGACGTAGAAGGTCATGAACAGCGACAGGCTGACGAGGAAGAGGTTGGCGGGCGTGCTCTGGAGGCCGAGCCCCGAGCGCAGGAACGAGAAGGCGACGGCGAAGCGCGTGAAGCTCGTCACCATCACGAGCAAGCCCGGCGCGAGCGAGAGCACCGTGAGCAGGGCGACGAGCTGGAGGATGCGCCCGCTCGCCGCGCCGTTGCCCGGCGGCAGCAGCGCGTCGAGACCCGGGATGCCCGTGACGCTGCCGGCCGCGCCGCCCGCCGCGCCCTGGGCCAGGGCGGCGCCGGCCGGCAGGAGCAGGAAGGCGGCGGTCGCGAGGGCGAGGAGGGTGCGTCGACGGACTGGACAACCGCTCATTGCACCACCAGGACCTCGACGATCAGCTCGCGGATCGCCCCCTTGGTGCGCAAGGACACGCGCTCGTTGAGATCCTCGCGCAGATGCTGCAAGCCGCTCGCCCCCTCGATCTGGGCCGTCGAGAGCGTGCGCAGATAGGCGATCATGTCGGCCTTGATCTCCGCCACCGTGATGTCCGGGGTCGGCAGGCTGCCGGTCTTGAACACCACCGAGGATTCGAGCCGGATCCAGGAATCGGCCGGCTCGGCGAGGTTCGTCACCACCGAGCCGACGCTGCGCAGGGTCAGGTCGCCGGAATAGTTCAGGACCTTGGCGGCCTTCTCGTGCTCCTGCGCCTCGCGGGTCTTCTGGTCGACCGCCTTCTCGACGCTCGACATCAGGTACATGCCGAGGCCGCCGCCGGTGCCGATCGCCACCAGGGTGCAGAGGGCGAGGGCGCCGATCCACGCCTTGCCGCCGCCCTTCTTCTTCTCGTCCTTGTCCGCCATCGCGCGTCCCCCAGGTTCGGGCCGTCAGAACGGCGCGACGGTCTCGAAGATCTGCTGGCCGAGGGTCGGCGCCTGCACGTCGCTGAGCCGGCCGCGGCCGCCATAGGAGACCCGGGCCTCGGCGATCTTGTCGTAGTCGATGGTGTTCTTGCGCGAGATGTCGCGCGGCCGCACGATGCCGGCGACGTTGAGCACCCGCACCTCGTTGTTGACCCGGATCTCCTGCGAGCCGCTGATCAGGAGGTTGCCGTTCGGCAGCACCTCGGTGATCACGGCGGCGATCGACAGGCTCAGGTTCTCCTTGCGGTCGATGGTGCCCTGGCCCTTGGTCTCGGTGCCGGACCGGATGCCGGTATCGGCGGTGGCCGAATCCTTCAGCCCGGAGACGCCGTAGCCGAAATCGAAGCCGAGGCTCGACTTCTGGCTGCGCGAGCGGTCGCTGGCATTGTCGAACTGCGCCTTGTCGTTGATCAGGATGCTGACGGTCAGCACGTCGCCGATGTTGCGGGCGCGGGGATCCTGAAACAGGTCGGCGCTCGCCGGCGACCAGGTCGAGTGGTAGCTGTGCCGGCTCTGGAGCGAGCCGAAGGTCGAGGGCAGGGCCTCGCGCGGGGCGGCGAGCCCGGTGCCGATCGGCGTCAGGCTCGGCGGGCGGCCGAACTCGTCGAGCCTGCTCTGGCACCCGGCGAGCGCGAGGCCCGCGACGGCCAAGGGAAGCAGGCGGAGAGTGAGGAGGCGGGCGGCCGGGAACGGGGGGGTCATCACGATCTCTCGTTGTCCTTGCGGCGGCCGGCCTCGGCCATCTTGCGGGCCAGCGACGCGGCGCGGGACGCCTCCATCTCGGCGAGCACCGCGCTCGCCGTCCGGGCGTTGAGCTTCACCAGGATCGCCGCGGCGTTGTCCTCGGGCATGTTGGTGAGCTGGAGCGCCGCGGCATCGGCCCGCATCTTGGCGTAGACCGCCACCACGCTCTCGTCGGCCTTGGCCAGGAATTCCTTGCGGCGCTGGACCACCGCCTCGTACTCGGCGCGCTTCTCCTCGAGGCGGCGGATGCGCTCCTCGACCTGCTTCTCAAGCGCGGCGAGCTGCTCCTTCTGCCAGGCGAAGCGGGCATCGGCCGCGGCATCCGCGATGGTGGCGCAATAGCCGGTCTTGGCCGGGTCCTTGGCGGCTCCCCCGGCGGCGAAGTCCTGGGCGGTCGGCTCCTTGGGGGCGTCGCGGGCGGCGATGGCGCGCATCGCCGCGTCCTTGGCCGGGTCGCTCGCCGCGCCACCGCCATGGCCGTCGCCGGCGGCGAGAGCCGGGCCGGCGACGGCCAGGGAGAGTGCCAGCAGGCGGGCCGTGAGGAGGATCCGGGTCATTGGACGACGAGCTCCGCCTGGAGGGCGCCGGCGGTCTTCACCGCCTGGAGGATCGCGATGATGTCGGTCGGCTTGAGGCCGACCTGGTTGAGGCCGCGCACCAGGGTCTGAAGGTCGGAGCCGCCGAGCACCGCGAGCTTGCCCTGCTCCTCGCGGGCCGCCACCTCCGTGCGCGGCACCACCGTGGTCTGGCCGTTGGAGAAGGGGGCGGGCTGCGACACTTCCGGCGTCTCGGTGACCCGCACCGTGAGGTTGCCGTGGGTGACCGCGACCGTGGAGATCTGCACGTTGCGGCCGATCACCACCGTGCCGGTGCGCTGGTCGACCACGACCCGGGCCGGCACGTCGGGCTGGATCGTCAGGTCGCCGATCTCGGCGACGAGGCGCGGCAGGACCATGTCGCGGGGGCGCTGGAGCACCACCGAGCGCTGGTCGCGCGGGCTGGCGATGCGGCGGCGGAAGCGGCCGATCGCGTAGGCGTTGATGGCGTCGGCCACCATCGTGGCGGTCTTGAAGTCGGGATTCTTCAGCTCGAAGACCAGCTCGGGCAGGTCGCGGAACGCGCCCGGCACCTCGCGCTCGATGAGCGCGCCGTTGGGGATGCGGCCGGCGGTCGGCACGCCCTGCGTCAGCTGCTCGGCCTGGCCCTGCGCCGAGAAACCCGAAACGGCGAGCGGCCCCTGCGCGGCGGCGTAGACGTTGCCGTCTCCGCCGGACAGGGGCGTCATCAGCAGCGTGCCGCCACGCAGGGAGGTCGCGTCGCCGAGGGAGGTCACCGTCACGTCGATGCGCGAGCCGGCGCCGACGTAAGGAGGCAGGTCGGCCGTCACCATCACGGCGGCGACGTTGCGGGTGCGCAGGCGCGCATCGCGCACGTTGATGCCCATCCGGTCGAGCATCGATTGCAGCGCCTGCTCGGTGAACTGGGCGTTGCGCAGGGTGTCGCCGGTGCCCTGGAGGCCGGTGACCAGGCCGTAGCCGACGATCTGGTTGTCGCGCACGCCCTTGAGGCTGGCGACGTCCTTGATCCGGGCATAGCCGCCGCTGGCGATGACCGGGGCGGCGGCGCGCGCCGGGACGGCCGGCACCAGGGCGACGGCCAAGGCCGAGACGACGCGGGCGAGGACGATGCGGAACCGGGCCCGCATCAGAACCCGCCGATCCTGATGCGCCCGTCGGCCATCACGGTGCCCAGAACGATGCGGTTGGTGTCGGTGTTGCGCACCCGGATGGTCTCGCCGAGGCCGCCATTCTGCAACGGCGCCCCGACCGCCGTGATGACGAGGCCGTTCTCCTCGAAGATCATCTGGGTCGGCGTGCCGCGGCTGACGAGGCGCGGATCGTCGACGGCGTTGACCGGCACCGGCTCGCCCGGCAGCAGCATCCGGCGGGCGGTGCGCCCGACGATGGCCATCGGCGCGTCGATCACCGCCGCCCGGGCCCGGAAGGTCGTCGGATAGGACTGGAGCCGCAGCATCGACTCCTTGATCGTGTCGCCCGGATAGATCGTCACGGTCGGCACCGGCAGCAGCATCTCGTTCGCCGCGGCGGCGGCCGGCGACCCGGTGGGCGACCCCGTGGGCGGCGACGGGGCCGGGGCGGCCACGCCGAGGGCGGCCGGCAGGCAGAGGCCGACGACGAGCGCCAGGACCAGGCGGGAAGGCCGGAGACGGGGATGCCGGAGAGAGGATGACATGGGGTGTCGCGCCGGGAGGAGGGGCGCCGCCTTGGACCGGCGGCGTGGCAGTCTCACCGAGGTCGGGGGCCGGACGTCGGAACGACCGGATCCCGGCTCACCGGATGCCCTTGGAGACCGTGCTGGCCATCTCGTCGACGGCCTGGATCACCTTGGAGTTCATCTCGAACGAGCGCTGGGCGGTGATCAGGCTGGTGATCTCCTTGACCGGATCGACGTTCGAGCCTTCGAGGTAGCCCTGCTGGAGCTTGCCGTAGCTGGCATCGCCCGGATTGCCGATCACCGCCGCGCCCGAGGCCGGGGTCTCGCGGTAGAGGCCGTTGCCGAGGGGCTCCAGCCCCGACTCGTTGGCGAAGTTGGCGATGGTGATCTGGCCGATATTCTGCTGCGCCACCTGCCCGTCGACCTTGGCGAAGACCTGGCCCGATTGGTTGATGGTGATCTCGGTGGCGTTGTTCGGGATCAGGATCGCGGGATCGACGGTATAGCCCTCGAGCGTGACGAGCTGGCCGGTGGCGTTCTTGTTGAAGGCGCCGGCGCGGGTGTAGTTGATCTCGCCGCTCGGGCTGGTGATCTGGAAGTAGCCGCGGCCGTTGATGGCGAGATCGAGCTGGTTGGCCGTGTTGGTGAGCTGGCCCTGGCGGTGCAGGTTGCGGATCGCCGCCGCGCGCACGCCGAGGCCGAGCATCGCGCCCTCGGGGATCGCCTCCTGGCCGGACTGGTTGGGCACGCCCTGCTGCCGCTCGGCCTGGTAGAGCAGGTCGGTGAACTCGGCCCGCGCCCCCTTGAACCCGGTGGTGTTCAGGTTGGCGATGTTGTTGGCGATGACTTCGAGGTTGAGCTGCTGGGCGGACATGCCCGTGGCGGCGACGGCGAGCGCTCTCATCTTTCGTGAAATCCTCAGATCGCCATGCGGCTCAGTTCGAGATAGGCGGCCACGACCTTGTCGCGGATGGCGACCGCGGTCTGGAGACTCTGCTCGGCGGACATCACCGCCTCGACGACCTGCTGGGTCGAGGCCTTGCCCTGGATGCCGGCGATCGCCGCGGCCTCGCCGGCGCGCAGGTCGTTGCGCATGCCGGTGGCGAAGCTCGCCATGATCTGCCCGAAATCCGCCGGAGCGGCGCCGTCGGCACCGGGAACAGCCGCTCCGGTCACCGGGGGCAGCGTCGCCCGCTGAACGGAGGCGCCCTCGGGGCGGGAGGAAGCCGCGGCCAGGTCGAAGGCGGAGAGGGTGAGGGCCTCGATCATCGGATGCTCATGTCCTCAGGAGGTCGATCACGCTGGCCACCATGGCGCGGGCCTGCTTGATCACCTGTAGGTTGGCTTCGTAGGAGCGGTTGGCCTCGCGCATGTCGGCCATCTCGATCAGGGCGTTCACGTTCGGCAGCTTGACGTTGCCGTTCTGGTCCGCCGCCGGGTTGCTCGGGTCGTACTCGACGCGGAACGGGGTCTTGTCGATATCGATGTCGCGCACCTTGACCGAGGCGGCCCCCACCGCCCGGTCGAGCTCGGCCTTGAAGGTCACGGTCTTGCGCGAATAGGGGTCGGCCCCCGGCACATCGCCCGTCGACTGGACGTTGGCGAGGTTCTCCGACACCACCCGCATGCGCAGGGACTGGGCTTCGAGGCCCGCGCTGGCGAGGCGGGTGGCCGTCATCAGGGGGTCGATCACGATCCGCTCCTCACGGCCGACATCAGCATGCGGTGGAAGCTGCGCACCACCCCGACATCGAGGTTGTGCTGACGCGACACCTCGCTCGCCTTCAGCATCTCCTGCTCCAGGCTGACGCCGCTCGCGGTCTCGAGCACGTCCCAGCCGGACTTGTCGGGCCGCACCGGCACCCCGAGGCCCGGGGCGTGGAGATGGGCCTGGGCGGTCGCCGCCATGTCGGCGCCGGTGCCGGCGAGCACCTGGGCGAAGGGCGCGACGTCCCGGGCCTTGTAGCCCTGGGTGTTGGCGTTGGCCACGTTGCCGGCGATCGTCGACTGGCGCACCGACAGGTAGCGGCCGTGCATCGAGGCGAGATCGAACAGGTAGATCCCCGTCACGCGAGCCTCTCCATGTCCCCGTCACTCCTTGGAGCTGTGCCGAAACGACCCGACGCCCGGGCCCCGCCGCGTAACCGAGGATTTAGAAGCGCTACCTTGCCCGAGGCTGGCGAAGCTGGCGAGTTCGCTCGGTGGGAAGCGGGTGTGGCGGCGCTCCCGCGCCTTGACAGGGATGGCCGCCGCCCGGCACTGCCGCGGGGTACCCTGCTCGCACCCGTCCCTCGTCCGCACCATGCTTCCGGCCCTGCTGCCCTCCGAGCCGGTCTTCCTCCCGGTCCAGGCCCGCTACGCGGGCGGGGCCAGGCCGGGGACGCACGAGGGCGAGCACGCGATCAGCGCCAACAACCGCTGGTCGCGGGTGCAGCTGACCTTCCGCCACCTGCCGGCGGAGGTGTGGTGCTGCCTGGAGGTGCGCCTCGCCTGGACGGAGGAGGAGGAGGGGGGACAGGCCCTCGACTTCCTCCTCGCGGGCTTCGACTTCCTGGCCGCCGACGGGTCGAGCCTCGACGTCGAGCACGTGCCGGGCCTCGCCCGCACCCTGCTCGATCCCCACAGCGCCTGGATCGCCGGCCCGGCCTGCCAGCCCGCCGGCAGCGAACTGGTCCGGGCGGCGCCGGTGCGGGTGGCGTTCGGGGTGCCGCCCCAGGCCCGCGGCCTCGCGCTCACGCTCCGCTCCTGGCGCAACACCGAAGGGATCACGCTCGCCACGCCGCGCCTGCGCCCCGGGGCGGCCCTGGGGCCTGGCGGGTTCCGCCGCCGCCGCCTCGGACCGCATCCCGCGCCCCTGCGCCACGGCCTCGTCCCGGGCCTCGGCCTCGTGGTGCGCGGGCAGATCCACGCCGCGCGGTCGACCGAGCACGCCGCACGGGTGAGCCTCGTCTACCGCGACCGCGACGGGGCGGAGATCCCGCCGCCCTATCCGGGCACCGTGGCGGTGCCGGGCCTGGGGGCGAGGCCGGGTGCGGAGGAGCCGGGATTAGGGGCGGCGATCAACCTGCCGGCCCAACCGCAGGCGCGCCGCTTCACCCTCGACCTGGAGCCGCCGCCGGGCGCCACCTCCCTCGATCTCGGCTTCTGCACCTGGGAGGAGGAGGGCGAGCGGCTGCCGGTCGTGGAGCTGCTCGGACCGCCGGAAGTGGCGCTCGAGGACGGTTTCCGGCTCGAGAGCCTGTGCGGTGACGACCTCCTCGACGCCCCAGGCTTCCTCGCGCGCCTCTCGGCCCGGCTCCGGCACGATCCGGGCGCCGAGGCGGCCTGGATCCCGGGCCCCGGCGAGGCCGGGGCCGCCGCCCTGCCGCTCGCCCGCGCCCGGTCCTTGCGGTCCGAGGCCGAGCGCCCGGTGGTGCTGCGGCCCGATGGCGGCCTGTCCTTGCGCCTCGCCGGCTGCCCGGACTGGACCCTGCCGGAGAGCCCGGATTTCCGCGAGGATCCGTTCCGGGCCGTGCCCTCCCGCGCCATCCCCTGGCGCCTCGCCTACCAGTCGCTGACCTGGCTGCTGCCGCTGGCCGAGGCGGCGCCGGCCCGGGCGCTCGGCCTCGCCCAGGCGTGGTCGCGGGCCAATCCCTGGGGCCAGCCGGCCGATCCGCTGAGCCTGCATCCGGGCGCCCTGCCGGCCCGGGCCGAGACGTGGATCGGGCTCCTCGCCCTGCCGGGCGCCGGGGCGGCGGCTGCGCTCCTGACCGGCGAGGCGGTGCGGCACGGCTTCGCCCTGGCGGAGATGGTCGGGCAGAACACCTTCGGGCGGAGCCTGCACCAGCTCCAAGCCGCGGCGGCCCTGCTCGCCCTCGCCCGCGCCCTGCCGCGCCTGCCGCTGTCGGCGCATTGGGACGGGCTCGCCCGCGAGAGCCTGGGCGAGGGCGTGGACGCCCTCCTTCCGGCGGACGGCCGCTTCGCGGAATCCTCGCTCCATCGCCGGCTCGACCTCGTCACCCTCGGGCGGGCCCTGCGCGAGCCCCTCGGCGAGGCGGCGCCCGGCCCCCTCGTCGCCGCCCGGACGGAGGCGGCCCTTGCGGATCTCGCCGGCCTCCTCGATCCGGGCGGGCGGCTGCCGCCCTTCGGCGAGGTGTTGTCCGGCACCGACGATGCCGGCTGGATCGCCCGGCTGCGCGGCACCGCCGGGCTGGTGGTGGCGCAGCGGCCGGCCGCTCCCATGCCGGCCGCCTCCTCCTCGACGCTCCTGCCCGATGGCCTGTCGGCCCGCCACGAGACCGCCGGGCGCGGCTGGGCCCATTTCGCCTGCACCTTCGCGGAGACCTCGCCGCAGGGCCACGCCGATTGCACGTCCTTCGTCTACGCGGCGGGCGCGACCCGCTGGATCGTCGAGGCCGGCGGCTCGGAGCAGGTCGAGGCCGGGGCGGCGCGCCACTACCTGCTCTCGGCCCGCGCCCACAACGTCGCGGTGATCGACGGCACCGAGCCGGTCGCCGGGCGCGGCCTCCACCGCGGCAGCCTCGCCCTGCCGGGGGCGGTCGCCCACGCGATCGAGACGAGCGTGCACGGGCCGGGCATCCGCCACCTGCGGATCTTCGTGCTGCCGCACGACCTGTCGGGCCTCGCGGTGATCGACCGCTTCGCCGCGCAGGAGGGCGGTCCCCTGACCTTCCGGGCCTTCGCGCAGCTCGCGCCCGAGACCCTGGTCGCCGTCGAGGGGCCGCGCCGGGTCCAGGCCCGCCAGGGCGGCCGGCGCCTCGGCCTGGTGCCGTTCGCGGTCGCCGGCCGGGTCGCGGGCCTGGAAACGGTGATCGGCCGCAGCGAGCGGCCCGGCACCATGCAGGGCTTCGTCGTCCGGCCCGGCATGCTCGAACCCGCCTGCGCCCTGCGCTACGCGGTCACCGGCCGCGGCCTGGTCTGCGGCGGCCTGCTGATGGCGGTGGACGGCCCGGCCGAGGATTCCCTCGCGCGGGTGCTGGCGCGGGAGGAACTGGCGCGGTTCCTCGTGGAGGCGTGATACCAAAGGTCGTTTTCAACGACCGTTGGTATACCGCGGCACGGAGGAAATCCGGCTTGGCCAGCCTCCCCGCCGATCGGCCCCAAACCAGGATTTCTTCCGCGTAGCGGTATATCACACCACCTTGCCGGGATTGAGAACCCCATTCGGATCCATCGCCGCCTTGAGGCGCCGCATCAGGGCGATCTCGGCCTCGGAGCGGACATGGCCGAGCCAGGGCTTCTTGGTCAGGCCGATGCCGTGCTCGGCCGAGACCGTGCCGCCGAACTCGCGCACCAGGCCGTAGACGACCTCCTGGATCACGTCTTTCGGCTGGGGGCTCGCGCCCTTCAGCCCGGCGACGATGTGCAGGTTGCCGTCGCCGATATGGCCGTAGAACAGCGCGAAGGCGCCGGGCAGGCGCTGGCTCAGCGCCGCCTTGCAGGCCCGCACGTACTCGTCCATGGCCGCCACCGGCAGGCCGATATCGAAGGGCTCGTGCGGCCCGAGCACCTGCGGAAATTCCGAGCAGGCATCGCGGACGCCCCAGAACGTCTTCACGTCGGCGAGCGAGCGGGACAGGACCGCATCGGCGAGCAGGCCCGCCTCGGCTTGCGCCTCCAGCCACGCCTCGAAGCGCGGCGCGTCGAAGGTCTCGTCGGTCCCTTGCGCCTCGATCAGGCAATAGACGGCATGGCCGTGCGGCAGCGGCACCCGCACCCCGGGCGTCATGGCGATCGTCTCCCAGTAATCCGGCCACATCACCTCGAAGGCCGACAGCATCGGGCCGAGGCCCCGGCGGGCCGCCGCGAGAAGGCCGACGACGGAGGCATAATCCGGCAGGGCGCAGAGCGCCGCGAGGGTGCAGGCGGGTTTGGGAAAGAGCCGCAGCACCAGCCGGGTGATGACGCCGAGCGTCCCTTCCGAGCCGATGAACAGGTGCTTGAGGTCGTAGCCGGCGTTGTTCTTGATCATCCGGTTGAGGGTGGTGACGATGCCGCCATCGGGCAGGACCACCTCCAGGCCGAGGATCATCTCGCGGGTCATGCCGTAGCGGATGACCCGGTTGCCGCCGGCATTGGTCGAGGCGTTGCCGCCGATGGCGCAGGAGCCCCGGGCCCCGAGATCGAGCGGGATCAGGAAGCCGGCCGCATCGGCGGCCTCCTGCACCACCTGGAGCGGCGTGCCGGCCCAGACCGTCATGGTGGCCGAGGCCGGGTCGATCGCCTCGATCCCGGTCATCCGCTCCAGCGACAGGGCGACCGCGCCGGGCAGCGGCCGGGCGCCCCCGCACAGGCCGGTGAGCCCGCCCTGCGGCACCACCGGCACGCCGTGGGCGGCACAGATCCGCATCGCGGCGGCGACCGCCTCGGTGGTGGTGGGCCGCACCACCGCGAGGGCGGGTTGCGGCCCGAGCGTGCTCCAGTCGGAGGCATTGCGGGCCGGCCGCTCGGCGCCGGTGAGCACCGCCTTCTCGCCCAAGGCCGCCACAAGGGCGGTGATGACCGCCTCGTCGCGGGTTGCGTCCGGCATCGTCCTCATGCTGGTCTCTCCTCCCAGGGGGGCAGCGTGGATCGCCGCTCGTGCCGGTGATCTGGCGAGTGTCCAGATCGGGCAACAGGATCAAGATCCACCGGGTCATTCCGGGCTCCGCTTTCACGCCCCCGGAATGACCCGGAGGGTGCCAGTTCGGTCGGAGACGATCCGTCAGGCTCTTACAAATTTCACGCCGCCGCGGCGCGCGACAGGCCGGCGATCTCCCCAGCGATGCGCTGCCCGATCGCAGCCTCCGCCGCGACCAGCGGGGGGCGCACCCGGCCGAACGCGGCCTCGCCGGTCATCGCCGCCATGGCGGCTTTCAGCACCGGCACGAACGGCCCGCGGATCAGGCCGATCGCCGCCCGCATCGGCTCGGCGGCGGCGGGATCGGTGAACATCGCCCGGACCAGGTCCGGCGCGAGGTTGGCCATCCCGCAGATCGTCCCGACCCCGCCCTCGGCGAGCGCCCGGCCGATATCGGCCTCGTTGCCGATGCAGACCGCGACCTCGGGCGCCGCCGCCCGGAAGGCCCGGAACTGGGCGAAATCGCCCGAACTGTCCTTCACCCCGGCCACCAGCTGGCCATAGCGGGCCCGTAAGCGCGCCACCGCCGCCGGGGGCAGGCCGACGCCGGAGGTCTGCGGGATGTGGTAGAGCGTCGCCCGCAACCGGTCGTCGCCGACGCCGTCGAGGATCGCCGCGAAGGCGTCGACGATCCCGGCCTCGGTCACGTCGCGGTAGAAATAGGGCGGCAGCACCAGGACATGGGTGAGGCCGAGGCCGAGCGCCGCTTTGGTCAGCGCGACGCTGTCGGGAATCGCCGGGGTGCCGGTGCCGAGGCCGATCTGCGCCGCCGGGATCCCGGCGGCGAGCAGGGCTTCGACCGCCGCGAGGCGCTCGAGGCCCGAGAACGAGGTGCCCTCCCCGGTGGTCCCGAACGGCACCACGCCGTCGCAGCCCCGCTCCATCAGGAACCGGACGTGACGCACGAGGGCGCCGTGATCGACCGCGCCGGTCGCGTCGAGCGGCGTGGCGAGGGCGACCCACAGGCCGGTGATGGCGTTGCTCATGCGGTCCTCCGAGAGGGCGCTTCGCGCCCGTCCGTGTCCAGGGATGCGGGCGCGTCGCGCCCGTTCGTGTCCAGGGATGCGGGCGCGTCGCGCCCGTTCGTGTCCAGGGATGCGGGCGCGTCGCGCCCGTTCGTATCGACGGATGCGGGCGCGTCGCGCCGGTCGGCCTCTCGGCCGGTCTCGAGCCCGAGCGCCCGGCGGCGCGAGGTGTCGAGGTGCCGGCGCAGGGCCGCCACCGCGCCGTCCGCGTCGCGCGCCTCCACCGCCGCCAGGACCGCGGCGTGCTCGGCGAAGGCGGGGGGCAGCACCTCGGGCGAGAGCGCGACGCGGCTCTGCATGATGACCCGGATGCGGATGAGGTTGACCCGGTGGATCTCCGAGACGAGGCCGTTGCCCAGATGGGCGACGAGCGCGTCGTGGAAGCCCCAATCGGTGGCTTGCGCCTCGGCGATCAGCGCCTCGGTGACGCCCTCCGCGGCCTGCGCGCTGATCCGCGCATGGGCGGCCCGCAGGGAGGCCACCAGCGCGGCCGGGGCGGTGCGGGCGAAATGCGCCACCGCCGCGGTCTCGATGATCTCCCGGAGCTGGAACGCCTCGTGGACCAGCCGCAGATCGACCGCGGCGACCTGGAGCCCGCGCTGCGGCAGGGTCGAGATCAGCCCATCGGCTTCGAGCCGCGGGATCATCTCGCGCACCGCGCCGAGCGGCAGGCCGGTGAGCGCCACCAGCTCGCGCTGCGTCACGAAGGAGCCCGGCGCCAGCCGCCCGCCCAGCAATTGCTGGACGAAGGCATCGTAAGCCTGGTCACGCTGTTTCATGTCAGTCGTATCTCACTGACATGTCAGATTGTCAATCGCTGACTGGTCGATCCATGCGCCCTGATCGGGGCAAGGCGAACGCGCCGGCCGGATTGGGACGGGACAGGGAAAGCCGTTGAGATCGGACGGTCCGGCCGTGGGCAATCCGGGGAGAGGGCGCGAGGGCCGACGCTCCCGAGGCGATGCGGGGCACACCCGCTCACCGCCTGCCGGCGCACGCGTCCGGCAGGCAAGATGCAGGTGGCGCGGGACAAGGAGCCCCGGGCGAAGGGCTTCAGAACGCGGCCCGGATGCCCGCGAACACGCTGCGACCGTTGCCGGGGTAGAAGGCCGCCAGCGCCGCGGCGCCGCCCGCCGCGGTCGCCGCATTGGTGACCACGGAGATGTCCGAGATGTAGCGCTCGTCGGTGAGGTTGCGGGCATCGACGAAGAGCGACACCCCGTTCTTGAAGTCGATGCCGGTCTGGACGTTGAACAGCGCGTAGCCCGGCACCCGCAGGGTGTTGGCGTGGTCGGCGAAGGCGCCGCGCGGGACCCAGTCCACCGAGGGCGAGAGGTAGAAGCCGCTCGGATGGACGTAGCCGAGCACCGTGCGCAGCACGTCGTCGGGAATGCCGGCGATCCGGTTGTTGCCGAAGACCGGATCGCGCACGAAGCGGAAGTCGTTGTGGGTCCAGATCTGCGTCAGGCTGACGGTGTCGCCGATGCCGGTCAGGTCCCGCGCCACCTCAAGCGAGACCGCCGCCTCGATGCCCTGATGGAGGGTGCGGGGCGCGTTGAAGGTCGCGGCCGGGATGTTGAGGCCGGGATTGATCGAGAAATTGATCAGCTCCTCGCGCAATTCCGAGCGATAGGCGGTGACGTCCCAGGCCAGGCGGTCGATGCGGCCGCGGGTGCCGGCCTCGTAGGTCCAGGCGCGCTGGGCCTCCAGCGGCACGAAAGTGGTCCGCAGCAGGTTCGACTGCGCGAGGTCGCTGAAATCCGGCACGTCGCGCGAGCGGGTGATGTCGCCGAACACCTGAATGTCCGGCAGCGGCTGCCACAGCAGCCCGAGCTTCGGGTTGATCCCCTCATAGGTCGCGTTGCCGAACTGGACCGTCGGGTTGGCGGCAAAGCCGCCCTTGTTGCTGTAGGTCCGGTTCGAGGAAAACAGCTTGGCGCCGGTCATCAGGGCCATGTCGGGCAGGAACCAGAACCGGTTCTCGCCATAAGCTTCGTAGTTCGAGGCGCTCTGGAGCGCGCGGAGGGTCTGGCCGCCGCGCTGGCCGGCGACGTTGGTGAATTGCAACGCCGAATTCTGGCCCGCGAAGGCGCGCAGGCCGAGGATCATGTCGTTGCGGTAGCCGCCGACATCGACGGTGCCGGCCCAGCGCGGCGCGATCCCGTAGGTCCAGCCATCCTGGTCGATGACCTGGAAGATCGGATGATAGAGGGACTTGTGGATCGCCCAGGTGTCGATGTCGAGCTTGCCGACATCGAGCAGGAACGAGGTCCGGTTGGCGATGCGCTGGGTCTCGACCTGCCGGGACTGGTTGCCGCTGATCGCCGCCGGGTTCGCGCGTTGCGGGTTGTTGAGCGCGTCGAACAGCGACAGAGTGCCGGGCAGCTTCTGGTCGGTGTTGTAGGAGCCGATGTAGAACCGCGTCTCGACGCCCGGCGCCAGCCGGTAGCCGAGATTGGCGTTGAGGTTCTGGGTGCGCTGGGTCTCGTGGGTGCGGTAGCCGTCCGAGTTCGTCGCGGTCCCGCTGATCAGGAAGTCCGCCGGACCCGCGATGCGGGAGAACTGGAAGCTCTCGCGGATCGTGTTGAAGCTGCCGCCGTCGATGCGCAGGATGTTGGGCGCCAAGGCGGTGTAGGCGGTCGGCGTGACGACGTTGATCGCGCCGCCGAGCGTCGTCGCCCCGAAGGTGAGGGCGTTGCCGCCCTTGTAGACCTCGATCGAGCGCAGGGCGAGCGGATCGATCTGGTAGAAGTCGCCGCTGCCATCGGCGAGGTTGAGCGGAATGCCGTCCTGCAACAGCTCGATGCCGCGCAGGTGGAAGGCGCGGGCGACGCCCGACCCGCGCACCGACAAGCGCAATTCCTGGCCGTAGCGTTCCTGCACGAAGACGCCGGGCGTGTCCTTGAGGACGTCGCGCAGGGTGTTGGCGTAGCGGTTCTGGAAGTCGGCGGCATCCACGAAGGCGACGGAGCCGACGGTGGCGTTCACGGCGGCGCGCTGCCGGGCGACGCTCGGCACCGTCACGGATCCGGCGGTCTCGCCGGGGCGGGCCCCCGTGCCGGCATCCGGGGGAGCGGCGCCCGCGACCGTGATCTGGTCGAGGGGAATGGTGGTCGCGGCGACGGTCTGCGCGCGAAGCGAGGTGGTGGCGAGCAACAGGGCGAGCAGGGCGGCACAGGGCGCGACCCGCGGAAGGCGAGGCATGGCTGGAATCCATCATCTGACTGACCGGGACGGGCGATCGGTCAGAGGACGGGAGGCGCTCGGGCACTGGCGCTGACCCCGGGCGGGGCGCGGGCAGGGGCCGGGACCTCAGGACGCCACGTCACGCCGACGCTCCGGCGGATGGGCCAGGCGACGAGCGTGGAATCCGGAAGCGGCGCCGTCACGACGCCTGCGCCGTGGGCCGCCGTGCAGCAATCGAGATGGCTGTGACCGGCCGGCGTCCCGGCCGGGGCATCGGGCGCGGCGCCGGCCTCCGGCGCGCAAAGGATGTGGGGCAGGCCCGGCTGGACGGTGACCAGCGCACCCGCGAGGAAAGCCTGAAGGACGAGCGCGTACAGCGCGGCGACGGCGATCACCGCACGGCAGGCGAGTCGGCTTGTCCTCTCCTTCGGCATGGCTCTCGCGTAAGGCCACGCTTGGGCACGGGTCAAGCGGCGGGCCGCGCCCCGCACCGATTTCGCCAGCCTGTGTCGCCGGCACCGGCCGTGGTGGAGGGCCGGTGCCGGCCTGAGGGTCGAACCACGGAGCCGAAGACCGTGGCGCGCGCCGCCGGGCGCGGTAGAGGAATCCCGATGTCGTGCCCGGCGCGACCGCCACCGAGGCCCGCCATGCCCACCCTCAGCCTCCGCATCGACCTCGCCCCCGGGATCCGGGTCGGGCCCGGCAAGATCCACCTGCTCGAGGCCATCGCCGCCCACGGCTCGATCTCGGCGGCAGGTCGCGCGCTCGGGATGTCGTATCGCCGGGCCTGGCTGCTGGTCGACGAGCTGAACCGAGCCTTCGCCGAGCCGGTCGTGGCGGGCCAGGCCGGGGGGCGCCGCGGCGGGGGCGCCCGGGTGACGCCGCTCGGCGAGCGGCTGGTCGCCAGCTACCGCGCCGTCGAGCGCGACGCGGCCGCGGCGGCGGCGCGCCACCTCGCGGGGCTCGACGCGGCGCTGGCGCCGCGCTGAACCGACGCTCGGCGTCGGGACGAGGCGTGCCGGGCGCGGCGATCAGGGCTTCGGACAGGCCGGGTCGGCCGGGCGGGCTGCGCGGCGGAAGTCCAGGACCTCGCGGGTATAGGTCTCGACCACCTCCGAGAATGGCTGCCGCTCGGCCGTGAACAGCACCGCGCGGTGGCTGAACAGGTGCTCGGGCACGGCGAGGCTGCCGCAGGACGGGGCCGGGGGCGCCGCCTGGTCCCAGCCCTCGGGCAGGGGCTGCCACAGCGGCTCGGACCCGACCGTCTGGCGGGTGGTGCCGAGGGGCGCCACCGCCCGGCCGAACGGCGTGTCGGTGGTCTCCAGCAGGCGGTTCATCTCCGGGGTCAGGCGGGCGGGCACGTACCAGTTGTCGGCCTCCGACAGCACATGGTCGCCGCAGGCGAGCCGCACCCGGCGGTAGCGCAGGGGCTCGTCCGGCCCGACCGCGAGGCGCTTGCGGGTCTCCGGGCTCGCCGGCTTGTCGACGCCCCGGTCGAGCCGGGCGGCGAGGCGCGGCGTCTCGGCCATGTGGTGGGCGGCGCACCAGCCTTCGAGCGTCGCGGTGGCGCTGCGGCTCGCCAGCAGGGCGGCGTTGAGGCTCTGCACCACCGCCACGGCCTCGACGCGGGAGAGATAGGTGTCGGGCCAGTCCGGCCCCGCGGCCCGGGCGGGGAGGGCGGCGAGAGGGACCGCGAGGAGCGGCGCGAGGGAGCGGGCGAGGGAACGGGCGTGCGGCATGGCGGGGCGTCTCTCCGGGCCGGCCCCGTGCCCGGGGCCGCTGCCCAGGGCCTGCCCGGTCCGGCCGACGGCCGCAAGCGGGGGGCTGGCGTGCCGCCACGGCCCGGCTATGAAGACGCCCGGGCCGCCGATTCGCCGCTGGCGCGGTGCGGCTGTTCTTCGTCCTGTCGCAGGGTTTCGCCAGTCTGGGCGCGGCGCGCGCCCGTCATGGCCGCTAGAGGGGAGACGACGATGTCGGGTGGTCACGGAGCGGTCGACAGCTCCAACAAGAAGGTTGCGCTGCTGATCTCGGTTCTGGCTCTGTTCCTCGCCCTCGGCGAGACCCTGGCGAAGAGCGCGCAGACCGAGGCGCTGAGCGCCAACGTCGAATCCTCGAATCTCTGGGCCTATTTCCAGGCCCGCACGATCCGCACCACGATCCTGAAGACCGCCGGGGAGCAGATCGCCCTCGATCCCGGCGCCTCCCCGGAAGCGGTGAAGAAGCAGGTCGAGGACTGGGCCAAGACCATGGCGCGCTGGGACTCCGACCCGTCCTCGGGCGACGGCCGCAAGGAACTCGCCGCCAAGGCCAAGAAGGCCGAGGAGAAGCGCGACCTCGCGCTCGAGCGCTACCATCATTACGAAATCGGCTCGGCTGCCTTCCAGATTGGCATCGTGCTCGCCTCCGCCCAGGTCATCACCGGCATCGCGGCGCTCGCCTTCGCGGGCGGGGCTTTGGGCGTCGCGGGGATCGCCATGCTGGCGATCGGGCTGTTCGCGCCGCACGCCATCCATCTGGTGTGACCCTCGGCCGGTCTCGATTGTCTCACGTCTGCGCTCTCGGCCTCTGATCAGGCCGAGGGCGCACGCGACGAGGACCTGCGGCGGCGCCTCGACGCCCCCCACCATCCCGAGGCACGGTCGGGGCCACGTCCAGAGCCGATGCTCTCGCCCATGCGATGACCCGCCAGCCGACCGACCAGTATCGATTTCAATCATACGCTCGATTGCAGAGAGACCGCCGCCCGATCGATTCGATCGATCGAGCCTGGCTGCGTGTCGATCCACGACCAGGCTGCCCGTTGCAAGATGCCGACAGCACATCCCCAGGATGTGCCGGAACCGGCCATTCCCGTTTCGCTCCTATTGCGCCTTCGTGTCGCAGAAACCTCAGCTTGCCAGCGCGATGCGCCGCACCCCTAACTGAACCCGCCAGTTCAGTTAGGGCTTCATGAGCGACGCCGCCCACCCCGTCGATCGCCTCCGGCTCGCGCGTGCCGCCGCCGCGCAGCCGGTCGCCTGCAAGCTGCTCGACCCCAGGCGGCGGCGCCGCATCCTCGAAGCCGGGATGGAGCTGTTCTCGGGCCTGCCCTACGCGGCCGTGCACATGGACGCGGTCGCCGCGGCGGCCGGCGTCGCCAAGCCCACGCTCTACCGCTACTTCCCCACCAAGGAAGCCCTGTTCATCGACGGCCTGGCCTGGACGCTGGCGGAGTTGCGGGACGCGATCGCGGCGATTCCGGCGACGGACGCCGCCGCGCGGCTGCGCTCCGCGGTCGGGCTGGTGCTGGAGCGCATCGGCGCGCTCTCGCCGGCGCTGACCGCCATCGAGGGGCGCGGCGCCGAGTTCGGCGAGCGCAGCCGGCGGGTCCTGCGCGAGGGCTTCGACGGCTTGCGCGATGCGCTGGCCGACCTCCTGCGCGCCGGGGTCACGGCTGGCGAGCTGCACGTGCCCGACATCGACCTCGCGGTGCTGATGATCCTCGGCGGCATCCGCATGGCGGTGCACGGCACCGGCCGGCGTCCGCCCGCGTCAGTCGCAGTGGCCGATTTCTTCCTCAACGGCCTCGGCGCGCCGTCCGCGCCGCGCAACGGAGCGCCCTGATGATCCGCCTCGTCCTCGTCCTCCTGGCGCTCGTTGCGGGCGGGGCGGGCTGGCTCGTGCAACGCCATGGCGGCGACACCCGCGCCGCCTGGAGCACGGCCCGGGGCGCGCTGCCGGCCGATCTCGCCCGGCACCTGCCGGAGCACCTGCCGGTGGCCTATGCCCCGCCGGCCCCGCCGCCGCCGAACCCCGCCGCGTCCCGTCCGGTCGTCACCACGGTGGCGGCGGGCGTCACCGACCTCGCGCTCACCCGCTCGGCGGTGGGCTGGGTCGAGCCGATGGCGAGCGTGATCGTGCGTCCGCGCATCGACGGGGTCATCGTCGAGCAGCTCGCCCGCGACGGCCAGGTGGTGAAGGCCGGCGACGTGCTCTACCGCCTCGACGACCGCGAGATCCGGGCCCAGATCGCCCGCGACGAGGCGGCTTTGGCCCGCGACCAAGCGACCCAGGTCCGCACCCAGAACGACGTCCGCCGCGTCGGCGAATTGCTGTCGCGCAACTCCGCCTCGCAGGCGCAGTTCGACATCGCCTCCGCCGAGGCCAAGGTGGCGGCGGCGAACGTCGCGGCGTCGTTGGCCGCGATCGAGGCCGACACGGTCCGGCTCGACTACACCACCGTGCGGGCGCCGATCGCCGGCCGCCTCGGGCGGGTGCTGGTCACCACCGGCAACCTCGTCAAGGGCAACGAATCCGCCGGGACCGGCCTCGTCACGATCACGCAGATGCGCCCCTTGCGCGCCACCTTCTCGCTGCCCGAGCGCGACCTCGACGGGCTGCGGGCGGCTCTCGGCCGTCCCGGCACCGCGCCGGTCCGGGTCTATCCAAGCGGCGGCGAGGCGGTGCTGGCGGTCGGGCGGCTCTCCTTCGTCGATTCGAGCGTCGATCAGGCCTCCGGCACCGTCACCGCCTGGGCCCTGTTCCCCAACGAGGACGACCGGCTCTGGCCCGGCCAGTACGTGCGGATCGAGGTCGATCTCGGCCGGCGGCCCGGCACCGTGACGGTGCCGCAGGCGGCGGTGCAACCCGGGCAGGAGGGCAGCTTCGTCTGGGTGGTGCGGCCCGACCGCACGGCCGAGCGCCGCACTGTCGAGGTGATCACCTCCCGCGACGGCCGCGCCGCCCTGAGCCTGGGGCTGAAGCCCGGCGAGCGGGTGGTGGTCGAGGGCCAGTTCCGGGTCCGCGCCGGCCTGCCCGTCACCGAACGGCCGCAGGACGCGACCGAGGCGCAGGCTGCCGCCGGCGCCCCGACCCGGATCGAGTAGTCCGATGAACCTCTCGGCCCCGTTCATCCGCCGGCCCGTCGCCACGATCCTGCTGTCGATCGCCCTGACGCTGTCGGGGCTGTTCGCCTACCGCTTCCTGCCGGTGGCGGCCCTGCCGACCGTGGATTTCCCGACCATCTCGGTCACCGCGCAGCTGCCCGGCGCCTCGCCGGACTCGATGGCGGCGTCCGTGGCGACGCCGCTGATCAAGGAATTCTCCACCATCCCGTCGATCGCCACGATCTCGGCGACGAACTACCAGGGCTTCACCTCGATCACCGTCGAGTTCGAGCTGTCGCGCAACATCGACCAGGCCGCCGCCGACGTGCAGGCGGCGATCACCCGGACCTTACGCCGGCTGCCGGTCGAGCTGACCATCCCGCCGAGCTTCCGCAAGCTCAACCCCGCCGACGCGCCGGTGATCCTGCTCGCTCTGTCGAGCGAGACGACGCCGCTGCCGACGCTCGACGCCTTCGCCCAGACGGTGATCTCGCCCTCGCTCTCGACCATCACGGGTGTGGGCCAAGTGCTGGTCTATGGCAGCCAGAAATTCGCGGTGCGGGTCCAGCTCGATCCCAACGTGCTCGCCGCCCGCGGCATCGGCGTCGACGAGGTGCAGGCGGCGATCCAGAACGCCAACACCTCGACGCCGGTCGGCGTGGTCGAGGGCAGGGGGCAGAACCTCACCATCCAGACCAACACCCAGCTGATGAACGCCGACGGGTTCCGCAACGTGATCGTGGCTTTGCGCAACGGCCGGCCGGTGCGCCTCGGCGAGGTCGCGCGCGTCATCGATTCGGTCGAGAACAACCGCATCGCCTCGTGGAAGGACGGCACCCGCGGCCTGGTGCTCGCCGTCCAGCGCCAGCCCGACGCCAACACGGTCGACGTGGTCGACCGGGTGCGGGCCATGCTGCCGAAGTTCCAGGAACAGCTGGGCGCGAGCGGCAGCATCGCCGTCGTCAACGACCGCTCGCTCTCGATCCGCGAGGCGGTGCACGACGTGCAGTTCACGCTGGTGCTCACCATCGTGCTCGTCGTCGCGGTGATCTACCTGTTCCTCGGCCGGCTCGCCGCGACGCTGATCCCCTCGGTCGCGGTGCCGATCTCGATCATCGCGACCTTCGGGGCGATGTACCTGCTCGGCTATTCGATCGACAACATCTCGCTGCTCGGCCTCACCCTGGCGGTCGGCCTCGTCGTCGACGACGCGATCGTGATGCTGGAGAACATCGTCCGGCACGTCGAGGAGGGGATGAAGCCGTTCGAGGCGGCGCTGAAGGGCGCGGGCGAGATCGGCTTCACCATCCTGTCGATCACCATCTCGCTCGTCGCGGTGTTCATTCCGGTCCTGCTGATGGGCGGGGTCGTCGGACGGATCTTCAACGAATTCGCCATCGTGGTGACGATCGCCATCGTCGCCTCGGCGGTGATCTCGCTGACGCTCACCCCGATGCTCGCCGCCCGCCTGCCGGCCGATGCCGCCGGGCATGGGCAGAAGAAGAACCTGTTCGAGCGCAGCTTTTCCCGGATGCAAGGCGCTTACGAGCGCGGCGTCGACCTCTGCCTGCGCTGGCCCTTCGCGGTGCTGCTGGTGTTCTTCGCCAGCGTGGCGCTCACCGCCTGGATGTTCGTCGTCATCCCGAAGGGCTTCTTCCCCTCGGAGGATATCGGCCAGCTCCAGATCGCCACGGAGGCGGGCCAGGACGTGTCCTTCGACGCGATGACCGCGCTCCAGCACGAGGCCGAGGTGATCCTCGCCCGCCATCCGGCGGTGGCCCACGTGGTGAGCCGGGCGGGCTCGAACGGCTTCTCCGGCACCCTCAACCAGGGCTCGTTCTTCGTCGAACTCAAGGACCGGGAGCTGCGTCCGCCGCTCGCCCGCACCATCGCGGAGCTGCGCCGGGACCTCGCCGCGGTGCCGGGCCTCACGTCCTTCATCACCCCGGTGCAGAACCTGCGCCTCGGCGGGCGCCAGTCGAAGAGCCAGTACCAATACGTGGTGCAGGGGCTGAACCGGCCCGAGCTGGAGCGCTGGTCCGAGCGGTTGACCGAAGCCTTGGCGAAGGACCGCGCCACCTTCACGGGCGTCACCAGCGACCTCCAGAACGCCGCGCTCCAGGCCAAGGTCACGGTCGACACCGACAAGGCGCAGGCGCTCGGCATCACCTCCGACCAGATCCGCCAGACCCTCTATACCGGCTTCGGCACCCGCCAGATCTCGACCATCTACGGCACCGCCGACAGCTACCAGGTGATCACCGAGTTCGACCCGCGCCTGAACTGGACCGCCGACCGGCTCGACGAGATCCGCCTGCGCGCCGCGAACGGCAAGCTCGTCCCGCTCTCGGCGGTGGCGAGCGTCACCCGGGTGCCGGGCCCGCTCTCGGTCAACCAGCTCGGGCTCCTGCCGGCGGTGACGATCTCGTTCGACCTCGCCCCCGGCGTCGCCCTCGGCCAGGCGGTCAACCGCATCGCCGCGATCAAGGACTCGCTCGGGGTGCCGGGCACCATCACGACGACGTTCGCCGGCACCGCCCAGGTGTTCCAGGACGCGCTGGCGAACCAGGGGCTGCTGCTGGCCGCCGCCGTCATCACCATCTACCTCGTGCTCGGCATCCTCTACGAGAGCTTCATCCACCCGCTCACCATCCTGACCGGGCTGCCGGCGGCGGCGATCGGGGCGCTCGGCGCGCTCCAGCTCTACGGGATGGACCTCTCGGTGATCGCGATCATCGGCGTCTTGATGCTGATCGGCATCGTGAAGAAGAACGCCATCATGATGATCGACGTCGCCCTGGTGCTCCAGCGCGAGCAGGGCTGGAGCCCGGCGGCGGCGATCCGCGAAGCCTGCTCTTTGCGCTTCCGCCCGATCATGATGACCACGGCGGCGGCCGTGATGGGCACCCTGCCGATCGCCATCGGCCACGGCGCCAGCGCCGAGCTGCGCCAGCCCCTCGGCGTTGCGGTGGTGGGCGGGCTCCTGGTCTCGCAGCTCCTCACCCTGTTCATCACGCCGGTGCTCTACCTCTACATGGACCGCCTCGGCACCGGTGCGACCCGCCTCGTCCTGTCGCTCCGCCGCGGCCGCCGCACGGCCCACCCGCCGGAGGGGGAGGCGGCCCGGCACCAGCCGGCGGAGTGATCCCGTCGGTCCCTCGATGCGTCAGCATCTTGGGCCGTCGGATCTTGGGCCTTTGAATCTTGGGCCTTTGAATCTTGGGCCTTTGAATCTTGGGCCGTTGGTATGATTCGGCAGCCTCAGTGATCCTTGAGCCTCAGTGATCCTTGGCGGCGGCGGTGGCGGTGACGACCGGCTCCGGCATCGCCGAGGAATGGTGGTGCGCGATCAGCCACTCGCCGTCCTTCAGCACGTAGATGAAGCTGTAGCGCGCCGGCACCACCACGTGCTCGCCCGGATTCTTCCCGTCGATCAGGAAGGTGTAGGTCCCGACATCGGTCGCCAGGTTGCAGCCGACCTTGACCGTGCGGGTGTTGATGACGCCCTGCGGGTGCTTCTCCAGGAAGTGCACGAAGTAGTCCTGGATCATCGCCCGGTCGGTGCGCGGCGTGTTGGACACGGTCGGCAGCAGCACGGCATCGGGCGCGTAGTTCGCCGTGACCTTCGCCGGGTCGAGCGTCGCCAGCGACGTGTTCCAGCGATCGAACAGGCCCTCGATCTGGCGCTCGGTGACCACGGCACACTCCGTCGTCTCGGCCCGCACCGGCGCGGCGGCGAGCAGCATCACCCCGGCGGCGCATGCCGCGAGCATCGTCGTCTTCATGATTCGGTCGTCTCCCTGCCGTGGCCGGCAGCGGGACAGTACAATGGCGGCGCGACGCAATCGACAGGAATGCGTTCGGTTCCCAAACACCGTCGAATTCTTTCGGTATAGGTCAAAAGAGATAGCGCTTCCGCCATCGTCCTGTAACCCTCCAATAACACCTGCCCTTCTCCATTCATTGGATACCGTCATCGCGGTGACGACAAGCGGGAGATGGCCGCCGCTGTCGAGGAGCCGGCGGCTCGCGAGAAGGCCGCGGCGTCAGAGGGCCGAGCATGTCCCGGGGGCCTCTTGCGACGCCTCTTGACCCTGGAACGGCCCGGACGACCGCCCGACCTGCCTCCGAGACCGGTGACGCCGTGGTGGCGGCGCGCGAAGTCTGCGGGCGGGCCCGGCGCTCCCCTGGTCGTCGGCTCCGCCCGACCGGGAACGAAAAGACCGAGACCCTTTCAGAGAACTTTGTTCATCCTATCCACGAAGGAGACGGCTCGACGCCCCTGGGCTGTGGGCAGCCACGCGCCAAACTTGGCGGCACAGGCCTATCGCGTTTGACACTTGGCCGATTCATTGCAACGTTGCACTGACGAGTGCCGGGACTGCCATCCAATGCGTCGCTTCGTTTTTGCTCTTGTTGCCGGATTGGCGGCTCACCCCGCAACCGCTCAGGTGCGGACGCCGGATTTCGCGAGGGCGGACCACATCTTCAACGAAGAGCATAGCTTGCGCTCCCGTGTGCTTTCACAAATCCTGCTGATCGCCACCGGTCACCAAACCTCCGTTCCGACCGAGAGCCTCGGCCTGCGCACCTTCGAGGCGACCAAGCGCTTCCAGGAGGAGAATGGCCTTTGGCCGGATGGGGCGTTGAGCAGGCAGACGGTCGATACGCTCATCAAGGCCGCCGTGCCGATGCTCGGCCTGTGGAACTTCAAGCTGATCGAGCATCCGTGGCGTGGTCGTCCGATCTGGATCCCGCAGGGCCTGGCGCTGCGCCCCGCCGCCAACAAGAACGGCCTTGCATTCGAGGACGCCATCGACCGTTTGAGCGTGAAATACAATTATTTTCCATCGATCGGCATCGATCTCGTCTATTCGGAGACGCTCGAGCGGAAGCGCCGCAATCGCTACGCTGTCAATTACAGCGTCATCAAGGACGGGTGGTTCGTCATCTCGGCGACCTCCCCGGGCGGCAAGGACGAGTATCTTCGCTACCATCAGGACGCCGACGGGGTCCTTGGCTTCTCGCTGTTCTGGGACAACGCGAAGGGGAATGTCGGCGGCGAGCGTGTCGCGATCCTGATGTCGGCGTCGCTCGGCTCGGTGATGAACGGACGGCCGATGATCGAGCCTCCCGGCGCATCGCAGCCGCCCCCTCAGGTCGCCACGACGCCTCCCGTGCGGGTCCCTGGTCCGGCGCAGCCCGTCGCGCGGGAGAATCCGCCGCTCCCCTCGGCCATGCCTCCAGCGGTGGCGACGCCCTCGCCACCGTCCGTCCCGCCGAAGGCCGAGGACAAGGGCATATCGACCGGCTCAGGCTTCTTCGTGGATGCGCGCGGGACCTTCGTGACGAACGCCCACGTCATCAAGGACTGCAAGCTCATCGCGGTCAAGCTCAACGACAACAAGGCGGCCCATCCGGCGCGTCTCGTGGCGACGGATGGCAGCAACGATCTCGCCCTTCTGGCCATCGACGATGCGAAGGGGGCAAAGTTCGCCTCGGTCCGCATGGGGACGCGACTCGGCGAGAGCGTGGCCGCCTTCGGTTATCCCCATGCGGACATCCTGGCGAGTTCCGGCAACTTCACCCTCGGGAACGTCACGGCCCTCTCGGGCTTGGGCGACGACAGCCGGTATTACCAGATCTCCACCCCCGTCCAGCAAGGCAACTCGGGCGGGCCGCTCCTGGATGGCTATGGGAACATCGTCGGCGTTGTCGCCGCCAAACTCAACGTGCTCAAGGTCGCCCTCGCATCCGGCGACTTCCCGCAGAACATCAACTTTGCCATCAAGAGCACGATGCTGGCGACGTTCCTGGAATCGAATCAGATCGCCATCCAGCCGGGGACGACCGCGGGAATCAAGCTCGATCCCGCCGACCTCGCAGAGGCGGCGAAGGCCATGACCGGGTTCGTGGCCTGCCAGTGAGGCCGCCCCCTTGCGCCGGCCCCGTCCCCGTCCCCGGTACGTCGTACCAACGGTCGTCAGACAACGACTGTTGGGTCCGGTCCTGCCTTGCCGAGGATCGACGGTGATGCGTCGGCATCCCGGACTACTGGTCTCGGGCGTCGGCCCCGATCAGGTGTGGATCACCCGCCCGTAGGCGTCGAGCACGCTCTCATGCATCATCTCGCTGAGGGTCGGGTGCGGGAAGACCGTGTGCATCAGCTCTTCCTCGGTGGTCTCGAGGGTCATCGCCACGACGTAGCCCTGGATCAGCTCGGTCACCTCGGCCCCGACCATGTGGGCGCCGAGGAGCTGGCCGGTCTTGCGGTCGAAGATCGTCTTCACCAAGCCGTCGGGCTCGCCCAGCGCGATCGCCTTGCCGTTGCCCGCGAAGGGGAAGCGGCCGACCCGCACGTCGAAACCCTGCGCCTTGGCCTTGGCCTCGGTGAGGCCGACCGAGGCGACTTGCGGCTGGCAATAGGTGCAGCCCGGGATCTTGCCCTTGTCCATCGGGTGGGTGTGCAGGCCCTTGATGGTCTCGACGCAGAGCACCCCCTCGTGCTCGGCCTTGTGGGCCAGCATCGGCGGGCCGGCGACGTCGCCGATGGCGTAGATCCCCGGCACGCTGGTGCGCCCGAGCCCGTCGGTGGCGACGATGCCGCGCTCGATCGTGACGCCGAGTTTTTCCAGGCCGAGAGTCTCGATGTTGCCGACGACGCCGACCGCCGAGATCAGGATCTCGGCCGTGATCTCCTGCGTCTTGCCGCCCTCGGTCTCGACCGTGGCGGTGATCGCATCTGCGCCCTTCTCGACCTTGGCCACCTTGGCGCCGGTGAGGATCTTGATGCCCTGCTTCTCGAAGCGCTTGCGGGCATGGGCGGCGATCTCGTGGTCCTCCACCGGCAGGATCTGCGGCAGCACTTCCACCACCGTCACCTCGGCGCCCATGGTGCGGTAGAACGAGGCGAACTCGATGCCGATCGCGCCCGAGCCCATCACCAGCAGGCTCTTGGGCATCGTCTGCGGGACCATGGCCTCGTAATAGGTCCAGATCTGCTTTTTATCCGGCTCGATGCCCGGAATTGCCCGCGGGCGGGCGCCGGTCGCCACGATGATGTGCTTGGCGCCATAGGTGCCCGCGGCCTTGGCGCCCTTCGGCGCTTCGGCGCGCGTGGTCTCCCGCACCACCACCCGGCCGGCCTCGTTGCCTTTCGGCGCCGCCTCGATCGCGGCCTCGCCCCAGATCACGTCGACCTTGTTCTTCTTCAACAGCATGCCGACGCCGCCGTTGAGCCGGCCCGAGACGCCGCGCGAGCGCTTGACGATGGCCGAGACGTCGAACCCGACATTCTCCGCCGTCAGGCCGTAATCCTTGGCGTGCTGCATGTAATGGTAGATCTCGGCCGAGCGCAGCAGCGCCTTGGTGGGGATGCAGCCCCAGTTGAGGCAGATGCCGCCCAAGTGCTCGCGGTCCACCACCGCCGTCTTGAAGCCGAGCTGGGCGGCCCGGATCGCCGCCACGTAGCCGCCGGGACCGGCGCCGATGATGAGGATGTCGTAGGTGTCGGACATTCAGGTCTCCGGGGAGGGCGGGGCGACGGGGCTCAAACCAGCATGCCCATCGGGCTCTCGATCAACCCCTTGAACGCCGCGAGCAATTCGGCGCCGAGCGCCCCGTCGACCACCCGGTGGTCGCAGGAGAGGGTGACGGTCATCGCCTGGACCACCGCGGGGGCGCCGTTCTTCGCCACCACCCGGGCCTCCCCGGCGCCGACCGCCAGGATGGTGCCGTGGGGCGGGTTGATGACCGCGCCGAACGACTTGATGCCGAACATGCCGAGATTCGACACCGCGGTGGTGCCGCCCTGGTACTCGTCCGGCTTGAGCTTCTTGGTGCGGGCGCGGGCCGCGAGGTCCTTCATCTCGGCCGAGATCGTCGAGAGAGTCTTCTGCTCGGCCTTGCGGATCACCGGGGTGAACAGCCCGCCGTCGATCGCCACCGCGACGCCGACATCGGAGTGGCGGAACCGTAGGATCCGGTCCTCGGCCCAGACGGCATTCGCCGCCGGCACCCGCTGGAGCGCCAGCGCCAGCGCCTTGATGACGAAGTCGTTGACCGAGAGCTTGAAGGCCGGCTTGCCGTCCTTGTCCTTCGCCGCCCCCGCATTGACCTGCTCGCGCAAGCTCAAGAGCGCGTCCAGCTCGACGTCGAGGGAGAGGTAGAAATGCGGGACGGTCTGCTTCGACTCGACCAGGCGCTTGGCGATGGTCTTGCGCATGCCGTCGAGGGGCACTTCCTCGAAGGAGCCGGGCTCGAACATCCCCATCACCTGCTTGGCGGTGAGGCCGGAGGGCGGGGCGGCAGCGGGCTTCGGGGCTGGCGCCGGGTCGGGCTTCGCGGCGGGGACGGCCGCTTCCTTTGCGGCAGCTTCCTTGGCGGCGGCTTGCGGTACGGGCTTGGCCGTCCCGCCGTCGAGGGCGGCGCGCACGTCGCGCTCGATGATCCGTCCGTGCGGGCCCGAGCCCTGGACCGCCGCGAGGTCGAGGCCCTCCTGCTTGGCGATGCGGCGGGCGAGCGGCGAGGCGAACAGGCGCCCTCCCGATGTCGGCGGGGCGGCGCCGTTCGCCTTGCCGGCTGCCGGTCGCGCGCCCTCCGGCGCCGTGTCGACCCGCTCGTAGGACATCGTCCCGCCGCCGGGCGTCTCGTTGCCGGCGGGAGCCTGGGGCTTTCCTGGCTCGGTCCTGCCGGCATCGGTCTTGGTGGCATCGGTCTTGGCGGCTTCCGCCTTTGCGGGCGCCTCTGCCGCCTTCCCCTGCCCGTTGCCGCCGGCCTGCACGCTGCCCACGTCCTCGCCCTCCTCGGCGATGAGAGCGATCAGGTCGTTGACCGGCACGTCGGCGGTGCCCTCCGGCACCACGATCTTGGCGAGCACGCCCTCGTCGACCGCCTCGACCTCCATGGTCGCCTTGTCGGTCTCGATCTCGGCGAGAACGTCGCCCGACTTGACGGTGTCGCCCTCCTTCTTGAGCCACTTGGCGAGGTTGCCCTTCTCCATGGTCGGCGAGAGGGCGGGCATCAGGACGTTGATCGGCATGGATTCAGGTCTCGGCGGGAGGAGGGGCGGCCGGATCGTCAGGAGGCGAAGCCTCAATCGGGAAGAGGTCGTCGAGCGGGAACGGGGCGGCCTCGAAGGGCGGCAGAACCACTTCGCCGCCGCGCTCCACGGTGCCGAGGAGCAGCCAGCGGTCGCCCACGAGCGCGAAGCCTTCGAGCACGCCATTGGCGGGATCGAGCAGCCAGAGGTGACCGACGGCAAACTCGGCATAGATCCGCCGCTTCGGCCCGCGGTCGAGCCGTGTGGTGGACGGGGACAGGATCTCGCAGACCCAGTCGGGCGACGTTTCGACGAAGGCGGTCTTCGGGATGACCGGAAGGCGTTCGAGGCGCCAGCCGGCGAGGTCGGGCACGACCACGTGCGGCCCAAGGTGAAGCTCGGGCTCGATCATGAAGATCCAGCCGCCCGGGCCGCCGCGCCCGCGGGAGAAAGGACGATCCAGTTCACCCGACAGCCGCGCCGACGCGATGCTGTGCAGCGGCCGCGGCCGCGGATGCGTCTCCAGCACCCCGTCGACGATCTCGGCCACGAGGGGGTCCGGCACCGCCTCGAGATCGGCGTAGGTGGCCCAGCGCGGCGCGGCCCCGGCCATGAGGCGCCTCAGTTGAGGCTTTCGGGATCGAGGCTCTCGGCCTCCATCCCGGCGCGGATGCGGGCGAACGCCTCTTCCTCGGACATCCCGGTCTCGCGGGCATAGACCCGCGCCGCCTGACGGGCGAGGTCGACCAGCAGCCGGCCCCAGGTGGCCGGGTCCTCGAAGGAGCGGCGCAACGCAAAGCTCACCGCGCCGT
This sequence comes from Methylobacterium aquaticum, assembly GCF_001043915.1. Classification (GTDB taxonomy): domain Bacteria; phylum Pseudomonadota; class Alphaproteobacteria; order Rhizobiales; family Beijerinckiaceae; genus Methylobacterium; species Methylobacterium aquaticum. Next base: position 19,149 of record NZ_LABX01000103.1, on the reverse strand, counting down.
CGACCACGGCAGCGCGCAGGACCTCGATGCCGCCCTGCTCCCGGGCGTCGGGCGGAACGTCGAGGGCCTCGAAGCGGGGCGCGTCGTCGGTCATGGGGCTCACCGGTAGCAGACGGCCTTGGCCGCCGCGATCACCTCGGCGACGTTCGGCAGGGCGAGCTTCTCGAGGTTCGCCGCGTAGGGCATCGGCACGTCCTTGCCGGTGATGCGCAGGACCGGGGCGTCGAGATAGTCGAAGGCATCGACCATCAGGCGGGCGGCGATCTCGGCGCCGATTCCGGATTGCGGAAACCCCTCCTCGACGGTGACGCAGCGGCCGGTCTTCTTCACCGAGGCGACCACGGTCTCCGAATCCATCGGCCGGATGGTGCGCAGGTCGATCACCTCGGCCTCGATCCCGGCCTCGGCCAGTTCGTGGGCGGCCTTGAGGGCGTAGGTCATGCCGATGCCGAACGTGACGATCGTCACGTCCTTGCCCGCGCGATGGACCTTGGCCTTGCCGATCGGCACCGTGAAGTCGTCGAGCTTCGGCACCGGGAAGGACTGGCCGTACAGGATCTCGTTCTCGAGGAAGACCACCGGGTTCGGGTCGCGGATCGCACTCTTCAGAAGGCCCTTCGCGTCGGAGGCGGTGTAGGGCATCACGACCTTCAGGCCCGGCACGTTGGAGTACCAGGCGGCGTAGTCGTGGCTGTGCTGGGCGCCGACCCGGGCCGCCGCGCCGTTGGGGCCGCGGAACACGATCGGGCAGCCGAGCTGGCCGCCGGACATGTAGAGGGTCTTGGCCGCCGAGTTGATGATCTGGTCGATCGCCTGCATGGCGAAGTTGAAGGTCATGAACTCGACGATCGGCCGCAGGCCCGTGAACGCCGCGCCGACGCCGACGCCGGCGAATCCATGCTCGGTGATCGGCGTGTCGACGACGCGCTTGGGCCCGAATTCCTGCAACAGCCCCTGCGTGATCTTGTAGGCGCCCTGGTACTCGGCGACCTCCTCGCCCATCACGAACACGGTGTCGTCGCGGCGCATCTCCTCGGCCATCGCGTCGCGCAGGGCCTCGCGGACGGTCTGGGTCACCATCTCGGTGCCCTCGGGGATCTCCGCCATCGCCCGATCGTCGCTGCGGTTGGTGATCACCGCAGGCGAGGCGGGTGTCTCGACCGGCGTGTCGGCTTCAGTCTTGGCGTCAGGGGCGGGGCGCTCGGCCTGGCCCTCGGCGTGCATGTCGGGGGCAGGGGCCGTCTGGCCCTCCTGTTTATCCTTGCCGTTCGCCTTCGAACCGCCCGCCTGGACGCCCTTCGGATCCTCGCCCTCCTCGGCGAGCACGGCGATCGGGGTGTTGACCGCGACGTTGTCGGTGCCGTCGGCGACCAGGATCTTGGCGAGCACGCCCTCGTCGACCGCCTCGACCTCCATGGTCGCCTTGTCGGTCTCGATCTCGGCCAGGATGTCGCCGGCCTTGACCGGGTCACCCTCCTTCTTGAGCCACTTCGCGAGCTTGCCCTGCTCCATCGTCGGCGAGAGGGCGGGCATCAGAATGTCGGTCGCCATTATTTCACCAGCTGCCAAACGTTGCGCCCATTCTCGCGAGCGTATGCGAGCTGCCCGGCGTTGCGCAGCTTTTGTGCCGTCCAACGCATCTCATATTGCCATGTGTAAAATAGATCACCTGCCGCTTTTAGATCAGCCTCATGGTTGATCCAAATATGCCTGGCGATCTCGACGATAGTCGCCCTGCCACCATTGTCGCGCACAGCGCGCAGAACGGCCTCGCTCAACTTCTGGCGGTCCATGTCGCCGACCTTCAGAGCAGGATGTCGGTCCAAAGCTCGGACGGATCCGGCTCGGGATCATTGGTGGCGAACTCCGCCGACTCGTTCACGATCTCCCGCACCTTGGCGTCGACCGCCTTGATCTCGTCCTCCGGCACCGTGTGGGCCCCGAGCAGGCGCTTGCGGACCTGCTCGATCGGGTCGGATTCCTCGCGCATGCGGGCGACCTCGTCCTTGGTCCGGTACTTGGCCGGATCGGACATCGAGTGGCCGCGGTAGCGGTAGGTCTGCATCTCGAGGATGTAGGGCCCTTCCCCGTCGCGGGCATGCGCGATGGCCCGCGTCGCCGCCTCGCGCACGGCGCGCACGTCCATGCCGTCGACCTGCTCGCCCGGGATGCCGAAGGAGACGCCGCGCTTCGAGAAGTCGGTCTGGGCCGAGGCCCGCGAGACCGAGGTGCCCATGGCGTAGCGGTTGTTCTCGATCACATAGACCACGGGCAGCTTCCACAGCTGCGCCATGTTGAAGCTCTCGTAGACCTGGCCCTGGTTGGCCGCGCCGTCGCCCATGTAGGTCAGGCTGACCGCGCCATCGCCGCGATACTTGTTGGCGAAGCCGATTCCGGTGCCGAGAGAGACCTGGGCACCGACGATGCCGTGGCCGCCATAAAAATTCTTTTCGCGGGAGAACATGTGCATCGAGCCGCCCTTGCCGCGGGAATAGCCCCCCCGGCGGCCGGTCAGCTCGGCCATCACGCCCTTCGGGTCCATGCCGCAGGCCAGCATATGGCCGTGGTCGCGGTAGCCGGTGATGACCTGGTCGCCGTCCTTCGAGGCCATCTGGACCCCGATCACCACGGCCTCCTGGCCGATATAGAGGTGGCAGAAGCCGCCGATCAGGCCCATGCCGTAGAGCTGGCCGGCCTTCTCCTCGAAGCGGCGGATCAGCAGCATCTCGCGATAGGCGTGCAGGTCCTCGTCACGGCTGAAGGCCGGAACGTTCGAGGCCGTGTGCGGCGGGGCCGCCTTCTCGCGGGTCTCGTCGCTCCCGCGGCGCGCCTCTTTCGCGGCTTCCATCGGCACCCTCCCGGCTGCTACCCTTATGGGAGCGTTTCTAGGGCAGGTGGCCGCGCAAATCGAGCGGTTCGGGACGGAAAGCCGCTCCCCGGAGTGGTCTCTCCGCAGCCTTCCGCCTCACGGGGTGATGATGACGACGTCGTTGGGATGGACGCGGCCGAGCACCACCCGGGCCCGCTCCTCCAGGAGGTCGCGGTCGATCTGGTCGCTGCGCAGGAGCGCCACGCGCCGTTCCCACTCGGCCCGATCGGCCTTGGTGGCATCGAGCTCCTGCTGGAGGTTGTAGGCCTGGATCTTCAGGGCCCGCTTGGCTTCGAGGCCGCGGCTTCCGCTCTCGGCCTCGTGCAGGAAGTAGCCGACCACGAGGATCGACACGGCGTAGAGGCCGAGCGGCAACAGGACGGCACGGGCGCGACGACGGACTACCATGCGGGCGAGGATGGGGTGGGAGGGTTAAGGAAGGCGTAAAGCGCGACCGACGACCGGCCCTCGACATGAAGCGTGGAGCCTGACGAAACTGTATCCTGTCGGATACGATACCGCGTGGTCGAGATCCGCCGAACCGCCACATGCGCTGCCTGGATCGACGGCCTGCATGATCGGCGGGCGGCGGTGCGGATCGAGGCACGAATCAACCGGATGCGCCTGGGCAATCCGGGAGATGTGAAGCTCGCAAGCGAAAGCGTCTCGGACATGAGGATCGACGACGGCCCGGGATAGCGGGTCTACTTCGTCCAGCGCGGGACGACCTTGGTTATCCTGTTCTGCGGCCGGAACAAGAGCAGCCAGGAACGAGACATCAGGACCGCCAAGCCCGGACCGCCAAGCCCGGACCGCAAGTCCCTCGCGAATGAGGTGTGATGATGCCGCTGGAGATTTTCTGCACGACACGGCGGAGCATTTGAGAACCGACGAGGACATCGCGCTGGACATCGAGGCCGTTCTTGAGGACGGCGACCCCGCGCTGATCCGCGACGCGATCGGGATCGTCGCCCCCACCCGTGGGATGAGCCAGATCGCCCGCGAGGCGGGCCTGAGCCGCGAGAGCCTCTACAAGGCACTCTCGCAGACCGGCAATCCGGGCTTCGAGACGGTGCGGGCGGTGTTGCAGGCGCTGGGCCTGCCGCTCAGCGTGACGCGGGCCGACAAGCCGGCGGCGTGACGCGAGACATCACCCGCGGAGCCTCACGCAGCCCCCCGCCACGCCGCCGGCGTGAGGCCGGTCGCCTGGGCGAAGCGGCGGGTGAAGTGGCTCTGCGAGGCGAAGCCGCAGGTCAGCGCGATCTCGGCGAGGCTCGTCCGCCCTTCCGCCAGCAGCGCCTTGGCCCGCGCGATCCGCCGCTCGGTCACGTAGCGGTGTGGCGGCACGCCGAAGCTCGCCTTGAACATCTTGGCGAAGTGGAAGGTGCTCAGGCCCGCCTCGTCGGCCAGGACCTCAAGGCTCAGGGCTTCGGCGAGGCGCGCCTCGATCAGATCCGCGATGCGGCGCCGGATGGCGGGCGCGAGGCCGCCCGTCACCGCCCGCGCGCCGCGGCCGGCATGGCGCCGCAGCAGGGCGTGGAGCAGCAGGTGGCAGGCGCTCCCGAGCGCCATCCGGTCGGCACCCGCCGCCCAGTCGAGGGGCAGGACGGCGCCGCGCATCAGCATCGCGGTGGCGGGATCCTCGGCAAAAGTCAGCTCGCGTAAGGAGATCGCGCGGGGATCGACGTCGAGGGCGCTCACCGCCTGGTAGGCCAGCGTCTCGGGCGCGACGTAGAGGTGGAGCATCCGTAAGGGACCGCCGATCAGCCACCGGCTCTCGTGGCCGGCGGGCAGCAGGCAGAGCTTGTCCGGCCCGCCGCCCGATACCGCGCCGTCCTCTCGCACCACGCCCTCGCCGCCTTCGAGATAGAGGCTCAAAGTGTGATGGTCCGGCCGGTCGTAGCGGGCGCGGTTGTCGCGGTTCCGCCACTCGGCCAGCGACAGCCCGCGCCCGATCTCGACGTTGCGCAGGAGCGCCGCGCCGGTGCGGGAGAGGGCGTCGTGGACGTCGGGATTCGGCTCGGTCACGGTGTGGGCCAGAAGGTCGTCGCCGTGAGACCGTAGGGGGTGCCCGGGATGTCCGGCAACCGGGTCCGCAGCCGTGAGGGTGCTGAAAACCCCAAGAATCGGCAACGCCACCGCCGGAACCGGGAAGCCCGCGGGCGCCGGCCCGGCCTATGCCGGTGGCTCACAAGCCCACCGGAAACCGACACGCCGTGACCGCCTTCCTCTATGCCTTGACCGTGCTCATCTGGGGCACGACCTGGATCGCCATCAAGCACCAGCTCGGTGCGATCGCCTTCGAGGCGTCGATCGCCTATCGCTTCGCGCTGGCCGGCGCGGTGCTGTTCTGTGCGCTGGCCCTCAGCGGGCGGATCAAGACCATTCCGTGGCGGCACCAGCCCTTCGTGCTGTTGCAGGCTGTGTGCCTGTTCTCGTGCAACTTCGCCTGCTTCTACCTCGCCACGCGCTCGGTCCCGAGCGGGATCGTCTCGGTGGTCTTTTCCGCCGCCACCGTGTTCAACGTCGCCAACGCCTATTTCTTCCACCGCCGCCGCCCGGCGCCGCGGGTGCTCGCCGGGGCGGTGATCGGGCTTCTCGGCATCGCCTGCCTGTTCCGGGACACGCTCATCGGCACCGCCCTCGACCGGGACACCGCGATCGGTCTCGGCCTCGCGCTTCTCGGCACCTGGTTCTTCTCGGCCGGCAATCTCGTCTCGGCCCGCAACCAGCGCCATGGGCTGCCGGTCGCCACGGTGAACGCCTACGGGATGCTGTACGGCGCCGCCCTGGTGGCGACGGTCGCGGCCCTGCGCGGCGTGCCGTTCGGCTTCGATCCGTCGCCGGCCTATGTCGGGGCGCTCCTCTACCTCGCGATTCCCGGCTCGGTGATCGGCTTCACCGCCTACCTGACGGTGGTGCACCGGATCGGCCCCGAGAAGGCCGCCTACATGACCGTGCTGTTTCCGGTCGTGGCGCTCACGATCTCGGTCTTCGCGGAAGGCTACCGGGTGACGCCGCTCGCCGCTCTCGGCTTCGCCCTGGTGCTGGCCGGCAACGTCGTGGTGTTCGCGCCATTACGGACTCTGCGCGCCCACCGAAAAGGCCGCCCGGAGGCGGCCTGCAAGGCATGATGTTTTTAAAGGCGGGGAGGGGCGTCCGATGCCCCTCCACCCCACGAGGTTCAGCCGACCTTCAGCGCGCCACGGCCGAGGTAGCGGGCCTGTGAGCCCAGGCCCTCCTCGATGCGGATGAGCTGGTTGTACTTGGCCAGTCTGTCCGAGCGGGCGAGCGAGCCGGTCTTGATCTGCCCGCAATTGGTCGCGACGGCGAGGTCGGCGATAGTCGCGTCCTCGGTCTCGCCCGAGCGGTGCGACATCACGGCGGTGTAGCCGGCGCGGTGCGCCATGTCGACGGCGGCCAGGGTCTCGGTGAGCGAGCCGATCTGGTTGACCTTCACCAGGATCGAGTTCGCCGTGCCCTTGGCGATGCCCTCCGACAGGCGCGTGACGTTGGTCACGAACAGGTCGTCGCCGACGAGCTGGCAGCGATTGCCGACCTTGTCGGTCAGCGCCTTCCAGCCGGCCCAGTCATCCTCGGACATGCCGTCCTCGATCGACAGGATCGGGTAGGCGTCGACCAGCTTGGCGAGGTAGGTCGCCTGGGCCTCGGGGTCGCGGGTCTGGCCCTCGCCCTCGTAGACGTAAGCGCCGTTCTTGAAGAACTCGGTGGCGGCGCAGTCGAGCGCCAGCACGATGTCGCGGCCGGGCTGGAAGCCGGCGGCGCGGATCGAGTCCATCACGAAGTCGAGGGCCGCCTCGGCCGAGGGCAAGTTCGGGGCGAAGCCACCCTCGTCGCCCACGTTGGTGTTGTGGCCGGCCTTCTTCAGGGCGCCCTTGAGGGTGTGGAACACCTCGGCGCCCCAGCGCACCGCCTCGGCGAGCGAGTCGGCGCCCACCGGCATGATCATGAATTCCTGGAAGTCGATCGGGTTGTCGGCATGCGCCCCGCCGTTGATGATGTTCATCATCGGCACCGGCAGGATCCGCGCCTGGGTGCCGCCGACATAGCGGTAGAGCGGCAGGCCGGACGCCTCGGCGGCGGCCTTGGCGACGGCGAGCGAAACACCCAGGATCGCGTTGGCGCCGAGACGGGCCTTGTTCGGCGTGCCGTCCAGCTCGATCATCGCCTCGTCGATGGCGGCCTGCTCCTCGGCATCCATGCCGCCGATGGCGTCCAGGATCTCGCCGTTGACCGCCTCGACGGCCTTCAGCACGCCCTTGCCGCCGTAGCGGGACTTGTCGCCGTCGCGCAGCTCCACCGCCTCGTGGGCGCCGGTCGAGGCGCCGGAGGGCACCGCGGCGCGGCCGAAGGAGCCGTCCTCGAGGAGAACATCGACCTCGACGGTGGGGTTGCCCCGGCTGTCGAGGATCTGGCGGGCGGCGATGTTGGTGATCGCAGTCATTGAGAGGATCTCTCGGGCAGGCTTCGAGCGTTCGCGCGGCTTATCGGCCAAGATGCCGCCTGCGGCAAGCCGCCCATCGGTGGTGAAGGCGGCAGGCTGCCCAGAGGGGAAGCAATCGGGGATGCAGGCACGCGGGTCGGCGCTTGCCGGCCCGGGTCGATCCGCCGGCGGGCGGGCGGTTTCGCGCGGGCCCGCGCGGGTCTATAGGACGGCCATGACCCAGTACACGATGACCCAAGACCTGTCGCACCACGCTCGCCAGCTCGGGCAGCTCAGCGCCCAGCCGCGCTCGCCCGACGAGGCCCAGCTCGACCGCGTGCCGAACCCGCACCCGGATACCGATTACTGCGCCCGCTTCACCGCGCCGGAATTCACCTCGCTCTGCCCGGTGACCGGACAGCCCGACTTCGCCATCCTGGTGATCGACTACGTGCCGGACCAGTGGCTGGTCGAGTCGAAGTCGCTGAAGCTCTACCTGCACAGCTTTCGCGATCACGGCGCCTTCCACGAGGATTGCACCGTCGGCATCGGCCGCCGGCTGACCGCGCTGCTGGAGCCGCGATATCTCCGCATCGGCGGCTACTGGTATCCGCGCGGCGGCATCCCGATCGACGTGTTCTGGCAGACCGGCACCCCGCCCGCCTCGGTCTGGCTGCCCGATCAGGGCGTGCCGCCGTATCGCGCGCGCGGCTGATCTTTCACCAGCGGTCGAAAGAAACCGACCTTTGGTTCCGTTCGCGAAGTTTCGCCAAGCCCAAAATCCCGGACATCTGGGCTTGACGTCGAAAATTCGAGATGGGTTGACGGCCCCGTCGATCCCGGACCTGCCCGAGATCGAATCGATGCGTCAGCATCCTGGGCGGTTGATCTTAAAGACAAGAAGAGCGGCCGGGTCGCCCCGGCCGCTCCTCACGAACCACTCGCGGTTCGGGCGTCCTCAGTAGCCGTAGCCATAGGCCGGGGCCGGAGCGCCATAATAGCCATAGCCGTTGCGGCGGGCCGCATCGGCCGCCGCCGCCGCGCCGATCGCCCCCACGGCGGCACCCGCGATGCCGAGGCCGACCGCGGCGCCCGGCGAGATGCCGCGGCGGCGACCGCCATAGGCATAAGGACGACCAGCATAGCCGCGGCCATAGCCGTGGTGATGGTGGCCGTAGCCATGGCCGCGCCACCCTTGAGCCTGCGCCGGGGAGGGCGCGACGGTGGACATCGCGCCGAGGGCGACGGCGAGCGCCGGGATGATCGCCAGCTTGCGCATCGTTGATCTCCTGCTTTCGTTCAAACCATGTGACCCGGGTAACCAGCTCGGCGGGTCAGAGTTCCCGCAATCGTGCCCCCGGGACAGCCGGCCCTGCATGCGCCGGATCATCGACCCGGCCGCCGCGCCGGCCCGGCGTGACTGAGGCTGATCCTCGCACCGGCTTCCTGAATTCCGGCTGAACTTGTCGCCGAATCCGATCGTCAGCCCGCGCGGGCCAGGCGCCGGGCGGTGGCGAGCCCAAGGACCAGGATCGCGGCGGCGCAGAGCGCCAGAGCCGGCAGCTGGCCGAGGGCTTCGAGGCCGAGCCCCATCACGGCGACGCCGAGGGCCTGGCCACAGAAGAACGAGAAGGCGTGCAGCGCCACCGCCGAGGCCCGGGCCTCCGGCGCGACCTCGGTCACCTGCACCTGGAAGGTGTTGTGCAGCATGTAGAAGCCGAGGCCGAGGGCCACGAGCGCCGCCGCATCGGCCTGCCAGGAGCCGGCGAGGCCGACGACCAGCAGCGCTCCGGCCGAGACCGCGCCGCCCGCCATCAGCATCCGGGTCTGGCCGAGGAAACGCAGCAGCAGCCCGACGGTCAGCGAATAGGCGAGCCCCCCGGCGGCGAAGCCCGCCAGCACCAGCCCGGCCTCCTTCGGGCCGCCCTCGCCGCGCGCCTCGATCAGGTGGGCGAGGTGCGGGAAGATGCCGAACACCGCGATCGCCTCGACGAAGACGGCGGAAAACAGCACCCGGGCGCGGGGGGTGCGCAGGATGGCGCGGTAGCGGGTGAGGGCGGGCGCGAGGGCGAAGCGCCCGCCGGGCGCACGCAGGCGCCGGGCGAAGCCGAGGGCGACGCCGCAGAGGCCCGAAGCCCCGACCCCGGCGGCGAGACCGAACACCCCGCGCCAGCCGATCGCGCCCTCGATCAGCCCGGCGAGGGTGGAGCCGGAGAGCTGGCCGAGGATCACCGCGACGAGGAAGCGGCCGATCGCCACCTGGCGCTGCGCGATCGGGATGCGATCGCCCATCATGGCGAGGGACAGCGGGATCACCCCGCCGGCCGCCGCCCCGGCGAGCATGCGCAGGCCGAACAGGGTGCCGATGTCGTCGGCGACGATGCAGGCGCCCAGCGCCAGGGTCAGCACGACTAGGCAGGCCACCACCACCCGCTCCTTGCCGAGCGCATCGCCCACCGGCCCGAGCACCGGCTGGATCAGCGCATAGGGCAGGGCGAAGGCGGTGGAGAGGAGCGCCACGGTGGCGGGCGGGCTCGCAAGATCGCGGGCGAGCACGCCGACGAGCGGCTCCACCACCCGTCCGGCGAAGGTGCTGGCGAAGCCCCCGGCGGCCAGGACCGCGATCAGGCGCGAGGGCGACTCGGCCCGAGGCGTTTCCACGGCCTGCATCGCCGCCGCCCGGTCAGCCGCCGGCCCCGTCCGATCCCCGTGCTTTCGCGAGCCGGTCGAAGGCTTGAAGCTCGGCCAGCAGCGCCGGCATCCGGCGCAATGGCACCATGTTGGGGCCGTCGGAGGGCGCCCGGTCGGGATCGGGATGGGTCTCGATGAACACGCCCGCGACCCCCACCGCCACCGCGGCCCGGGCCAGAACCGGCACGAATTCGCGCTGGCCGCCGGAGGTGGCGCCCTGGCCGCCGGGCTGCTGCACCGAGTGGGTGGCGTCGAACACCACCGGCAGGCCGCCGCTCACCTGCGCCATGATCGGCAGGGCGCGCATGTCCGACACCAGGGTGTTGTAGCCGAAGGAGGCGCCGCGCTCGGTCAGCAGCACGTTGGGATTGCCGGCCCCGGTGATCTTGGCCGCGACATGAGCCATGTCCCAGGGGGCGAGGAACTGCCCCTTCTTGACGTTGACCACCCGGCCGGTGGCGGCCGCCGCCAGCAGCAGGTCGGTCTGCCGGCACAGGAAGGCCGGAATCTGGAGAACGTCCACCGCCTCCGCCGCGGCGGCGCAGTGGCCGGCCTCGTGCACGTCGGTGACGACCGGCAGCCCCAGGGTCTCGCGGATCTCGGCGAAGATCGGCAGCGCCTGGGCAAGGCCGATTCCCCGGCTCGACCCGGCCGAGGTGCGGTTGGCCTTGTCGAACGAGGACTTGAAGACGAGGCCGATGCCGAGAGATGCCGTCATCTCCTTCAGGGCGCCCGCAACCTCGAGCGCATGGCTCCGGCCCTCCAGGGCGCAAGGCCCGGCGATCAGGCTCAGCGGCAGGTGGTTGCCGAACCGGACAGAGCCGGCGGCGACGGTGACGGGTGAGGAGGATTCGGTCGGCATGGTGGGGGAGGCGTAGCGGGTTTCGGCGGGCGCGGGAAGGTGGTGGCGTGGCATGAAGGCTCTGCTTCACCCCGGCGGGCCCAGGGAACAGGCCTCGATCGCGTCGATGCGGCAGATAACGCTCGGGTCCTCCGCGTGCATCCGCGTGCATGCGGGGAACACGCCTTTGAGGGCGGACGACATCGCCTTGATGGCGGTTCATCCCCGCGTATGCGGGGAACACGCCGATCCGGAGTTGAACGCGGCGGATGGCGGCGGTTCATCCCCGCGTATGCGGGGAACACTACAAGGGCATCGGGATCGAGTCGAACGTCGACGGTTCATCCCCGCGTATGCGGGGAACACAAGTCCGGCAAGTTCGTCGATCGCTCCGGCAGCGGTTCATCCCCGCGTATGCGGGGAACACTGGGTGTGTCGGACGCGCGGGCCGCCCGACGACGGTTCATCCCCGCGCATGCGGGGAACACTTCTCGATCGCCCGGTACTCGGGCAGGAGATCCGGTTCATCCCCGCGCATGCGGGGAACACAGAGTCCACGTCCACCTTGATCTTCGTGCCGGCGGTTCATCCCCGCCATGCGGGGAACACCAATACACACCCTCATTGATCTCTGGCGCGTGCGGTTCATCCCCGCGCATGCGGGGAACACCTCCCTCGTCGTCGGGGAGGGCGCCGAGATCGCGGTTCATCCCCGCGCATGCGGGGAACACTGCTGGTAGTCCTTCTCGCCCTCGTCGGCGAACGGTTCATCCCCGCGCATGCGGGGAACACGCCACAGCCCTCGGCGATGATGGCGCGGGCGGCGGTTCATCCCCGCGCATGCGGGGAACACAGCGCAGCAGACTCCTCTAGATCCTGGATAAGCGGTTCATCCCCGCGCATGCGGGGAACACGCCAGGAGGCGCTCAACCTCTCGAAGAAGATCCGGTTCATCCCCGCGCATGCGGGGAACACTGCGCTCAGTAGGCGGCAGCCACGGAAACTCGCGGTTCATCCCCGCGCATGCGGGGAACACCCTTCCGAGAAGCCTTTGATCAGGCTTGCATTTTACGATGTCGAAGAGCGCACCGACGATCACGGTCCGTTCCCGGCCGGGCGCGGGGCCTGCCGGAATCGGTCCGCCACAGACGTAGCGGGTTTCCAAGTCCCCGGAAAGCGGTCCCAGCCGAGGACCGTCCCATGTCCGACTTTTGACAATCAACCCTCATGGACGATGATCGGGGCCCGACAGGAGCCGCGCCATGCCATCCGATCCCGCCCCCTCGTCCCATCCAGCCGGAGCCGCCCGATGACCGGCGCGACGCTCCTCTGCCTCGTCGCCGGGGCGGCCCTGGTGGTGCAGAACGCACTGATGGGGGCGATGGTGGCGCGGGGGACCGGGCTGACCGGGGCGCTGGTCTTCAACTCGCTGGTCGGGCTGTCGCTGCTTGGCCTCGTCGAGGTCTGGCGCAACGGCGCGGCCTTCCCGCTGCGCCTGGCGGAGCGGGCGGAGCCCTGGTTCCTGCTGCCGGGACTGCTCGGCACGCTGGTCGTGGCGGCAAGCCTCTATGGCTACCGGCAGCAGGGCGCGACCGTCACGGTCGCACTGGTGGTGGCGGGCCAGCTGGCGGCGGGGATCGCCGGCGACGCGATGGGGCTCACCGGCCGCAAGGGCGGCCTCGGCCTGGAGACCTGGATCGGGGCCGCGCTCTTGCTCGCCGGCGCGGTCCTGATCCTGCGGGGGCGGGGGGCGGCCTGACGCGACGCCCCCGGGTTCAGCCCCTTCCGCCCCGCGGCGCCTCGGCGGAAACGGCCGAGAGGAGGCCGTCCGGTGCCGCGCCGGGGCCGAACAGGTGGGAGGCCACGTGGAGGCCGATGGCGGGTCCGAAGACCAGGGCCAGCATCAGAAGAAGCACGATCACGACGCTGCGGTCGTGGGTGGCGGCGGCGCCGGAACGGGCGCCCGTCGTCATCAGGGTCATGGCTCACCTCGTTCGACCGGCCGCATCGGGCCGGTCGCGGGCGAGCCCGATCAGCGATCAGGCGCGGGTCACGCGAGGCGGCACCGAGGCGGCGCGGTCCGTCGACTACTGTCGCTGGGCATGGGGGATGAAGGATTCCGATGATGCCGCGCACGGCCGAGTCCTCGGCCGCGCACGGACCCGTCTCACATGCGCGTGAAGCCACGCCCCGTCAAGAGCCGGCACGGGCTTTTTCCCCGGTGTGGGCGCCCGGCGACGCCCGGCCCGGCGCGCCTCCTGCGGACAGACACACCGCGGGTGTATGACCCTTTGTTCTCGCCGCATTTCTTTGCCACAAGCCGGAGGCCCGCGCCGGGCGCCGCGAGCCGGCGGCCGCCGATCTCAGACAAGCCTGCCAGCCCTCCATGCCCGATTCCGTGCTTTTCCCGTCCGACGACGCAGCCCCGGTCCCGACCGGCGTGCCGGGCCTCGATGCCATCCTGGAAGGAGGCTTCGCGGCCAACCGCGCCCATCTGGTCGAGGGACGGCCGGGCTCGGGCAAGACCACCCTGGCGCTGCAATTCCTCCGCGACGGGGCGCGGCTCGGCGAGCGCTGCCTCTACATCACCCTGTCGGAGAGCCGGCGCGAGCTCGCCTCCGTGGCCTCCCGCCACGGCTGGTCGCTGGCGGGCATCGAGATCTTCGAGCTGGTGCCGCCGGAACTCAGCCTCGATCCGCGCCAGCAGCAGAGCCTGGTCCATTCCTCCGACCTCGAACTCGGCGAGACCGTGCGGCTCGCCATCGCGGAGATCGACCGGGTCAAGCCGCAGCGGGTGGTGTTCGACAGCCTGTCGGAGATCCGCCTGCTGTCGCAAGGCTCCCTGCGCTACCGCCGCCAGGTGCTGGCGCTCCGCAGCTACCTGCTGATCCACGACACCACCGCGCTCCTCCTCGACGACCTCACCGCCGAGCAGGACGACCTCAATCTGCACAGCCTCTGCCACGCGGTGATCCAGCTCGAGCAGCTCGCCCCCCTGTATGGCGGCGAGCGCCGGCGCCTGCGGGTGATCAAGATGCGCGGCACGCATTTCCGCGGCGGCTACCACGATTTTGTCATCCGCCGCGGCGGCCTCGTGGTGTTCCCGCGGCTGATCGCAGCCGAGCATCACCACCCCTACGCCATCGACCGCCTCGGCAGCGGCAATCCGGGCCTCGACGCCCTCCTCGGCGGCGGGCTCGACCGGGGCACCAGCACGATGCTGCTCGGCCCCTCGGGGGTCGGCAAGTCCTCGACCGCGCTCGCCTACGTGACGGCGGCCCTGGCGCGCGGCGAGAGCGGGCTGATCCTGAGCTTCGACGAGCCGACCGGGATCCTGATGCGCCGGGCCGCCGGCCTCGGCATGGACATCGCCGAGGCGGTGGCGGAGGGGCGCCTGCGGGTCGAGCAGATCGATCCGGCGGAGGTCTCGCCGGGCGAGCTCGTCGCGATGGTGCGCGACGCCGTCGAGCAGGCGGGCGTGCGCGTGGTGCTGATCGATTCGCTCACCGGCTACCAGAACGCGATGCCGGGCGAGCAATACCTGCTGTTGCAGATGCACGAAATTCTGACCTACCTGAACCAGCAGGGCGTCACGACGCTGCTCGTGCTCGCCCAGCACGGCCTCGTCGGGCAGATGTCCACGACGGTCGATCTCACCTACCTTAGCGACACCGTGGTCCTGTTCCGGTTCTTCGAGGCGGACGGGTACTTGCGCCGCGCGGTGTCGGTGGTCAAGAAGAGGGTGGGGCCGCACGAGGACACCATCCGGGAACTTCGGATCGACGGCGAGGGTTTGCGTGTGGGCGAGCCGCTGACCGGCTTCCGGGGCGTCCTGACCGGCGTGCCGAGCTACCACGGCGCGCTTGGCCGCCTCCTGGCCGAGGGTGAGACTGCCGAGCGCGATCGGCCGGACCGGGACAAGCATGAAAGAGAGTGATCCCCCGGTCCTGATCCTGGCCCCCGCCGGGCGCGACGCCGCGGTGGCTTCCAGCATCCTGGAGGAGGCGGGCCTGCGGACGGAGATCTGCGCCGACCTGCCGGGCCTCGTCGCCCGCCTGGACGAAGGCAGCTGCGCGGTCCTCACCGAGGAGGCCCTGCGCGCCTCGGACCGGCACGGGCTCGCCGCCTATCTGGCCGGGCAGGAGCCGTGGTCGGACTATCCCTTCGTGCTGCTCACCCTGCGGGGCACCCCGCCGGAGGCGCGGCTGACGGAGTCCCTCGGCAACGTCACCCTGCTCGAGCGGCCGTTCCACCCCGCCACCCTGGTCACCGCGGCGCGCTTTGCCGTGCGGGCGCGGCGGCGCCAGCGCGAGGCGGCAGCCTTCCTGCACGAGCGCCAGCAGACCGCCGAGCGCCAGGCCCTGCTGATCCGCGAGCTGCATCACCGGGTGAAGAACACGCTCGCCACCGTGCAGGCGCTGCTCGGCGCCTCGGCGCGCGGCGCCACCAGCGTCGACGAGTTCTACCAGGGTTTCTCGGCCCGGGTGATCTCGCTCGCCAAGACCCACAACCTCCTGACGGAGGATTACTGGCAGATGGCCTCGCTCCAGGAGATGCTGGAGAACGAGCTCGGGCCCTACAACGACGAATCCGGCCGGCGCATCACCCTCACGGGGCCGCATGTCGAGCTGACCGCCGACCTCGCCGTGCCGACCGGCATGGCGATCCACGAATTGACCACCAACGCCGCCAAGCACGGCGCCCTGTCGCTGCCCGAGGGGCGCATCACCGTGGCCTGGGCCGTCGACCAGGGCGAGACCGGCCGCCGCCTGCGCCTCGACTGGACCGAGCGCGGCGGCCCGCGCACCGCGGAGCCGACCCGCAAGGGCTTCGGCTCGACCCTGCTGCAACGGGTGCTCACCATGCAGTGCGGCGCCGACATCCGCTTCGACTTCAAGCCGACCGGCCTGCATTTCCGCATGGAAGCGCCGCTGGTCGAGCACCGGACGGTGCCGCACTACTGAAGGCGTCAGACCAACGGTGGTTGGAAACGACCTTTGGTGCCGCTCGCGAATTGTCGCCAGGCCCACAATCCCGGACATCTGGGCTTGGCATCGACACTTGCAGATGGAGTCAACGGCCGCGTCGATCTCGGGCCTGCCCGAGATCGACTCGATGCGTCAGCATCTTCGGCCGTTGGTCTCACGCCGCACCGGGCAGGAGCACCGCCGCCACCGCCTCCGGCGTGGGGAACAGGTGGGCAGGCCCCGCGGCGGCGAGCGCCTCCGCCCGGGTATAGCCCCAGGTCACCGCCCCGAAGGCGAGGCCGGCCCGCGCTGCCGCGTCGTGGTCGCGCAGCTCGTCGCCGAGGCACAGCACCTGAGCGCGAGGGACGCCGCTCGCCCGCACCACCGCCCGGAACCGCCGCGCCTTGCCGGAGACGGCCGCGCCGCAGGCATAAAGCTCGATCAGGCCGGCACTCTCCGGCCCGAGCACCCGGCGCACCACGTCCTCGCGGTTCGAGCTGACGAGCGCCAGGCGAAGGCCGCCGGTCCGCAGCCGGGCGAGCAACATGGGGATCCCCGGAAAAAGCGCGAGGTCCGCCGCATCGCGGGCCGCAAGGCCACGCATGTGGCGGGCGATCAGCGGCAGCTTCCAGCCCGGCACCTCCAGGTGCCGCAACACCGCCCGCGCCTCCAGGGCCCGCAGGGTCTCGACCTCCTGCGCGGCCGGGCGGCGGAAGCCGTACCGGTCGGCCACGCCGGGCAGCACCCGGGCGAACCACGGGAAGGTATCGGCAAGGGTGCCGTCGAAATCGAGGATGACCAGCCGGTACGGCGGACCGTTCCGGTCCGCGACGGGCCGGCCGGCCCGGTCCGCTACCAGCACACGCGGGGGAGCCGGCGCTTCCAGCGCTGGCCGATGCGCAGATCCTCGTCGCCGGTGCGGCGCTTCACGCGGGGGCGGATCTCGCCGGCCTCCTGCGCCGGCGGCCCGGCGTCGGACCTGGCTCCAACCTCGGACTTGGACTTGGACTCGGACACGGAATTGGTCTTGGACACGGACTTGGGCAGCTCGATCCTGTCCTGGCGCTGGGCGGAGGCCGGCACGGTGATCGGCGACGGCGTCTGGATCGGAGCCTCGTCGGGCCAGTCCTCGGGCCACACGAAGGCGGGGCGCGGCCCGGCAGCGCGGCGGGGCGGGGTCGGCTCGGTGGCGCGGTAGCGGCGGACCCGGGGCAGCTTGGGTTCGGGCTCGGGCGCGATCTCCGGCTCGGGCTCCGGCTCCGGCGGGGCGATCAGGCTCGGAAGGACGCGCTTGGCGGGAGCCGGCGGCGCCGGGGTCTTGCCAGCGAACTCTTTGGCAGAGGACTCCTTCACGCCAGGATCCTTCACGCCAGGATCCTTGGCCGCGAGGGCCTTGTCGGCCTGTGTCTCGGTGGGTGCCTTGCCGACGGGCGCTTTGCTGAAGATCGGCGGATCCGGCGGGTCGAAGCGGCCGGACTGGGTGGCGGCGGCGGCTTCCTCGAAGAGGCCGGTCCCGGCCCACAGGCTACGGCCGGGGGAAGAGGGCCGGTTCTCGGGCTCGCTCGGAGCGGGGGCCCCCGCCGGGGCTTTCGGGGCGCCTGGCGTCTTGAAGAGTCCCGCGGCCTCGGGCGACAAGCCTGCCGACGGCTTGCTGGCGGGGCGCTCGCTCTGGGGCCGTTCGCCGTCGGGCAGGGGGGAGGTGCGGCTGCGCTTGATCTCGACCGTGAATGACGGTCTCGCGCGGTGGCGCGTCATTGAATGTCCTGAAGCGATCTGTTCGGAATCAGTCGCCCGCGGCCATGCGCGCGGGCACGATCCTCACTTAGGATGGGTGACAGGAATTGTCCATGCCAAGAATTGATAAAGTCTCAACGGAGGTCTCAGCCACGGCACCGCGATGGTCTCGCGCCGGCATTGTTCTGCCGGATGCGAAGTTCGACACAATCGTGACCCCGTCGTGGCTCGAACCGCACCCCGGATGGGAGGACCGCCCGTGAGCCCCGGCCTCCGCGACGTCTTCGTGCTCACCGGGGCCGGGATCTCGGCCGAGAGCGGGCTCGGCACCTTCCGGGACCCGGACGGGCTGTGGCGGCGGTTCGACCCGATGCGGCTCGCCACGCCCGAGGCTTTCGCAGACGCGCCGGAGGAGGTCCACGCCTTCTACAACCTGCGCCGGCAGGGGGCGCGGGCGGCCGCGCCCAACGCCGCCCATGCGGCGCTCGTGCGTCTGGAAGCGGGTCTCGCCGCCCGCGGCGGCCGGCTCTTCCTCTGCACCCAGAACGTCGACGACCTGCACGAGCGCGCCGGCGCGACGGCGGTCGTCCACATGCACGGCGAGCTGATGCGGGCCCGCTGCATCGCCTGCGGCCAGGGCCTCCCCTGGGCCGAGGACCTCTCCGTCGAGACCGCCTGCCCGGCCTGCGGGCAGCGGGGCGGGATGCGCCCGGACGTGGTCTGGTTCGGCGAGATGCCGCTCCACCTCGAGGCCATCGCGCAGGCCCTCGACACCTCGGACCTGTTCGTCGCCATCGGCACGTCCGGGGCGGTCTACCCGGCGGCGGGCTTCGTGGCCCGGGCGCGGGCGGCCGGGATCCCGACCCACGAGATCAACCTCGCCCCCTCCGACACGGCCGGCCTGTTCGCCCAGGCCACCTACGGCCCGGCCACGCAGGCGGTGCCGGACTTCGTGGACGGCCTCCTGCAGACGATCGGCGGACCGCCCTCCTGAGCGCGGCCTCCGGTCCGGCCGTCAAACAGGGCGCGCATGCAGGACGCCACGCGAAGGGACCCTCTGCCACGCGGCATGGGAGGGCCGCCAGTCGTCCGTCCCGACGGAGGAGGTGGTGCGCCGGGTCGAACCGTGCGCCACCGTCGCAATCATCGTGCGGTGCGTCTCAAACCGCACCGGCTCCCGCGCGGGCGGCCGCAGGCCCCTTTCGGCCCGGCCGGTGTCGTCCTCATCACGCCGCAGTGAAACCGACGCCCGACCGCACCGGCCCCGACGACGATGGACCGCGCGGTCCGGCCGGCTGCCGCGCGAGGACCAGAGGATGTCCCGGATCGCCCAGGCGCCGTTCCTGTCGCTGGCCGGCCCCGGCGCGGCGCGGACGGCGACCGAGCCCTCGGCAGCCGCCGCCGGCCGATCTCGGCGAGACCCTGCCTGCGGACGGCGTCACCGCCCCTCGCGTCCCGCGCGGCGGCATCGGCGCTCAGGGCGCATAGGCGCTGGCGGCTTTCGGCAGGGGCACGGGCAGCACCGTGCGGGCGGAGAGCGGCCTCAGGTTCGGGCGCAGCCATGGCCCCTCGATGGCGAAGCTCCCGCCCGCACGGTGCTGCC
>NZ_LABX01000102.1 GCF_001043915.1 Methylobacterium aquaticum | reverse complement strand
AAACGGAAGCAGGTCCAGGTCGCCCTGGCCCTTGCTGTCTTCTCTTTCGGGATGTCCCGGAGGGCTGAGCCGTTCGCTCGGCGCCCCGTCGGTGAGCGGCTGTCTAAGGGTAGCCGGCTCGCCTGTCAACTCGGGTGGGATCGGACGGTTGCGGCCATGGCGACAGGCGAGGGCAGGGGGCCCTGGCCCCGGTGGCTGGCGTGCAAACCAGATGAGCCTGCACGCGGTTCGTTCAAGCCGGCAACGCGTCCTCTCCTATCGCGGCAGCACGGCCGCGAAGGCGCGAATGTCCTCGGCGAGGAGGTCCGGCTGTTCGAGGGCGGCGAAGTGGCCGCCGCGGCTCATCTCGGTCCAGCGGCGGAGGTCCGCAAACATCGTTCGCTCCGCCAGCGAGCGGGGCGGGCGGACCATCTCCTTCGGGAACGCCGCGTAGGCGGTCGGCACCCTGACTCTCTCGCCGTCCGGCACCGGCCAGGGCCGGTGCATGCGGGAATAGTAGGGGTGGAACGATGAGCCGATGGCACCGGTGAACCAGTAGAGCGAGATGTTGGCGAGCATCCTGTCGCGAGAAATCGCCGCCTCGATCGTCCCGTCGCAGTCGGACCAGGATCGGAACTTCTCGACGATCCAGGCGGCGAGGCCGGCGGGCGAGTCGGTGAGGGCGAAGGCCAGGGTCTGGGGCTTGGTGCCCTGGATCCAATGGTAGCCCGTTTCCTCCTTCAGCCAGGCAGCAACGCGCGCGTAATGGGCGGCCTCCTCGGGAGTCGCGTCGTGGCCGGAGAGATCGCGGCGCACCGGCAGCATGGTGAGGTGCAGCCCCTCGACCCGATCCGGGTGGCGCCAGGCGAGGCGCGTGGTGATGAAGGCGCCCCAGTCGCCGCCCTGCGCCATGAAGCGGTCGTAGCCGAGGCGGGTCATCAACTCCGAAAAATGATCGGCGATCTCCTCGACGCCGAGGCGGGGCTGGCCAGGACGGAAGGACAGGCCATAGCCGGGGAGCGACGGGGCCACCACCGTGAAGGCGGTCTCCGCGTTGCCGCCGAAGCGAGCCGGATCCGTGAGGCGCGGAATGAGGTCGAGGAACTCGAAGACCGAGCCGGGCCAGCCGTGGCACAGGAGGAGCGGACGGGGCTTCGGTCCTTGCCCCGGCACGTGCAGACAATGGATGTCGATCTCGCCCACGCGCACCATGCTCTGCGGGAAGGCGTTGAGCGCGGCTTCCTGCGCCCGCCAGTCGAACTGGTCACGCCAATAGGCGACGAGATCGGCGAGGTAGGCGACATCCGTGCCGTAGGTCCAGGGGGCCTCGGGGGCCTGGTCGGGCAGGCGGGTGCGTTCCAGGCGCCCGCGCAGGTCGGCCAGGGCCGAATCGGGAACGTGATAGGTGAACGGGTGTCCCGTCATCGTGCGCTTCCTCCCTGTCATGCGCCGGACAGGATGTCGCGGCCGGCGGCGCCGTGCTAGCGCCCCCATAAGGTTCCGCGCCGGACGCGGATCTCAAGGGAGGGGCGGAGTCATGGCGCCATATCGCATCGCCACCATCGAGGGCGACGGCATCGGGCCCGAGGTGACGAAGGCCGCGATCACGGTGCTGGCAGAGGCGTGCGGGGCCGGTACCCTCGCCTTCGAAAGGCTGGAGGGCGGCGCCGCCCACTACGTGAGGAGCGGGCACGTCCTGCCCGAGGACACTTTCGCGGGCTGTCGCGACGCCGACGCGATCCTGCACGGGGCGGCCGGCCTGCCGGGCGTGGTCTATCCGGACGGCACCGAGGTCGGCAACGACCTGCATCTGCGCCTGCGCTTCCGTCTCGACCTCTACGCCAATGTCCGTCCGGTCAAGCTCCTGCCCGGCGTGCTCTCGCCCCTGCGCGCCTTCGAGGGCGGCGGCATCGACTACGTCATCGTGCGCGAGAACACCGAGGGACTCTATGCGAGCCGCGGCGCCGGGGTGGTGTTGCGCGACGAGATCGCCTCGGACAGCCTCGTGGTGACGCGCAAGGGCACCGAGCGGGTGGCGCGTTTCGCCTTCGAACTCGCGGCCAAGCGCCGTGGCGCGCCGCGGGACGGCCAGCGGCGGGTCACCGTCTGCGACAAGGCCAACATCCTGCGCAGTTACGCCTTCTTCCGCCGGATCTGCGACGAGGTCCATGCCGGCTATCCGGACGTCGCGATCGACTACGCCTATGCGGATGCGATCACGGTGCACATGCTCAAGCGCCCGGACAGCTACGACGTGATCGTCGCCGAGAACATGGTCGGCGACATCATTTCGGATCTCGGCGCGGCGACGGTCGGCGGCATGGGCATCGCGCCCTCCGGCGAGATCGGCGATGCCCACGCGCTGTTCCAGGGCGCCCACGGCTCGGCGCCAGACATCGCCGGGCAGAACGTCGCGAGCCCGGTCGCCACCCTCCTGTCGGGGGTGATGATGCTGCGCTGGCTCGCCGAGCGGAAGAGCGACACAGCCCTCGGCCAGGCTGCCGACCGGATCGAGGCGGCGGTCGCCACGGTGCTCGCCGAGCGGCGGGCGGTGCCGCGCGACCTCGGCGGCCACGCGAGCTGCACCGAGGTGGCCGAGGCCGTGCGCCGGGCGCTCGCCTGACTTTATCGCAAGGAGACAGCGTCATGATCAAGCAGACGGTCGGTGTCGTCGGTGTCGGGCTGATGGGGCACGGCATCGCCCTCAACCTCGCCCGCAAGGGTTGGCCCCTGGGCTATCTCGACCATCCGGGCAACCAGCCGACGGACGATCTCGACGCCCTTGGGGCGACCCGCCATGCCGACCGGGCGGCGCTGGCGCGGGCGAGCGAGGTGATCGTCCTGTGCGTCACCGGCACGCCGCAGGTCGAGGACGTGCTCCTCGGCGAGGGCGGCGTACTCGCAGCCTTGCGGCCCGGCACGGTGGTGGTCGATTGCTCGACCGCCGTCCCGGCCTCGACGGCGCGGGTCGCGGCGGCCGTGCGCGAGGCCGGCGGCCGCTTCCTCGATGCACCGATGACCCGCACGCCGAAGGAGGCGGCGGAAGGGCGGCTCAACCTCCTGGTCGGGGCCGAGCCCGACCTGTTCGAGGCGATGCACCCGCTGCTCTCGGCCTTCGCAGAAAATATCTTCCATGCCGGGACCGAGGCCGGTGCCGGCCACACCCTGAAGCTCCTGCACAACTACGTCTCGCTCGGCTCCGTCACGCTGATCGCCGAGGCCGCCGCCTGCGCCGGCAAGGCCGGCATCGCCCCGGAGG
Organism: Methylobacterium aquaticum; assembly: GCF_001043915.1. Lineage (GTDB taxonomy): Bacteria > Pseudomonadota > Alphaproteobacteria > Rhizobiales > Beijerinckiaceae > Methylobacterium > Methylobacterium aquaticum. The sequence continues at coordinate 45,747 of NZ_LABX01000102.1, read as the reverse complement.
TTCTGGTCGACGTGCTGCGCAAGGGCGGCGGGCATGGCGCCGCGCTCGACCGGCTCTCGCCCTACCTGCTCGCAGGCGATTCCTCGCCGATGCGCTTCTCGGTCGCCAATGCCCGCAAGGACCTGAGCTACTACGTGGCGATGGCCGAGGGCTTGGGCGCCGAGCACGCCGTCGCCGCCGGGGTGCTGGCCGATCTCGATCGCCTGGTCGAGGCGGGCCATGGCGCCGACCACCTGCCGCGGATCGTCTCGCACTTCGCAGCCAAGGGCTGACAAGCGCCCTTGCCCGGCCCGGGAGGCCGGGTATCGTCGCGGCCCCGCACGAGGGAGCCCCGCGATGCCCGATCTCTCCGCCTTTCCGATCACCGCCCGCTGGCCGGCCCAGCACCCGGACCGGATCCAGCTCTATTCGTTTCCGACCCCGAACGGCGTGAAGGTGTCGATCGCGCTCGAGGAACTCGGCCTCCCTTACGAGGCCCACACCGTCCGGATCGGCCAGAACGAGACCTGGCTCCCGGAATTTTTGTCGCTCAACCCCAACGGCAAGATCCCGGCAATCCTCGATCCGGACGGGCCCGGGGGCAAGCCATTCGCCCTGTTCGAATCGGGTGCGATCCTGCTCTACCTGGCGGAGAAGACCGGGCGGCTGATCCCCGCCGATCCGGCCGGGCGCTACGAGACCACGCAGTGGCTCTTCTTCCAGATGGCAGCGCTCGGGCCGACATTCGGCCAGCTCGGCTACTTCCATAAATTCGCCGGCCGCGAGATCGAGGACAAGCGGCCGTTGCATCGGTACCGTGACGAGTCGAAGCGCCTGCTCGGGGTGCTGGAGACGCGGCTGACCGGGCGCGACTGGATCATGGGTGCCGACTACACCATCGCCGACATCGCGATGCTGGGCTGGGTGCGCAACCTGATCGGCTTCTACGAGGCGAAGGAGCTGGTGGAGTACGATGCGCTCGAGGCGGTCCCGGCCTGGCTGGAACGGGGCCTCGCCCGCCCAGCGGTGCAGCGGGGGCTGGAGATCCCGTCGCGGGAGTAGTTTCAGAGCCGTCGCGATCGGCTGACACCGCGGTGAAGCCCTCGATGTCATTCCGGGACCCGCTTTCGCGGCCCCGGAATGTCGCGGAGGGTGTCCGCCCTGTAGAATGAAGCACACGCTTTCCGGATCGCCGGAAGGTGTTCGGCCCTCCGGCGACCGGGTTGTTTAATCGAGGTCGAGCATCAGGCGCAGGTTCTGCACCGCAGCGCCCGATGCGCCCTTGCCGAGATTGTCGAGGCGGGCGACCAGCACCGCCTGGCGGTGCGTGTCGGAGCCGAACACCCGGAGTTCCAACCTGTCGGTGTCGTTGAGCGCTTCCGGCTCGATGCGCTCCCGGTCGGCGCCATCCTCGGCCGCGGTCACGACCTTGACCAGCGTCGTGCCGGCATAGCGGGCGACGAGGGCAGCTTCGAGATCGGCGGGGCTCGGCTTGCCGGGCAGCAGGTCGAGATGCAACGGGATCGACACCAGCATGCCCTGCCGGAAGTTGCCGACCGACGGCACGAAGATCGGGCGGCGGGTCAGGCCGCTGTACCTTTGCGTCTCGGGCAGGTGCTTGTGGCCGAAGCCGAGCCCGTAGAGCTGGAAGGCCGGGGCTTCGCCGGCCTCATAGGCTTCGATCATCTTGCGGCCGCCGCCGCTATAGCCGGAGACCGCGTTGATGCTGATCGGATGATCGGCCGGGATCAGGCCGGCATCGATCAGCGGGCGCAGGAGCGCGATGCCGCCGGTCGGGTAGCAGCCCGGGTTGGAGACGCGGCGCGACGCCCGGATCGCGGCGTCCTGCTCGGGCGCCAGCTCGGCGAAGCCGTAGGTCCAGGCCGGATCGACCCGGTAGGCGGTGCTGGCATCGAGGAGCCGCGGGCCACCGCCGGGCAGCGAATCGGCGAGCGCCGCGGTCTCGCGCGAGGCGTCGTCGGGCAGGCACAGGATGACGAGGTCGACCTCGGACAGGAGGGTGCGCTTCGCCTCCGGGTCCTTGCGGCTCTCATGCGGGATCGACCGGACGGTGATGTCCGTGAAGGCGTCCAGGCGCTCGCGGATGCCGAGACCGGTCGTGCCGGCCTCGCCGTCGATGAAGACGCTCGGGCTGTGCTTGCGGGTCATGGGCGAAGTCTCCGTGGCGCGGAACCGGCCGGTGCCGAACGACGCGCGTGGTGATTGGGGGGCGGGGGCCGTCAAGTCAATCGGCAATGACGATCCTCGGGGCCGGGACTGTGCCGCGCGATGTGCGACGATCTCGTGTCGCACCGCCCTCCACAGCGGAACCCGCCTCGGCGGAACCCGCCGCCGCCACCTCGGTTGTGCTGCCGGATCGCCAGCAGGAGCGCCTCATGGCCGGAACCGCCAAGAAGACCGACCCGAAGCTCTGGGACAAGGTGAAGAAGGACGTCACCCGGTCGTCGAAGGGCGGCAAGCCCGGGCAATGGTCGGCCCGCAAGGCCCAGATGGCGGTACAGGACTACAAGGAGGAGGGCGGCGGCTACGAGGGCCAGAAATCTTCCGACAACCACCTCACGCAATGGACCGAGGAGGAGTGGAACACGAAATCGGGCGAGAAGAGCGGCGAGACCGGCGAGCGCTATCTGCCGAAGAAGGCCCGCGAAGACCTCTCCGACGAGGAGTATACGCGCTCGACCGCCAAGAAGCGCGCCGACAGCGCCAAGGGCAAGCAGCACTCCAAGCAGCCGAAGGATGTGGCGACGAAGGCTGCGGCGGCCCGCAAAGCCTCGCATGCGGGCGGCAGCCGGGGCGGGCCGACCAAGGCCGACTTGATGCAGAAGGCGCGGGCGAAGAACATTCCGGGCCGTTCCACCATGTCGAAGGGCGAGCTGGAGCGGGCGCTGAGCGCCTGACCACCATCCCGCAACGAAGAAAGGGCGAGCCCCCGCGGGCCCGCCCTCCGTCTTTCGCAGTGACCGAAGCGGTCGCTTAGCGCTTCGAGAACTGGAAGCTGCGGCGGGCCTTCTTGCGGCCGTACTTCTTGCGCTCGACGACGCGCGGGTCGCGGGTCAGGAAGCCTTCGCGCTTCAGCGGGGAGCGCAGCTCGGGCTCGTAGTAGGTCAGAGCCTTGGACAGGCCGTGACGGACCGCGCCGGCCTGGCCGGAGAGGCCGCCGCCGGCCACCGTGACGACGATGTCGTACTGGTCGACGCGGTTCACGACCTGCAGCGGCTGCTGGAGGATCATGCGCAGCACCGGGCGGGCGAAGTAGGTGTCGACCGGACGGTCGTTCACCGTGATCTTGCCGGCGCCGGGCTTGATCCAGACGCGGGCGATCGCGTCCTTGCGCTTGCCAGTGGCATAGGCGCGGCCGAGGGAGTCCAGCTTCTGGACATGGACCGGGGCCTCGTTCTCGCCCTGCGACGAGTTCTGGGCCTTGCTGGCCTGACCGAGGTCGGCGAGAGACTGAAGGGTCGCCATCTTACGCGCTCACGTTCTTGCGGTTGAGAGCGGCGACGTCGAGCGTCTCCGGCTGCTGGGCGATGTGGGGGTGCTCGTTGCCCTTGTAGACCCGGAGGTTGCCCAGGATCTGCCGGAACAGCGGGCCGCGCGGCAGCATGCGCTCCACGGCCTTCTCGACGACCCGCTCGGGGAAGCGGCCTTCGAGGATGAACTTGGCCGAGCGCTCCTTGATGCCACCCGGGTAACCAGTGTGGTGGTAGTACACCTTCTGGTTATATTTGCGGCCGGTGAACTTCACCTTCTCCGCATTGATGACGATGACGTTATCGCCGCAATCGACGTGGGGCGTATACTGGGGCTTGTGCTTGCCCCGCAGACGCATCGCGATGATCGACGCCAGGCGGCCGACCACGAGGCCCTCCGCGTCGATGATCACCCACTTCTTGTCGACGTCGGCGGGCTTCAGCGAAAAGGTCTTCATCGCGGATAGGTCCCGGAAGTCTTGACGAAAAAAACAGGACGCCGCCGCGGTCAGGACTGAGCGCGCGGCGGCGATGGCCGGCTCAATAACGGAGGTTCCCACCCGCGTCAAGCGGACCAAAAAACCCAGAACGGCAAAAACGCTTGTTTTTCGAGCGGCTTCGCATATGCGGTATTGTGATACCGCTATTTCGGCGGGATCGCGTAGGTACCGGTGGCATGGCAGACGAGGTCGTCCTGGCCCTGGCTCCGGATCAGCACCTCGCCCACGGCGAGGGAGCGCCCGAGCTTGAGCAGGCGCGCTTCCGCGAGGAGATCGGCCGGCGCCGGCTTGCGCATGAAGTTGAACGACAGGTTGGTGGTGACGGCGAGCGCCACCGGGCCGATCTGGCCTAAGATCGCGACGTAGAGCGCCACGTCGGCAAGGCCCATCATGGCGGGGCCGGAGATCGTGCCGCCGGGGCGCAGGTGGCGCTCGTGGTAGGGCAGGCGCATCGTGGCGCTCATCGGGCCGACGCTCTCGACCACCGGGCCGGGCCCGCCGTGATGGATCTGCGGAAAAGCCTCGTCGAGGAAGGCCGCGACCGCGTCGCGGTCCATCATGAGGGCGGCAGGCATGCGGGGGCGTTTCCGGTTGGGGGTCGTGCACGATCTTGCAGCACGGCGCCCGGCACCGGACAATAGGCCATCCGTTTCGCCCTCATCCGAGGCTGCAAGACCGAGTCCCCATGTCCGATCCCCTGCTCCTGCGCAACGACCGCGACGGCGTCGCGACCTTGACCCTCAACCGGCCGCGGGCCCGCAACGCGCTCTCGCACGCTCTGCTCACCGCCCTGTCGGAGGAATTCGCCCGGCTCTCCCGGGACGAGAGCGTGCGCGCCGTGGTGCTGGCTGCCGAGGGCCCCGCCTTCTGCGCCGGCCACGACCTGAAAGAGATGACCGCCTACCGTGCGGAGGCCGACCGGGGCGCCGAGCGCTTCAAGGCGCTGTTCGATCTCTGCTCGTCGGTGATGATGGCGGTTCCCGCCCTGCCGCAGCCGGTGATCGCCGCGGTCGAGGGCATCGCGACGGCAGCCGGCTGCCAGCTGGTCGCCTCCTGCGATCTCGCGGTGGCGGGCGAGGACGCTCGCTTCGCCACGCCCGGCGTGCAGATCGGCCTCTTCTGCTCGACCCCGATGGTGGCGCTCTCGCGCAACCTGTCGCGCAAGGCCGCGATGGCGATGCTGCTCACCGCCGAGATGGCGGAGGCCGAAGAGGCGAAGGCGCTCGGCCTCGTCAACCGGGTGGTGCCGGCCGGCACGGCGCTGAGTGCCGCGCAGGACCTCGCCGCCGGGATCGCGGCCCGGAGCGCCTATACGGTGCGGGTCGGCAAGCGCGCCTTCTACGAGCAACTGGAGATGCCGCTCGCGGACGCCTATGCCCATGCCGGCCGGGTGATGACCGAGAACATGCTGGCCCGCGCCGCCGAGGACGGCATCGCGGCATTCCTCGACCGGAAGGCGGCCCGATGACCCACGACCGTTACGACGACGAGAGCGTCAGAAAAATCCTGCGGCAGGTGCGCAGCATCGCCCTCGTCGGCGCCTCCGCCAACCCGGCCCGGCCGAGCTGGATCGTCACCAAGTACCTGCTGGAGCGCGGCTACCAGGTGACTCCCGTCAATCCGGGCTTCGCCGGGACTGAGCTCCTGGGCCGGCCGGTGGTGGCGCGGCTCGCCGACCTCACCCACCCGGTCGACATGGTGGAGATTTTTCGCAATTCCGAGGCCGCCGGCCCCCTCGTCGACGAAGCGCTCGCCCTCGACCCGCTGCCGAGCGTGATCTGGATGCAGCTCGGCGTGCGCAACGACGCCGCGGCCGCCCGGGCCGAGGCGCGGGGCGTCACCGTGGTGATGAACCGCTGCCCGAAGATCGAGTACGGTCGCCTCTCGGGCGAGATCGGCTGGACGGGAGTGAATTCCCGCATCCTGAGCGCCAAGCGGCCGAAGCTGGCGGCCAAGGGGTTCCAGAAGCTGACGATCGAGGAACGATGATCTCTCTTCGCTGACAGATGACACCGGAGAGCATCCCCGTCCTTCCGGGCTCCGCTTTCGCGGCCCCGGAATGGTACCAACGGCCCGATGCGTCAGCATCTTGGGCCGTCGGTAGGGCTCGGCGGAATGATGGAACTGTGCTGACCGGACGATCCCGCGACGCTTCCGATCCTACAGCAACGTGCCCTTCAGGATCACCAGGGCCACCGTGAAGTAGATCACCAGCCCCGACACGTCGACGAGGGTCGCGACGAACGGGGCCGAGGCGGTGGCGGGGTCGAAGCCGACGCGCTGGAGGATGAAGGGCAGCATCGAGCCGGTGACGGAGCCGAACAGCACGATGCCCACCAGTGCGGTGCCGACCGTGGCGGCGACCAGGAACCAGTGCTCGCCGTAATCGTAGAAGCCGAGCTTCTGCCAGATCACGATCCGCACCACGCCGATCGCGCCGAGGATCGCCCCCAGCGTCAGGCCGGCGGGGATCTCGCGCAAAGCCACCCGCCACCAGTCGGAGAGCCGCACCTGGTGGAGCGCCAGCGCCCGGATCAGCAGCGAAGTCGCCTGCGAGCCCGAATTGCCGCCCGAACTCATGATGAGCGGGATGAACAGGGTCAGGACCAGGGCCTTTTCCAGCTCGCCCTCGAACCCCTGCATCGCGCTGGCGGTGAGCATCTCGGACAGGAACAGCACGCAGAGCCAGCCGGCCCGCTTGCGGATCATGGTCAGGAAGTTGATCGACATGTAGGGCTCGTCGAGCGCCTCCATGCCGCCGAAGCGCTGTACGTCCTCGGTTTGCTTCTGGATCATCGCGTCGATCACGTCGTCGACGGTGACGATGCCGACGACGTGGTTGCTGGCATCGACCACCGGCACGGCGAGGAGGTCGTATTTCGAGATCAGGCGGGCCGCCTCGTCGCGGCTGGCATCGGCCGAGACCACGACCGGGCGGCGGTTCGGCGCCACCGACAGGATGTTGTCTTCCGGGTTGCCGGTGATGAGCCGGCGCAGCGGCACCGCCTTGGCCAGTGCCCCGGTGCGCGGATCGAGCACGAAGATCGAATAGACGGTCTCGCGGGTCCGCTCGACCTTGCGGATGTAGTCGAGGGTGAGACCGACGGTCCAGGTCGTCGGCACGGCAACGAACTCGGTCGTCATGATCGAGCCGACGCTCTCCTCCGGATAGGCGATGAGCGCGTCGACGGCACCGCGAGTCTCGGCGTCGAGGCGGGCGCGCAGGTCCGAGCGCCCCGGCTCCTCGATCTCCTTGAACACGTCGGTCACCCGGTCGGCCGACATGCCCGACAGGAACGAGGCGACGCGGTCGCGCGGCAGCATCTCGATGATGTCGGGGGCGCAGTCCAGCTCCGGCTGGTCCAGCACCTCGACGGCGCGATCGTGCGGCAGGCTGAGCAGGATGGCGGCGGCCACCTCCGGCGCCTCCCGGTTCAGGGCCTCGACGATGTCGGGGGCCCGCTCCTCGGAGAGGCGCGCGGCGAGGGCGGCGGGCTCGACGGGGGTGTCGATCACGGTATCGGTCATGGCTCACCTGTTGGGCGCTGGCGTCGGCCGGCCGTCCCCGGCCGGTCGCGGTGAGCCGCCGAAAGGCTAAGCGCGCGGGACCTCAGGCCGGAGACGGCAGGAACGGTCGACTGTGACTGTCGCTCGGCATGGAAGTTGGGGTTGTCCGGGGATGCTGTGGCGCGAGACGGCGCCGCGAGCGGCCTGTCACTGCGCCGCGCCGCAGGCCACGTCAAGAGGGGAACCGGGGGCACCGCACCGGAATTCGCAAGCGGTGACCCATAGCCCGGAATCCACTGGAAACGCTGGGGAAACCTCCCAGGATCCCGGGCCGCCGCGGGAGCCGCGATGGTCACGACACGCCTCTGTACCTTGTCGGATTTTGCCGCCGCCGTCGCCCGGGCGGTGGGCCGTCCGGGCACCTTCGCGGCGCGCCTCATCCTGATCGCGGTCTGGGCGGTGACCGGCCCGCCCTTCCCCTATTCGGGCACGTGGCGGCCGATCATCAACACCGTCCCGACCATCGTGACATTCCGGTTGGTGTTCCTGATCCAGAACACCCGAAACCACGATGGTGCGGCGATCCAGGCGAAGCTCGACGAGCTGATCCGGGCGAGCGCGGCGCAGAACGCCGATATCGGCATCGAGCACCTGACCGAGGAGGAACTCGATTCCTTGCGTGCCCGCTGCGAGGCGCGGGCGAAGGACTTATGCCTGAGCGAGGCCGCGGATGCCGTCGAGAAGACCGCAAATGCCAAGGCCGCGAGGGGGTCGTTGAGCCGTCTTGCGCGCAGCGCTGGCGCGAGAGCGCTTCACGATTGCGTTGCAATCGCGAAGCGCTCTCGCTTTTTGATTTTGCCGCATTGTCTACGACGAACCGATATCCACTTCGTCGGAAAATGCTCTGGATGTCTGGCCCTGAGTTTGAATAATGATCTTGGGATTTCGGCTGGTACTCACGCAGCAGACTTCGTGATGATCCCAACACGCCTCTGGTCTTCGTCGCTGCCCGTGCTCCTGATAGTCCCACATACAGCAGCAATTCCGATACCGCAGCCGGACGTTTTTCTTGAATCGCAGGGCTCCTCGGACTGCGATATCGGCCGGTAAGACGGGCTTGATCGGCATTCGAGACACCTTGGACCGACGCCTCTCATATGGTTGCCAGGGCAACAAAATGGTTGCCAGAGCAACATGATTGTGCGAGCTTCGGGCATGAGAGCGTTCAATCGCCACCGCGGAGGAAACGATGCACAGGGCTCGGCAATGAATGGGTGCCGCGACATCATCGTCGTCGGAGCCGGTCAGGCAGGTTTCCAGGCGGCTGCCTCGCTGCGTGAGGCGGGCTTCGACGGATTGCTTACGATCGTCGGCGACGAGCCCGTCGCGCCATATCAGCGTCCGCCACTCTCGAAAGCCTACCTGGCGGGCAAGGCGACGGCTGGGACCCTGGCGCTGAGACCGGCGAGCTTCTACGCCGACCATCGCATCACGCTCAGGCTCGGCGAGCGGGCCGCCCTTATCGATCGGCCCATCCAGCAGCTCGAACTCAAGTCGGGCGAGCGGTTGGGTTATGACCACCTCATCCTGGCCACAGGAGCCCGCAATCGTTCCCTGCCGGTTCCTGGGGCCGACCTCGCCGGTGTGCTCCAGCTTCGCACGCTGGCGGATGCCGAGGACGTCCAGCGGTATCTGGCTGGCGTCGAGAGTGTGGTCGTCGTGGGGGCCGGCTTCATCGGACTCGAATTCGCCTCGGTGGCCGCGGCGCGCGGGATTGCCGTCACGGTCGTCGAGTTCGCCGACCGGGTCATGTCGCGAGCGGTCTCCCGGCCGACCTCGGCCTTTTTTCGGGACGCACACGAGGCCGCCGGGATCCGGTTCGCCTTCGGCGTGGGCGTGGGCCGCATCACGGGGGCAGACGGGCACGTCACCGCGGTCGAGACGACCGACGGTCGCGCGTTTGCGGCCGATCTCGTGCTCGTCGGCATCGGTGTCGTGCCGAACGTGGAACTCGCGGCGGAGGCGGGTTTGACCGTCGCCGACGGCATCCTGGTCGACCAGGCCCTTCTCACGTCGGACCCGTCCATCTCGGCGATCGGCGACTGCGCCACGTTCCCGAACTCCTTCGCCGGGAATGCACCGACGCGCATCGAATCGGTTCAGAACGCCGTCGACCAGGCTCGGTGTGTCGCCGCCCGTCTCGCCGGACGGGCGGCATTCTACGCTGCCCTGCCCTGGTTCTGGAGCGACCAGGGCGGCTGGAAGCTGCAGATCGCCGGTCTGGCGAACCCGCACGATCTGACCGTGACGCGCGGCGACCCGGCACAGGGAGCGTTCTCGATCTTCTGCTACCGGCACGACCGCCTCGTCGGGGTCGAGTCTGTGAACAGGCCTGCCGACCACATGATCGCCCGGCGGCTCATCGCCGAGCGCCTGCCACTGGTGCCCGATCAGGCGGCGGACCTCGCCCTCGACTTGCGGGCGCTGATCAGAACCGCCGCGGCTGCCTGAGCGGAGCGGCCCGTCCCATCTCGATCAATCTCGACGCTCGCGCCGGGATGTCCCGGACATCGTCACGGCTGGGAGGTTTGCATGCAGGCGGTTGAGAAGATCGATCAGGGTGTCCCGCTGCTCGGGCGTCAGGCAAGCCGTCAGACGTCGCTCACGCTCCAGCGCCACGACGATGATCTCGTCGTGCAGCGATTCGCCCTGGGCCGTCAGGCGGATCAGGCGTCGGCGCGCGTCGGTCGGGTCCTCGTCGATGGCGACGAGATCCCGCTTCTCCATCGAGGCGATGGTCCGGCTCACCGGCCCCTTGTCGAACCCGATCACTTGGCAGATCCGCGCGGCCGAGATGCCGGGCTCGATGGCGAGCAGGGACATGATCCGCCATTCGGTGACGTTGACCCCGAAGCGGCTCTGATAGGTGGTGCTGGCGCTGTGCGACAGCTTGTTGGCGACGAAGGTGAGGAGCGCCGGCACGTACCGCTCGAGGTCGAGCCGCAGCCCAGGCGTCACGTCCGCGGCCGGTGCCTGGTCGATCGCTCGACCAGCGGCGTGTCTTGCTCGACCCGATGGCATCGTCTCTCCGGTGCGCTGTCGATGCTCCACCTTATGTCTCGACGGATCGGCCGCGTCCAGGCGCACATCTCCGTTTAATGGGGAGATCCGGGCCAATCTTTCGCGCTCGCTACATAGAAAACGGCAATAAGCCATGGAGGATCGCTCATGATCGAGCCGTCGCATATATCGAATTCTGCTGCGCCGCCGGCGGTCCCGCCGGTCGATGTCCATGGTACAGGCGCGGCGATCGTCGACGTCGACCCCTTCTCGATTGAGTTCTTCGAGGATCCGCACCGCATCCATGAGGCGTTGCGAGAGGCCGGACCGGTGGTGTGGCTGCCGCGCTGGGGCGTGCACGCGGTCGCGCGCTACGAGGAGGTGCGGGCCGTGCTGCACGATCCGGCGACCTTCTGCTCCGGCCGCGGCGTGGGCCTGAGCGACTTCGCCAAGGAGAAGCCCTGGCGGCCTCAGAGCCTGATCCTGGAGGCCGATCCGCCGGCCCATGGACGCACGCGCGCGGTGCTGAGCCGGGTCCTGTCGCCGGCGGTCATGAAGACCCTGCGCGAGCGGTTCCAAGCGGCTGCAAACCAGCTCGTCGACGAGCTCCTGGACCGTCGCGAGATCGATGCGGTCGCCGATCTCGCCGAGGCTTTCCCGCTCTCGGTCTTCCCGGAGGCGGTCGGCCTACGCGAGGACGGGCGCGAGCACCTGCTGCCCTATGCGGGTCTCGCCTTCAACGCTTTCGGGCCGCCCAACGAGTTGCGCCAACGAGCCTTCGAGACCGCCGCACCCCACGTCGCCTGGGTCATGGAGCAGTGCCAGCGCGAGAACCTGAAGCCCGGCGGCTTCGGCGCGGCGATCCACGCGGCAGCGGATACAGGCGCCATCACGCACGATGAGGCACCGCTCCTCGTGCGCTCGCTCCTGACGGCGGGCCTCGACACGACGGTGAACAGCATCGGTGCCGCAATCTACTGCCTGGCCCGCTTCCCCGACGCCTGGGCTGCGTTGCGGGACGATCCGACCCTCGCCCGCGCGGCCTTCGAGGAGGCGGTGCGGTTCGAGAGCCCGGTCCAGACCTTCTTCCGCACCACGACGCGGCCGGTCGAGATCGGCGGGGTGCATCTCGACGAGGGCTCCAAGGTCCTGATGTTCCTGGGCGCCGCCAACCGCGACCCGCGCCGCTGGAGCGACCCCGGCCGCTATGACCCGACCCGCTCGACGGTCGGCCATGTCGGCTTCGGCTCCGGCATCCACATGTGCGTCGGCCAGCTGCTCGGCCGCCTCGAAGGCGAGGTGATCCTGTCGGCCCTGGCCGCGAAGGTCGGCGCGATCGCGATCACCGGACCGGCCGTGCGCCGGTACAACAACACCCTGCGCGGGCTCGAGCGCCTGCCCGTCACCCTGATGGCCGCCTGAAGGACTTGCCCGTTATGCCGACCATTACCTTCATCCGCCCGGACGGCGCGCAGCGGGAGCTTGCCGTCGCGGAGGGCACGAGCCTGATGCAAGCCGCCACCCATCACGGCCTCGACGGGATCGTGGCCGAGTGCGGCGGCAACGCGATGTGCGCCACCTGCCACGTCTACGTCGACGAGGCCTGGTCCGCGCGACTGCCGCCCTTGTCCGACGACGAGGATGCCCTGCTCGACGGGGCCGCGGCCGAGCGTCGGCCGACGAGCCGGCTATCCTGCCAGATCATCGCGACCGCCGCCCTCGACGGACTGGTGGTCCGTCTGCCCGACCGGCAGGTCTGAGCGGCTGGAAACATCACTTTCAAAGGGAGGAAGACAATGCGCACGGTGATGCGGGCCATGCTGCTCGCAACGATAGTGCTTGCGGCGGGTGCAGCAAAGGCGGAGATTTCGGACGGGGTGGTCCGGATCGGCGTGCTGACTGATATGTCTGGCCCGTTCCAGGACACCAACGGTCAGGGTTCGGTCGAGGCCGCCCGCATGGCGGCCGAGGACTTTGCCGGCGGGGGCAAGGGCATCCGGGTCGAGATTGTTGCGGCGGATCACCAGAACAAGGCGGATGTCGGTTCATCCATTACCCGCAAGTGGCTCGACGTCGAGAAGGTCGACGCGGTGGTCGACGTACCGAACTCCTCGGTGGGCTTGGCCGTCAACGCGCTCCTGCGCGACACCCGGATGGCGCTCCTAGCTTCGGCCACCGCCACCTCGGACCTCACCGGCAAAGCCTGCTCGCCCAACACGGTGCAGTGGGTCAACGACGCCTGGGCGACCGGCAACACGACCGCCGCCGCCATGATGAAACGCGGCGGCACGTCTTGGTACTTCCTGACCGTGAACTACGCGCTCGGCCAGGGTATCGAGTCGGAGGCCAGCGCCTACGTCACCCGCAATGGCGGCACCGTGAAAGGGGCCAGTCGCCACCCGCTCGGTACGGCGGACTTCTCGTCCCTGCTGCTGCAGGCGCAAGCATCGGGCGCAAAGGTCGTCGGGCTCGCCAATGCGGGTGCTGATGCGATCAATATCGTCAAGCAAGCCAATGAGTTTGGGCTGACGCAGAGCGGTCAATCGCTGGTAGCATTCCTGGTCTTCATCAACGATGTGCACGCTATGGGACTGAAGGATGCTCAGGGCCTTCTGCTGACCGAGTCATTCTACTGGGACATGAACGACGAGACTCGGACATTCGCGAAGCGGTTCGCGGCCCGGTCAGGTCAGGCGGGTAAGGTGCCGAGCGGCAACCAGGCCGGCGTCTATTCGGCCACGCTCGCCTATCTTGATGCTGTGGCACGCACCGGTAGCGATGACGCTCGAACCGCGGTGGCGGAGATGAAGCGCAAAGGCCCGCGCGACCGGCTGTTCGGCGACCTCACAGTGCGTCCGGACGGGCGGGCAATCCACCCGATCTACCTCTTCGAGGTGAAGAAGCCGGCGGAGTCGAAGGGCGCATACGACTACTACAAGCTTGTCGACACAATCCCAGCGGATCAGGCATTCCGACCGCTCGCGGATGGCGGTTGCCCCATGGTGAGATAATCAACGAAGGCATTCCGCCGATTTGAGACTTGATCGGCGAATTTTGTCGGTGTTTTTTGTTTTTTATAATATAATATTATTTTCTGACCAAGTCGACACCGGTTGGTCGCATAAAATGCGGCAAAATAAAAGACCTAGAGCACTGCCCGATCGCAACTTGGTCGGGCAGTGCTCTAGATGTCATCTAGATATTTTCCTAAAAAAATCCATGCTGCGATTACGATGGGTGGCACTGAGCCATTGCACGCTCGCGACACGACTGACTCGACCAGTCGTGGGACGCTCGCTGAGGCTTGTCTACCGTCGCCCCGAGTGGAAGCGGTGACGCCAGCCCTCCTCCAGCCTGCGCTCCTCCGCGTTGTCCTCGGGGACAGGCTCCAGACGCAGCAGAATCATCGCGAAGCCGTTCTGCTGGGGGTATACCTGCTCGTAGAGGGCCGGCGCGCGAAGATCGCGCTTTACATCAATCCAGAGGTCGGAACTGCACGCAGCGATGTCGCTCGCAATGTTCAGTCGATGCGCACCTACATGATAGTGCGACCGTGTCGGGACCGGGCTACCGACCCCGCAGCTGATAGCCGGGAAGGAGAGGCTGCGATAGCACCGCTGCACCCTGCCGTTGCCCGCCACGACGATGGCGATCCGCTCGGGGTGGTACTGCACGTAGGCCCGAGCTGCCACCTCCTTGCCGACCGCGAAGTCGCGCGCGAGTATAAGAACGTGCTGCAGATCGGGCTCGCGAAAGGCTTCCATCGCCCCCCGCAGAAGGGGCGGGGGCATCAGCACGAGACTGGCGAAGCGGTTGGCCTCCATCTCCATCCGCTGTCGCGGATCACCCGGCTTCGCTGTGAGGCGTAGCAGGTCAGAACTCTTGCACAGAAACCGACCGGGCTGATCCGGGACGTGGTGCGCCATCAGGAAGTGGCCGAGTTCGTGTGCGATGGTGAAGCGGCGACGCGGTTCGCCCCCGCGCTTTGCGAGGATGGTGCCTTCGGACCGCTTCGCGTCGGTGACGAGGCCGCCCTCGAACTCGTCGGTGTCGAACTTCTCGATCCTGAGGATGCCGAGGCGCGCGCACAGCTCCTGGATCGGTACGGGCACCGAAAGGTTCGGCTCGGCCTGTAGGATGTGTTTAACGAGCGCCTCCGGTGAGCCCGCCTCCGCGAGGTCTGTCCTGGTAATTGGCATCCGCGCAGCCCCTTCCCGTCCCTAAACCGATCCATCGGGCCGCCACCCACCCGCGACCCCACGATCTGATTACGGTGAGTTTGTACGGGTTGTAACGCATCTTGGGTTCGGCATCGGGAGCGGGCCGAACTTTGCGGCGGCTTCACCATCGATGACGTCTCCTGACGAAATATCTCGTTGCTGCAAGCACACGCCTATCGCTTCTTGCCCAACTCGGCAGCGATATCCTTTGTGATCCGGCCGACCTTTCGATGCGCTGCCGTAAGCTGGTCCTGCGTGACGCCCCATCGCTTCATCCAAAACTCGACGGCCTTGCGTTCTGACAGATCGAGTCGGTCCTTAGCAATCGAAGGTCGCGCGGTTCCGTAGGTACTGGGCCTCGACCGTCAGCTTGGTGTCGGGAGTGACCTGCCAGCTCACCACAGGCGCGGCAAGCACCCGGTCGCCGTCGACGTAATCACGAAAGCTGTCCTGGCGGGCGAGGACGCCGTTGAAGCGGTAAAGCACGCTGCCGTCCTGGGTCAGCGGGCCCCCGGCATCGTCGGTGGTGCGGGCGGTGCCGAAGCTGCCGAACAGGGTGCCCATCTCGACGAACGGCAGGGCGACCGGCTGCTTGGTCAGGATGTTGATGGTGCCGCCCGGATCGCTGCGGCCGTAGAGCGCTCCGCTCGGGCCCTTGAGCACCTCGATCGACTCTGGGTATCGGGCGCGCCGTTGTAGCCGCGGGCGATGGTGAAGCCGTTCTGGAAGATGTCCTGGGTGGCGAAGCCCCGCACCGAGTAGAGGGCGAGGTTCTGATTGCCGAAGTCGTTCTGCTTGGCGATGCCGGGCACGTAGTCGAGGGCGCGCTCGACGCGGGTGGCGGCTGTGTCGCGCAGCACCTCGCGGGGGACCACGTCGACCTGCTGGGGCAGATCACGCCGCGGGGTGATCGTCTTCGATCCGCTGTAGAGTTCCTCGACGCGGTAGCTCGGCGTCGCCGTGAAGGTGCCCTCGACCGTGATCGGATCGAGCTGGATTGTGGCGTCGGCGGGGGCCGATGATTGTGCAGGCTGAGCGCAAGCCGGGATTGCGGTCACGACGGGTGAGAGCGCGCAGGCGGTGATGGCACAAAGCCGGAGCGACGAACGAGAGCGGGACGGGATCACGGAGCCTCGGTGAACGGCTGTGGTACGTCACCGCGAACGAAGTCTCGCACGGATGCGCGCATCCGCCTCAACACCCGTCGGAACACCCCGTCCGACGCGCTGCGCGTGTGACCACGGCTGACGGCAGGTCTCCTGGCTCGCGGGTCGGTGCCCGCCACCGTCTTCCCGGGTGAGGCACCCAGTGACGTCAGTGGTGGAAGGCTCGCCGCTCACAGTTGCGGGGGCCAGCCGCGGATTCGGGCAGGCCCTCACCGAATTCCCTTTTGATCCCGGGGGAACCGTCGCCGTCTCTGTTGCAGCCACGTTTCCGATCGTCAATGACAGGCAGCGACGAACCGCCGGCTGTGCCGCTCAAAGCACCTAACTTTCCTACCTCGAAACGCCCCGCTGGTGAAGGAGACATCAGCGAGGGGCAAACCTCGATCAACTTGGCCGTGCGAAGGACCGCTGAGGGTGGAGAGCGGCTGTTTCGCGAGCGGCGAGAAGCGGGCATATGTCAGGTCACAATCATCTATACGCAAGCGCGCAATTAGATTTCTATAGTAATTTGAAAACTATCCCACCATCCGCCGCATGGCGGCGGTGATTTCATGCTTCTTGTAGGGCTTGGCGAAAAATACGCCTCGCGCGGGCATCTCATCGGCCTGGGGCCTTCGCTTCCCCGAGACGATGATGAGCTCGATGGGCGGCCAGCGGTCCCGTATCGTCGCGGCGAACCGCATCCCGTCCAGGCCACCGGGCATGTCGACGTCCGTGAACACGACGCGGATGTCGGGGCGGCTCTCCAGTACGAGAACCGCCTCGGCCGCGCTGGCAACGTCGACCACGTCGAACCCCGCGTCCTCGACCAGGTCCACCGCCATCAGGCGCTGTAGCGGCTCGTCCTCGACAACGAGCACGACGGGCCGCGCCGGCGGCGTTACCTGACCCAACCAGACCTCCTCAAGAATGCTGCAACTGGACGAGCGGTGCGCGCATCGTCGCCTGGAACCCGGACGTTGGGTAACGAAGGTCGACCCCCCCCGTTCCGACGAGCCCGAGGTGGATCAACCGCGAGCCGAATCCCTTGCGCCCGCTGCTCGCGGGTGGTGTCGGCGGCGGACCGCCGCGCTCCGTCCAATCGAGCGTCACCTCGCGTCCCTCGCCTTCACCTTCCAACCGCCACCCGACCGCGACCCGGCCGTCGGGCACCGACAGCGCGCCGTATTTGGCCGCGTTCGTCGCGAGTTCGTGCAGAAGGAGCGAGAGCGAGAGCGTCGCGCGTGGCCCAAGGTCAAGCTCGGGACCCGCGAGGTCGACGCGGTCGTCATGCCCGGCATTGGCCAATACGGCCTTCATGACCTCTCTCGCCGGAGCCGCCGCCCAACTCTGGCGCAGCAACACGTCATGAGCGGACGAGAGCGCGTGGATGCGGCGCTCGAACGCCTCCACAGGCGCGCGGTCGGATACGGTGCGCAGCGTCTGCGAGGCGATGGAGATCACCATCGCGAACGTGTTCTTGAGGCGGTGCGAGAGTTCCTCGTTGAGCACCCGTTGCTCCGCCTCGGCCTGGATGCGAGCGACCGCGCTCTGCACGCGGTCGGCGACGGTGCGCACGAAGGCGAGGTCGTCACCGGAGAAGGGATGATGGCTCGCCCAGTTGACGAAGGCGATGCCGACGAGCCGGCCGCGCTCCAGGATCGGCACGTTGAGCAGCACCCGCACGCCGATGGCGAGCAGTGCCGTCGCCGTGTCCCGCGTGCGCGGGTCGAGCGCCACGTCGTTGATGGCGACGACCTCGCCGCGCTTGAGGTCATCGATGTAGGAACCGTAGGTGCGAAAGCCGTGCAGGCCGGCAACCGACACGGTGTCGGGTGCGTGCCAGTCGGTGAGCACCTCGACCGTCTCGCGTACAGCATGGACGAGGCCGTAGCCGGCGCGGGTGGCATCGGTGGCGCGGGCGAGGATGCCG
This sequence comes from Methylobacterium aquaticum, assembly GCF_001043915.1. GTDB lineage: Bacteria > Pseudomonadota > Alphaproteobacteria > Rhizobiales > Beijerinckiaceae > Methylobacterium > Methylobacterium aquaticum. The sequence goes on along the minus strand of NZ_LABX01000102.1, from coordinate 27,912 downwards.
GCAGCGGCCTCCACCAGCACGGGTATGCTGTCGAGGTCGCGCAGGCGCTCGCCGAGTTCGAGCAGCGCGTCGCGCCGCACATCCGTCTCGACGCGGGCGGTCACCTCGAGGAAGATCATACCGAACCGCTCGACCCCAAGCGGGAAGGCGCGGCCTTCGTACCAGCGCCGCAGGCTGCCCACCCGACGCGTGAACGTCACCGGCTTCCCGGTCTCGACCACCTCGGCGAACTCGTCGACCCAGATGTCCTCGACGCCGGGCAGGACTTCGCGCAACGTCCGCCCGATGACGCTCGTGGGGTCGAGTCCGACGAGGGCACCCCAGGCGGCGTTGACGTCGACGTAGCGCCAATCGGTGATCCGGCCCGTCTCGTCGCGCACGACCTCGCCGACGAGGAAGCCCTCGCTCAGGCGCTCGAACAGGCCGCGCCAGTGCGCCTCGCTCTCAGCCTGGCGCGCCTCGGCCATCTTCCGGTCGGTGACGTCGACGGCGGTGCCCGAGAAGCGCACGGGCGTACCCGCTGCATCGTGGATCAGCTTCCCCTTACACTCGACCCAGCGCAGCGCCTCGCCGGGGATAGCCAGGCGGTACTCGACCAGGAATGGGGCCTCGCGCTCGAAGGTGTCGCGGATGCGGGCGCGCAGCGGTTCGATGTCCTCGGGGACGACGAACTCCTGGTACTGCTCCATGGTGAGGCCGGCGGCGGTGCGCGCGGGATCGAGCCCGTAGAGACGCGCGAAGTTGGCGTCGCCGTGCAGGAGGTCGGTGTCGACCATCCAGTCCCACAGCCCGACCACCCCCGAGGCTGTCAGTGCCAGTTGAAGGCGTTCCTCGGTGGTGCGCAACGCCTGCTCGGCCGCGTGTCGCCCCTCGATGTCGAGGAGCACACCGGGAAAGCTCAGCGGCGCGCCGTCCGGTCCGCGCTCGACGCGGCCATTCGCCTCGATCCAGCGATAGCGTCCGTCAGCTCTGCTTACGCGGTACTGGTGCGCGTAGGCTCCCCCTCGAAGGATCGCCTTGGTGAGGGCGTCTGCCAAGCCGACCTTGTCATCGGGATGCACGGTCGCGACGATCTGCGCGAGCGGGATGCCGTCGCGGCCGAGCGCCGGATCGAGGCCGAAGGCCGCAGCGAAGCCCTCGTCGACGGTGAACTGGTCGGTGGCCAGGTCCCAGTTCCACGTGCCGATGATCGCGCCGGCCGCGAGGGCGAGTTGCACCCGCTGGATGTTCTCGCGGGCCAGCGCCTCGCTCGCGCGCAACGCGCTCTCGGACCGGCGCCGCGCCGTCGTGTCGGCGATGAGCATGGCGACACGACCGCCGCCGACCGGGAAGAGGTGGGCGTCGTACCAGCGCCCGAGCGGCGCAGCCTCACCCTCGAAGCGCAGCGGCTCCCCTGTTCGAACGACCTGCCCATAGGCGTCGTGCCAGTGCTGCTCGATGCCGGGAGCGATCTCGTTGGCCCAGCGTCCCACGGCGTCTGACAACCCGGTATGGCGCTCGAAGGCAGGGTTGGCGGCGAGCACACGGTGATCGATCGCCCGGCCGTCCTCGTCGAACTTCACCTCGCAGACGCAGAAGCCGGCATCGATGTTCTCGAACAGGACGCGGTAGCGTTCCTCACTCCGGCGCGTCTCCAACAGGCCCGAGACCTGCCTCCCGAGCGCACGCAGGTCGTCGGCCTGATCCTCCGTCAGCCCCTCGGGCCGAGGAACCGTGTCGATGACGCACAGCGAGCCCACCACATACCCGTCCTCCAATCGCAGCGGCGAACCGGCGTAGAAGCGGATGCCGGGCTCGCCCGTGACCAAGGGGTTGTCGCGGGTGCGCGGGTCAGCGGCCAGGTCGGGGATGACCAAGAGGTCGGGCTGGGCGAGGGCGAACTTGCAGACCGAGCGGTCAAGGTCGGTCTCGCAGTGGGGAAAGCCGACCTGTGCCTTGAACCACTGCCGGCCCGACGCCACGAGGCTCAGCAACGCGACCGGCGCGGCGCAGAGGCGCGCGGCGAGGCGCACGGCATCGTCGAAGCCAGCCTCGGCGGGCGTATCGAGGATGGCGAGCGCGTCGAGCGCGGCGAGGCGCGCCGGATCGGTGACGACGGACGGATTCATCCTGGCCGATGTCATCGTTTCAGCGTCCAAGGTCAACCGAGTTGCCAGCGAGCTGACCTTCGGCGGGGTCGAATTGAGTCGGAAGCTGACTCCCAAACGGTCAAGCTGGTTGGGTTTCCACCCTATGGTTGAAAGCTCGCGAATGCGGGCGATGATGATTTGCCTTGTGCCGACCCACGATGCCAGTAAAATCTGCGCCGCCTGCTGATATTTCAGTTGAATACGGCGGAATTCGCAGCATGTGAGAGGCAATTACCATTTGCATTTACTGCCTCACGTCGATCAGTTCGTCGCCAAGCCAGTTCTTTCACACCGTGATCGTTACCAGCCCACACTGGCCCGATGACAACTCCGCCTCGAACACGCAGGAACGGACGGTATCCGGTTGCCCCGAATTCGTAAGCCCACGTGTTAGATCGAGCAGCTTGCCGCCCCGAAGCGTGCGCGGTCCGTCGCATTGGCGGCCTCCATCGACTGTCGAGGCACTACAACCCGATTGCATGGATCACGCGCCAGCGCCGATTCCTCCTCGCGCCGGAGGCGGGCCAAGGTCTCGGCGTCCGCCCGCTCCTATAACTCCCGGGTTGGCGGCGCGCTGAGCGTCGTTGCGTTGCAGTTGTGCCGCAACCTCCGCCGCCTGCCGTTCGGCTTGCGCCCGAGTCCCAGCATCCCGGTCGCGCAATCCGAGAGTGGGCGCGGTGAGCAGCGCGAGCCGCCGTTCCGCGAGATCAGGAGCAGCGGCGAGGAGCTGGGCGTCGGCGAGCCGCTGAATGCCGGTAGCCATGTGCAGCGGGCAGCCCCCGGGCTCGACGGGCGCATCCCGCCGGATGAAGTAGGGCCAGCCACCGGGCCGGTCCTCGGCAGCCGGCTCGGCCCCGAGCATGATTTGCGCGGGCCATGCATCCGGGTCGGCCTCGCCGGCACCAACCATGGCCCGGGGTGTCGGGGATGGCCGAGGCCACCAGTTCGCGTCCGGCCACGTCAATACTCCCCGGCGAGCATGACGGTCAGCATCCGCGTCGTGCTGCTGCTGTCGGCCGGATCCGGGGAGTGCCCCGTCATCGCGCGGTCGTAGTCGTCGATCTTGGAGAACACCCGCTCGCCCGCGACCTCGAGCGCACCGAAGTCGTGTTCGCCGCGGGGATCGTTGTCGGGCGTAGAGTCGTCGGAGGCAGCCAGGGCGTCCAGAATGGTCTGCCGGCATTCGCGGCCGAAGGCGATGACGCCAGCGGTGAGCATCAGTAGGCCGCCCGAGAGGGAGCGGCGGAGGATATCGTTGAGCGCGCGGGTGCGATCCACGTCGAGGACAGCGGTCAGCACAGGAGCCTCGAATGTCGGAAGGGCGTTGACGGCGGCGCGGGGCATCCTGCCGCTGGGCACCCGAGCTAGCCTGTGCGGCCCAGGTGCGGGGTACGGAACGGCTAGGCTTTGCCGGGCGGCAGCAGCGCGAGTTCGTCGGCGCGGCGCGGGATGGTGGGCTGGGTCGGGTAGCTGCGCCAGCGGAGCGAATGGACGGTGCCGTTGCGCCCGATCACCTCCGCCTCCCGGCAACGCCAGCGACGTGAAGACCGCCCCCGCCGTGCTGGACAAGGCGCCCGGTCGCGTGCGCCGGCTCATCGCCGACAAGGGCCACGATGCCGACTGGCTGCGCCAGGATCTGCGCCAGCAGGGCATCAGCGTGGTCATTCCCGGCACCCGCGCCCGCAAGCGCAAGATCCGCCTCGACAAGCGGCGGCATCGAGATCGTTGCCGGAACGGCGGGCGGGGCCGGTGCCGCCGCCGCCTCCGCCCTGTCGCAACGGTCCGAGGACCTGCGCCAGGGCGTCTCCCGCTTCCTGGAGCGCCTGCGGGCGGCGTGAGCCGCCCGTGACCGTCACCGAACCGTCAAGGTGGCGTGGTTGCCTCGCCAGGGATGAACGCGCAGCCCCGGCCGCCCCGGCGGCGGGGCTGCCGGGAGGACGAGGCCGCGATGACGGACCACAACACCCTGACCCGGCGCACCACCCTGGCGGGGGCGACGGCCCTGGCGCTGGCTCCCCTCGCGGCGCTGGCGCAGGGCGCTCCGGCCACTGGGCCGGGACCGGAGCGGGCGACCGGACAGGTCACCGGCCTCGTCTACGAGGACAAGGGCGGCAAGGGCCGGCGCGGGCCGGACGATCCGGGCCTGCCCGACATGCTGGTCTCGAACGGCCGCGAGGTGGTCCGCACCGACGCGCAGGGGCGCTACACCCTGCCGATCGGCGACGAGGCGGTGATCTTCGTCATCAAGCCGACGGGCTTCTCCCTGCCGCGTGGCGCCGACGGGCTGCCGCATTTCTCCTATCTGCACCAACCGGCCGGCACGCCTGCGGATCTCGCCCTGCGCTATCCCGGCATCGCGCCGACCGGGCCGCTGCCGGCCTCTGTCGATTTCGGCCTGGTGCGCAGCCCGGAGAGCGGTGACTTCGACGTCGTGCTGTTCACCGACCCGCAGCCGGAGAGCCATGCCGAGCTGACCTTCGTGCGCGACACCGCCATCGCCAGGGTGCTCGGCAGGCCGGGCGAATTCGGCAAGGTTGCCTTCGGGATGACGACGGGCGATGTGCTGTTCGACGACCTCTCGCTCTACCCGCGCCAGAACCGGCTCATCGCGCAGATGGGCGTGCCGTGGTTCCATCTCGGCGGCAACCACGACCTCAACTTCGAGGCGCCCGACGCCCGCCATTCCCGCGAGACCTTCAAGCGCACCTTCGGCGCGCCGTATTACGCGCTGGAACACGGCGGCGTGCTGTTCCTGATGCTCGACAACGTGAACTACCTCGGCGCGTCGACCGCCACGGCGGGACGCGGCGGGCGCTACGAGGGCCGGATCGGCGAGCGCCAGCTTGCCTTCGTGGAGAACCTGCTGACGCTGGTGCCCCGGGACCGCCTGGTGGTGGTGGCGATGCATATCCCGCTCGCCAGCGATCTCGGACCGGACGATCCCGGCATCAGCACCGCCGACCGGGCGCAGCTGCTGCGGCTCCTCGCCGGGCGGCCCTCCGTCAGCGTCTCCGGCCATACCCATACCACCGAGCACCATTACCTCGGGCCGGACGGCCGTCCCGGGGCGACGGGGGAGGGAGCCCACCACCACCACGTGCTCACCGCGGTCTCGGGCTCGTGGTGGAGCGGCCCGCCCGACCGGCGCGGCATCGCCACGGCCGACAGCCGCGACGGCACGCCGCATGGCTTCCACGTGCTCAGCATCACCGGCGGGCGGACCTACACCACCCGATACGTCCCGGCGAGCGACGATGCGGACCGCCAGATGCGGATCGTGCTGGAGAGCCAGTTCCATTCCGACGATCTGGCCCGGCTGCCCGACACGCGGCTCTACGAGCTGCTCGGCGCCACGATCCCGGCCGAGAGCGCCGGCGGGACGAACGTGGTGGTCAACCTGTTCGATGGCGGGCCGCGCAGCCGGGTGTCGTTTCGCATCGGAGATCGCGCGCCGGTGCCGATGACGCGGGTGCGTCGCCCGGACCCGTTCGTCGCCGCACTCTATGCGCGCAACACCGCGACCAAGAAGAGCTGGGTAAAGGCCGAGCCCTGCTCGCATCTCTGGGTCGCCCGGCTGCCCCGGGATCTCGCGGCCGGCACCCACCGCCTGACCGTCGAGGCCACCGACGAATATGGCCGCCCGCATCGCGACGCGCTGGTGCTCGAGCTGCTGGACGGGGCGAGCCGGGCTGGTTGAGCCGCCTTCGCCGACACGGGGTTGGTCCGGCGACGGCGATGATGCGAGACGCCGGAGGCCAAGCGGCGCTACGCCACGCGGCTCGGCCCGCCTGTCGGCCGCGCCGTTACAGCCGGCTGGGGAAGGAGATCACCGCGTCGACGGTGTCCTTGATGACGCGGCCGGCCGGGGCGAGGTCGGGCATCGGCATGCCGAGGAAGCGGGTCGGCTCCTCCGGCGCGGGCGCCGCGGCGGGCTGGGCGGCGGCGCTGCGCTGGTGCGCCTCGGCCTTTCCCCGCCGGGCGACCGGCGTCTCGGCCGCGTGCTTCTCCGCTCGTCGTTTCTCCGCGGTGGGCGTCTCGGCGGGGCGCTTTTCGGCGGCGTGCCGGACCGGGGCGGGCTTCGGCTCGGCCTTGGCGTCGCGGGCGGGTGCCGGCCTCGGCGTCGCCTTCGGCTCGGCGGCCTTCTCGCGCGGCGTGGCCGCGGGCTTGGACTCGGATCTGGCCTCGACTGCCCGGGGCGGCGGCAGCGGAACCGGCTCGCGCGCCACCGCGACGGCGCGCGGGATGGTACCCTCGCGGGGGGCGGCGACCGGACGCGGCGCCTCCGGCGGCTTCAGGGCGGCGGGCCGGAGCGGTACGGCTGTGCCGGTCGCCACCACGTCGGAGGCCGGCGACCCGGCCCCCTGCGCCGGGGATGTCGGCGCCGAAGACGCCTGAACCGGTGCGGCCTGTAGCGAGGCGCTTCCCGGCACCGCGCCGGGCGGCACGGCCGGGTTCGAATCGGGCAGGGCGGCAGGCGGCGCGGCCGTGATCGGAACCTGGCGCACCGGCGTCGTGCGCAGAGCCGGAATTCCGTCCTTGATCTCCGGCATGTCGGCGACGCGACCGAAATGCACCTGCGCGGGCTGCGGTCGCAGCATGTCGCTGATCGCCGGATAAGCCGCCGCGGCGAGGCCGGCGCAGCCACCGACACCGACCACGGCCAGGGCTGCCCGCATCGCCGGACGGCCGAGGCGTGCGCGAACGCTCTCGTGCGAGTCCCTGCGCGGCCGGCGCACCTCGGACGGATCGATCTCCACTGGCATCATGGCGCGGGCTCTCCGTTGACCTGCCCTCAACCATGATCAGAACCACCGAATCAGGCGTGAAGATGTCGGAAAAAAGCTGACAGCCTGTGGATAATGTCCGGGCCTCACTTGAGGGCCGACGATGTCCGCAAACGGTGAGGCGCGCGATTGACTCGCGGCGGGCCGCGGAGCTTCTACGGCGCGGGGGGCGTCAGGATCAGGCGCGAGGACGGGTGCACACGAGAACGAAGATCGGGATCGGCCTCGTCGCGGCCGTTCTGGCGGCCGGATCGGCCGCGATATTGGTCAGCCGGCACCGGACCGGAGGCGGGCAGGGGGTGGCGGCCTTCCGCCAGGCCCGGGCCTTCGGCGTCTCCGGCGAATTGCGGCAGATCGACGGCCCCTATAGCCTCCTCCTCGGCGACTCGCAGATGGAGCGTCTCCACCTGCCGACCCTGTGCGGCCGTCCCGCCGTCAACGGCGCCATCGCGGGCACCCGGATCGCCGGCCTGCGCGCCGTGGTCGGATGGGTCGACCTGCCGCGGCCCCCGGAGACGATCGTGGTGACCATCGGCACCAACGACCTCACCCGGCGCCAGCGCTCCGGCCATCCCGACGCCGCAGCGCGCTTCCGCAGCGACGTCCGCGCGCTGGTCGCCGAGCTGGCGCCCCGGGCCCGGCACCTCGTCGTCACCGCGGTGCCGCCCTTCGATGCCGGCCGGCCCGGCGTGACGGCATTCTACGACACCGACGCCGCGCCGGCCTATTCGGCGATCCTGTCGGAGGAATGCGCCCGGGCCGGCTGCCGCTTCGTCGACGCCTTCGCGGATCTGCGCGACCCGGCCTCCCTGAGCCGGTCGCCGGACGGGGTCCATCTCGGCCTCGACCCGGCGGCGCGGGATCGCGTCGCCGCGCGGCTCGAGGCGGCGACCTGCCCGGACGCCTCGGACCGCCCCCGCTGAGACGGGGGCCGGGAGCGCGGTCGGCTCCCGGCCGTCGACCCCTCTCGCAGGGTCAATGCCTAGCCCACAAGTCCGGAGCCTTGGGTGGGACTCTTGACCTTGGCGAAAATTCGCCAATGGAACCAAAGGCCGCATTCAATGACCGGTGACATGACTTGACTGAAAGACGATTTTACGCACAATAGTGCCACCTGTGGCGGCGTGACTGCGCCGGCACGCGGCGCGGTGCCTGAATCGACATTCCGCGCAGCCAAGTGCCGGCATGATTTGCATCAGGCTCTGGCAGATCATGGCCAGGCGGCGGTTTTGCCCGGGAAAGCTTTCGAAGTCGGCTTCGGGCTCTTGGACGGAGCGCGTCGTTAGGTTAGCAGAAGCAGGACTCGGGATGTGCCCGATTCGGCCGGGTTCCGGCGGTGGCTGAGGCGGACGGATGTCACGCCGGGGCACCGCGCCTGCGTCGGCACCCACGCTTGGCGCGATCGCGTAGGAGAGCTGATGACGGCGCGGACCGCGCATCCGATCGAGGGCATCCCGGTGAAGGGACCGGGCGATGCCCTCGGCCATGCGCTTCCGGAGAGCGAGCCGGGGATGAGCGGACTGCCCTCGCGCCTGATCCTCGACGCGCTCCCGCAGAAGGTCTGGATGCTCGACCGCGACGGGCTGGTCCACTTCGCGAATCGGGCGGCGCGGGAGATCGGCACCAGCTTCGGCGAGCCCGACGGCTGGGACAGCGTGATCCACCCGAAGGACCGCGCCCGGGCGGCGGCGGCGCGCAGCGCCGCCGTCCGGTCGGGCCAGCCCTACGACCTCACGATCCGTCTGCGCGACGCTAGCGGGCGCTGGCACTGGCACCAGACCGACGTGGTGCCGATCCGCGAGGGCGCCGGAATTACCGGCTGGCTGATGACCGCCGCCGATGTCGACGAGGTCGTGGCGGACAACCAGGCGCTGGAGGCCACCACCAACCTGCTGCTCCTGACCCACAAGGCCGCCGGCGTCGGCCTGTGGGACTGGAACATGCGGACCGGCGCGCTTTCGCTCTCGGCGGAGGGCGCACGCCTGCACGGCCTCTCGGCGCAGGCTTGCATCATCACCTCCTCGGCCTGGACCGCCCTGGTCCATGCCGACGACCGCGCCATGCTGTGGGACGCGGTGACGAAGGCCGTGACCACCCGCACCCCGTTCTCGGTCGATGTGCGGGTGACGGCCGAGCATGGCGCCATCCGGTGGATCCAGAGCCTCGGGCGCGTCCTCGACGACGCGAACGGCCTGAGCGGGCGCATCGTCGGGCTCACCCTCGACATCACCGCCCGCAAGCGGGCCGAGCAGGCCCTCTCGCACGCCAAGGAGGGGGCCGAGCAGGCCAGCCGGGCCAAGTCGGACTTCCTGGCGATGATGAGCCACGAGATCCGCAATCCCCTCAACGCGGTCCTCGGCTACACCGAGCACATGCTGAGCCGCTCGCGCGAGCCCGAGACCCTGCGCCATCTTGCTGCCGTCCAGGAGGCGGGCGAGATCCTGATGCGGGTCGTCGACGACGTGCTCGACGTGGCGCAGATCGAGGCGGGCCAGATCGCCCTCGACCCGGAGCCGTTCGTGCTCGGCGAGCTGCTAGAGGGAACCGCGGCGGTTGCCCGGGGGGCCGCCTCCCGGAAGGGTGTGGTGGTGGACGTGCTGCGCGATCCCGCCACGCCGACCCTGGTGATGGGTGATGTTGGGCGCCTGCGGCAGGTCCTGCTCAATCTCCTCACCAATGCGGTGAAGTTCACCCCGGCGGGCCGGGTCGTCCTGGCGGTGGGCCCGGATGCCAGCCGAGGCGGCGAGGGGCGGCTGCTGTTCACGGTGAGCGACACCGGCATCGGCATGTCGGCGGCACAGCAGGAGCGGCTGTTCGTGCCGTTCGGCCAGGGTGACGAATCGATCCGGCGCCGCTTCGGCGGGACCGGGCTCGGCCTCGTCATCTGCCGCCACCTCGTCGAGCTGATGGGGGGGACAGATCGGCGTCGCCAGCGAGCCGGGGCGTGGCACGCGGATCTGGTTTGCCGTCTCGTTGCCGCCGGCCTGAGACGCGCCGTTCAGGTCCGGCCCGTGAGCGACGCGAGCATCGTTCGACGCAGCGGATACCGGTTCGTCACAGACAATGCGGCACCGTCAAAGACCTAGAGCATCCCCGATCACACGGATGCGAGATGCTTTGTTTGCAAGGACTTGCGGCTCCATCGAACCGCCCTGTTCGAGCCGTTTCGGTTTTTCGCGTGAATTTGTGCCGGTTATCCTTTCGCTCGCCTAGGTTCTTGTTTTATCGCAGATTTTTCCTGCCGAACCGGTGACCACGTCGGCGAAATCGGCTTAGGCTGCCACCATGCAATGGACGGATGACGGACTGGTTCTCGGGGCGCGGCGACATGGCGAGACCAGCGTGGTCCTCGAATTGATGACTGCGGCCCATGGCCGCCATCTCGGTCTCGTCCATGGCGGGCGCTCGCGCCGGATGCAGCCGGTGCTCCAGCCCGGCAACCTGGTGCGGGCAGTGTGGCGGGCGCGGCTCGACGAGGGGTTGGGCGCCTACGCGGTCGAGCCGATCGAGAGTGCCAGCGCCCGGCTGATCGGCTCGCGCCTCGCCCTCTACGGCATCGGCCATGCGGCCGGGCTGATGCGGCTCCTGCCCGAACGCGATCCCCATCCGGCGCTGTTCGCGGCCGCCCGCGTGCTGATCGCGCATCTGCACGAGCCCGAGATCGCTCCGGCCCTGATGGTGCGCTTCGAGCTGGCGATGCTGGCCGAGTTGGGCTTCGGCCTCGACCTCTCGGCCTGCGCCGCCACCGGCACCAACGCCTACCTAGCCTATGTCTCGCCGAAGAGCGGGCGGGCCGTCAGCGCCGCCGCCGGCGAGCCCTGGCGCGACCGGCTGCTCGCGCTCCCCGATTTCCTGGTCGACCGGCCTGACCGCCGCGGCCTCACCGTGCCGACGCCCGGCGAGGTCAAGCAAGGCTTTACCTTAACGGGATATTTCCTTGATCAGCACATCTGGGGTCCGCGCGACCTCGCCGAGCCGGAGGAGCGGGCGCGATTCGTCGCCCTCGGCACCGCCGGTTCGGAGTGACCGACCCGAAGGCCCGGAGGGGTCGGCCATCCTGGCCAGCGGGCAATGTTCGTGTTATGTTCTGGTCTTGAGACCGCCGAAATCGTGAGTTGACGTCCGCCCATGGGAAAGCCTTTCGAGCCACCCTCCGATCGCGACGGGATCGAGAACGTCGACCTGAAGGCGGCGCTCGAGGAGCGCTATCTCGCCTATGCGCTCTCGACGATCATGCATCGGGCCCTGCCCGATGCCCGCGACGGTCTGAAGCCCGTCCATCGCCGCATCCTGCACGCGATGCGGCTCCTGCGCCTCGATCCCGGCAGCGCCTACAAGAAATGCGCCCGCGTCGTCGGCGACGTGATCGGCAAGTACCATCCCCACGGCGACGTCGCGGTCTACGACGCGCTCGTGCGCCTCGCCCAGGACTTCGCCCAGCGCTATCCCCTGGTCGACGGCCAAGGCAATTTCGGCAATATCGACGGCGACAACCCGGCGGCCCAGCGGTACACCGAGTGCCGGATGACCGAGGTCGCCCGCCTCCTCCTCGACGGGATGGACGAGGACGCGGTCGATTTCCGCCCGAACTACGACGGGCAGGAAGAGGAGCCGGTGGTCCTGCCGGCGGCCTTCCCGAACCTGCTCGCCAACGGCTCGCAAGGCATCGCCGTAGGCATGGCGACCTCGATCCCGCCGCACAACGTGGCGGAGCTGTGCGAGGCGGCGCTCTACCTCATCACCCACCCGGCCACGACCTCCGAGCAGCTGACCACGTTCGTGAAAGGCCCGGACTTCCCGACCGGCGGCATCGTGATCGATTCGGCGGCCTCGATCGCCGAAGCCTACCGTACCGGCCGCGGCGGCTTCCGGGTGCGGGCGCGCTGGCAGAAGGAGGACCTGGGCCGCGGCACCTGGGCGGTCGTCGTCACCGAGATTCCCTATGGCGTGCCGAAGGCCCGGCTGATCGAGAAGATGGCCGAGCTGCTGCAAGAGAAGAAGCTGCCGCTGCTCGCCGACGTTCGCGACGAATCGGCCGAGGATGTGCGGGTGGTGCTGGAGCCGCGCTCCCGCACCGTCGATCCCGTGGTGATGATGGAATCGCTGTTCCGGCTCACCGAGCTGGAAAGCCGCATCTCCCTCAACATGAACGTGCTGGTCGGCGGCACGGTGCCGCGCGTGATCGGCCTCGCCGAGGCGCTTCGCGAATGGCTCGACCATCGCCGGGTCGTGCTGCAACGCCGTTCGCGCCACCGCCTCGCCCAGATCGAGCGGCGCCTTGAGATCCTCGGCGGCCTGCTCATCGTCTATCTCGACCTCGACCGGGTGATCCAGATCATCCGCGAGGAGGACGAGCCGAAGGCCGAGCTGATGCGGGTGTTCGCGCTGACCGAATTGCAGGCCAACGCCATCCTCGACACGCGGCTGCGCAGCTTGCGCAAGCTGGAGGAGATGGAGCTGAAGCGCGAGCACGACGCGCTGACCAAGGAGAAGGCAGACCTCGACGGCCTGATGGGCTCCGACGACAAGCAGTGGAAGTCGATCGCGACCCAGATCCGGGCCGTGCGCAAGACCTACGGCCCGGAGACCCCGCTGGGCCGGCGTCGAACGACTCTGGAAAACCCGCCCGACACCTCCGGCATCGACTTCTCGGAGGCGATGGTGGAGCGGGAGCCGATCACCGTGATCGTGTCGCAGAAGGGCTGGATCCGGGCGCTGAAGGGCCACGTCGCCGATCTCTCCGCCGTGCAGTTCAAGGGCGACGACACCCTCAAGGTCAGCTTCCCGACCGAGACGACTGCGAAAATCCTGGTGCTGGCCTCGAACGGCAAGGTCTTCACCCTGGAGGCGGCCAAGCTCCCGGGCGGGCGCGGCGTCGGCGATCCGATCCGCCTGATGGTCGACATGGACGAGGGCTCGGAGATCGTGACCGTCTGGGCCCACAAGCCCGGCGTGAAGCTGCTTCTCGCCACCACCGACGGGCGCGGCTTCATCACGCTGGCGGACGGGCTCGTCGCCAATACCCGCAAGGGCAAGCAGGTGATCGGCCTGGACGATCCGGCGACGGCGAGCCTCGTCGTCGAGGTCGGAGAGGGCGACCATGTGGCCGTCTGCGGCACCAACCGCCTGCTGACGGTGTTCCCGCTCGCGGAGATCCCCGAGATGGCCCGCGGCAAGGGCGTGCGGTTGCAGAAGTACCGCGATGCCACCCTCGACTCCGTCGTGATCTTCCGCCTCGCCGATGGCCTGACCTGGCCCGACAGCGCCGGGCGCACCCGGACGGAGGCCGGCGAGGAGTTGGCGAAGTGGGTCGGCCATCGCGGCGGTGCCGGAGCGATGGCGCCACGCGGTTACCCCAAATCCGATCCCAGCAAGTCCGGCCGGCCGTGACCCAGGCCTGGAATCGCGCATGGCGAGCGGGCTGCAACCCGACGGAGAGATGGGGGAGGAGAGCGACCGGGAGCGCGAGCGGGCGCTTCTCGCCCGCGACATCCTCATCCACAACGAGCAGGTGAAGCTGACCGCCAACCTGATGAATATCGGCGCCGCGGGCTTTGCCATCACGGGCATCGTCGCACCGCTCACGGCCGCCATGGCGACGACGGGCCGCGTCATGGCGCCCACCCTCGCGCTGATGGCCGTTTGGTTCGTGCTCGGCGTTGGTCTACACTTCGGTGCGAGGCTGACGTTGACGACATTGCGATGATGAGCTTGACGACCTACGCCCTGGTCCTGGTGCCTTGCCTCGTGGGCGGAGCGGCGGCGCTCGGCGTCGTGACGCTGCGCCGATCGGCCGACCGGCTCGACCGGCGGGCGGCGCGGATCGCCGCGGAGGCGGCACCGCCGCGGAGGCCGCATTCCTCGCCGGGGGCGGTGCGGCGGGTCGTTGGGGGCTGATCATGGCTTGGAATGGCCTGTGGTCCATCCAAGATGCAGAACGAACCGCCAGGTTCCTTGAAGAAGAATGATGCAATATTCAGGGCCTGGAGCACTGCCCGATCACGTTGTAACACGGTACACGACCGTCGCGTGACTCCTGCCGGAGGAGTCTCTCCCACCCGCACCTGAGGATGTGGTCGAGGGTGGGAAGGATTTGAACACCAGACGGACCATCTTGTCGTAGACCATGATGTTGCAATCAGTCAGTACTCTCAATCTTAGATTTTGCCGCATTTTCTGCGGCTAACCGGTGTCCGCTCGGTCGGACGATCCTCCGAGTGAGTGGCTGCTTCAGTAGTTCTGGCGCGAATCGTGATATCTTGTACCAACGGTCGTCGAAAACGACTTTTGGTGCCGATCTCGAAGTTTCGCCAAGCCCAAGGTCCCGGACATCTGCGCTTGGCATCGACAATGCAAGACTGGGTCAACGGCCGCGTCGATCCCGGGCCTGCCCGAAATCGACCCGATGCGTCAGCATCTTCGGCCGTTGGTATTACTACGTTATCCCCGGGGCTCGCCGAATGCGGGTAACCGGGATCCACAACCGCTGACAGTTCAGGGCGAAGCGGAGCGCGTTCGGCTTTCTCCGGGATCGTCAGCGGTTGTGGATCCCGGGTTCCGCCGCACGGCCGCGGGATGACGGGGAGGGTCGGAGTTCGGTGGTCTCAATCAAACCGGCTTTCAGCCCACGGCCTGATGCTTGTCCATGACCAGAGCCTCAAGGATCGGCGAAAGCACCGGCCACGCCTCCTCCGCCGACAGCGTCGCGTCCTCCGACGCGGTCGTGCCCCGCTCTGCCAGGGTGCGCCGGACGAGTTGGTAACCCAGCGAATAGCCCCCACTCCACGGCCAGGCCGGATCGGCACGGTCGCCGAAGAACCAGCGGCCATGGTTGTATCGGGTCTCGGCCCATTCCGCCCGGGCGAGGCCCGCCAGGACCGACAGGCGCGGGCCCTGCACGGCCAGCGCATAGTTCGGCGTCGGGCAGCCGACCTGCTCCTGGAAGCATTGCGCAAGCCCTTCGGCCAGGAGATTGGCGCCGAGGGTGTCGTGCGGGCCCGGGCCACGGAACCGGCGCAGATGGTGCAGTTCGTGGGCGAGGGTCGTCCTGAGTTGCTCGGAATAGGACGGAGTCCAGACGTCGAGATCCGTCGTATCGACGCCGATCGTCAGTCGGGCGATGCCATGCGCGTAGGCATTCAGGTTCCAGCCCGGGATGAGCCAGCGCGCCGGCGTCGGCGCTACCACGACATCGACTCGGTCGAGACCGAGGACGGGCGCAATCTCGGCGCAGGCCGTGTTCAGGCAATCGACGATCCGGTCAAGCTGGCCTGGCGGACATTCCGCCATGGCGTCGAGCGCGAGGAACCGGATCGTCATGGGTCAGTCCGAAGCCCGCACTCAGTGGCTTACCTTGCGGCAGAGAACGTCGGACCGCAAGCCGCTTCTACACCCACTGCCCCGCCGCGCCCTCCGCCGCCCGGCGGATCGCCGCGATGTTGGCACCGTAGGCGTCGCGCCCGCCCTTGAAGGTGGCGGAGCCGGCGACGAGGGCGTTGGCTCCCGCCTTCACCACGGCTGGCGCGGTCTCCGGCGTCACGCCGCCATCGACCTCGATGTCGATGTCGCGGCCGGCACTCATGGCGCGCACCCGCGAGACCGTCTCGCAGACCGAGCCGATGAAGCTCTGGCCGCCGAAGCCCGGGTTGACCGTCATGCACAGCACGAGGTCGACCATGTCGAGCACCGGCTCGACCAGGCTCGCCGGCGAGCCCGGGTTGATCGCCACACCGGCCTTCTTGCCGAGCGCCCGGATGGTCTGGAGCGAGCGGTGCAGGTGAGGCCCCGCCTCGGCATGAACCGTGATGATGTCGGCCCCCGCCTCGGCGAAGGCTTCGAGATAGGGATCGGCCGGGGCGATCATCAGGTGGACATCGAACACCGCCGTGGTGTGCGGACGCAGCGCCTTCACCACGACCGGGCCGAAGGTGATGTTCGGCACGAAGTGGCCGTCCATCACGTCAATATGGACCCAGTCGGCCCCGGCCGCGACGACGTCGCGGACCTCCTCGCCGAGCCGCGCGAAGTCGGCCGAGAGGATCGAGGGGGCGATCACCAGGGGGCGGGTCATGGCAAGCCTCGCAGGCATCCATACGCAAAAGGCCAGGGTTCTCTCACCCCAGCCCCGCGCAAGCGCACATTTTGTCGGACGGATCAGCGCCGGCGGAACTGGCTGCCGCCGCGGAACGGCGGACGCGGGCCCGAGGAACGCTCGTCCTTGTGGCGGAACACCAGACGGCCCTTCTCCAGGTCGTAGGGCGACATCTCGACGGTGACCCGGTCGCCGGCCAGAGTCTTGATGCGGTTCTTCTTCATCTTGCCGGCCGTGTAGGCCACGATCTCGTGGCCCTGGTCGAGCTGCACGCGGTAACGCGCGTCCGGCAGGATCTCGAGCACGAGACCGTCGAACTGCATCAACTCTTCTTTCGCCATTCACACTCTCCACCCGGGTCGCCGTCGCGGTCGGCGCCACCGGGGACACATCTTCGGAATTTGATCGCGACGCAGCCGGCCGTGCGGGTGCTCGGCCGAACTGCCGGGCGCGCTGATGGCCTTGTAACGCTCACGTGCATGTAAGGTGAGGCGTTCGGACGCGCAAGCGGGGCCAGTGACGAACGCACGGGTTCGTCAACGGAAAAAGGCCCGGCGCGTGGGGCGCCGGGCCGATTTGGCGAGCGCCGTCTGTTACTGGGTCAGCTCGTTGCCGGTATAGTCGATCCGGCCGTCGGCGCCCTTCTTCCACATGTACATCACGTAATCGGGACGGGTGATGTCACCCTTCTTGTCGTAGGAAATGTCGCCGATCACGGTCTTGAACGGCTTGCCTTCGAGCATGTAGGCAGCGACCTTCTTGCCGTCGGTCGACTTGGTGGCCTCCATGGCGGATTTCAGGATCTGTACCGCGGCGTAGGAGTAGAGGGTATAGGCTTCGGGGTCGATGTTCTTGGCCTTGAAGGCCGCGACCACCTCCTTGGCGTTCGGGTTCTTGCGGGCATCCGGCGCGAAGGTCATCAGGGTGCCGTCGGCGCCCGGGCCGGCGATCTGGGCGTATTCCTTGTCGGTGATGCCGTCGCCGCTCATCAGCGGGGCGTTCAGGCCCTGGTCGCGCATCTGGCGCACGATGAGGCCAGCCTCGGTGTGCAGGCCCCCGTAATAGACCACGTCGGTCTTGGCCTGCTTGAGCTTCGAGACCAGAGCCGAGTAATCCTTCTCGCCCGGGTTGATGCCCTCGAACAGCACGTCCTTGCCGCCCTTGGCCTTCAGGGCCTTCAGGGTCTCGTCGGCGAGGCCGCGGCCATAGGGAGTCTTGTCGTTCACGAAGGCGATGTTCTTGCCCTTGAACTTCTCCGCCAGCCACGCGCCGGCCACGGCGCCCTGCTGGTCGTCGCGGCCGCAGGTGCGGAAAGTGTTCCACAGCTTGCGGTCGGTGAATTTCGGGTTGGTCGAGGCCGGGGTGATCTCGACGATGCCGGATTCGGCGTAGACGTCGGAGGCCGGGATCGAGACGCCGGAGTTGAAGTGGCCGACGACGGCCTTCACGCCCTCGGCGGCGAACTTGTTGGCGACCGAGACGCCCTGCTTCGGATCGGAGGCATCGTCGCCGATGACCAGCACGATCTTCTGGCCGTTGATGCCGCCGGCCTTGTTGATGTCGGCGACGGCCTGCTCGGCGCCGTTCTTGAGCTGGGCTCCGAACGCCGCGTTGGGGCCGGTGATTGGGCCGGCCACGCCGAGCTTGATCTGGGCCTGCGCCGATCCGGCCCAGGCGAAGCTGGCCGCGAGGGCGAAGCCGGCCAGTAGCGTGCGCTTCATCTCAGTACTCCTCTGGAACGACGGAAATGTCGGGCTCGTGGGCCCATTCGGCCGGAAGACCGGGGCGTGGGGACCCCGGATCGGATGCCGGGGTCGAGCCCCGGATCAAGTCGCATCCTGCACCCGTTCCGGAGCGCAGGGCAGGGGGCATGCGCCGGACGTCAGGTTCCGGGCTTGGCCCGCCAGGTGAGCGGACCGCTGCGCTCGTAGAGCCAGCGATACTGCGTCGTCATCTGCCGCGCGCGGGTGGCGCGGTAGCCGGCCGAGCCGATCATCAGGAGCACGATCGTGTCGACCACGTAGTAGTGCGGCGACAAAAGCGTGCCCCCGAACAGCGCATAGTGGATGAAGCGCACGGCGAAGCCGAGCAGCAGCAGCGAGAGCACCGCCTGCCAGTACGGCTTCCAGCCGAGCGCGATGCCGCGGCCGATCATCCATGCCATCCAGCCGCCCATCACCACCGTGACGAGCAGGAAGAGCCAGAGCGTACTCTCCTCGTAGAGGATCCCCTGCATCAGTGCCGTCCCCCTTCGAGATAGGCGGCCTTCACCGACGGATCGTCGAGGAGCTGCTTGCCGGTACCCGACATCGTGATCGTGCCCGTCACCATGACGTAGCCGCGATGGGCAAGCTTGAGTGCATGGTAGGCGTTCTGCTCGACGAGGAACACCGTCATGCCGTCGCGCTCGTTCAGCTCCTTGATGGCGGAGAAGATCTGCTTGACGATGAGCGGCGCCAGTCCGAGCGACGGCTCGTCGAGGAGCAGGAGCCGCGGCCGGCTCATCAACGCGCGGGCGATCGCCAGCATCTGCTGCTCGCCGCCCGACATCGTGCCGCCGCGCTGGTAGAGCCGCTCCTTGAGGCGCGGGAACATCACGCAGACCCGCTCCAGGTCCTGCTCGAAATGGGCGCCGCCATTGACCGCGGCGCCCATCTGGAGGTTCTCGTAGACGGTCATCCGCGGGAAGATTCGCCGCCCCTCCGGCGATTGCGCCAGGTTGAGCCGGGCGATCTCGTGGGTCGGCATCCGGGTGATGTCGCGGCCCGCATAGGTGATGGTGCCCTCGCGGGCCCGCGGCGCCCCGAAGATCGTCATCATCAGAGTCGATTTGCCGGCCCCGTTGGCGCCGATCAGCGTGACGATCTCGCCCTCGTTGACGTCGAGATCGACGCCTTTGAGCGCGATGATGTTGCCGTAATAGGTCTTGACCCCGCGCACGGTGAGAAGTGGAGCCCGGGCGCCGGCTTGCCGGGCACGGGTCTCGTCGACGAGGACGTTGATGCCGGCGACGCTCATGGTGTGCTCCGGGCGGCCGCGGCCCCGGCGCCGATGAGCAGGCTGCCGCCGACGCGGTTCATCAGCCGCACCCGGGACGGCTTGGCGAAGAACCCGCGGGCCTGCGACGCGGCGAGCGCGTAGCCGAGGGCGTTGAGGAAGGCGAGGGCAACGAAGGTCGCCTCGAACACCACCATCTGGGTCAAGAGATCCCCTCGCGGATCGAGGAATTGCGGCAGGAACGCCACGAAGAAGGTCAAGCTCTTCGGGTTCAGCGTGGTGACGAGCCAGGCATGGGCCACCATCCGCAGGGCCGGCGCGCCGGAACGCGGCGCGGCCTGGAACTGGGCCCCGGCCCGCCACAGCTTGATGCCGAGCCAGACGAGATAGGCGGCGCCGCACCATTTCAGCACCGTGAACAGGGTCGCCGAGGCCGCCAGCAGCGCGCCGAGGCCGAGGAGCGACAGCGTCATGGCGGTGAGGTCGCCGAGCGCGACGCCGATCACCGCCGGCAGGGCGGCGCGCAGGCCGCTGCCGATGGCATAGGAAACGACGAGCAGGATCGTCGGGCCCGGAATCACCAGCAGGATCGCCGAGGCGGTTGTGAAGGCGGCCCAAGTGGTCAAGGACATTCCGGCAAGGGTCATACGCCGACCTCCGCCTCGACCTGCTCGACCTCGTCGTCCTCGACGCCGAGATAGGCGGCGATGACGCTCTGGTCGCTCTGGATCTCCGCGGGCGTGCCGTCGGCGATCTTGGTGCCGTAATCGAGCACCACGACGTGGTCGGAGATCTCCATCACCACCGACATGTCGTGCTCGATCAGCAGGACCGAGGTGTCGTGGTTGTCGCGGATCGCCCGCAGCAGATCGTTGAGCAGCAGCGATTCGCGGGGGTTGAGGCCGGCCGCCGGCTCGTCGAGGCAGAGCAGGACCGGGTCGGTGCACATCGCGCGGGCGATTTCGAGCCGGCGCTGGTCGCCATAGGGCAGGGCGCCGGCCGGATCGTCGGCGCGGTCCATCAGGTGGATGCGCTCCAGCCACGCCGTCGCCCGCTCCAAAGCCGCCTTCTCGGCCCGGCGGTACGCCGGCAGCCCGAGAAGGCCCGCGATGGTGAAGCCGGAGGCCAGCATCAGCGGGTTGTGCTGGGCCACCAGAAGGTTCTCCAGCACGGTCATGCCGGTGAACAGGCGGATGTTCTGGAAGGTGCGGGCGACCCGCGCATTCCGGTTCACCGCGTAGCCCGGCAGCCGCTCCAGCAGGAACTCGCCGCCGTCGCGGTGGCGCAGGGTCATCATGCCTTCGGTCGGCTTGTAGAAGCCGGTGATGCAGTTGAACACCGTGGTCTTGCCGGCCCCATTCGGGCCGATCAGCGCCGTGATGTCGCCGCGGCCGACACGGAACGACAGGTCGTTGACGGCGACGAGGCCGCCGAAGCGCATGGTGACGTGATCGACCGTCAGGACCGGATCGGCCATGCGGGGGGAGGCAAATCTGTCGGCCATCAGCCGTGGCCTTCCTTCACGAGGGAGCCCGAGATGCGCTTGCGCTCCTTGAGCACGATCGAGGGCGCGCGTTCCGAGATCAGGCCGCGGGGGCGCCAGATCATCATGATCACCATGGCGAGACCGAACAGCAGCAGGCGGTACTCGCTCGGATCGAAGCCTTCGCCGAACACCGCCTTGAGGAAGCCGAGGTTGCGCAGGAGTTCCGGCCCGCCGACCATCGCGACGGCCGCGACCGCGACGCCGATCTGCGAGCCCATGCCGCCCAGCACCACGATCGCCAGGATGATCGCGCTCTCGAGGAAGTTGAAGCTCTCAGGGCTGACGAAGCCCTGGCGCACGGCGAAGAACGAGCCGGCGAAGCCGCCGAACATCGCGCCGAGCGCGAAGGCGGTGAGCTTGGTGTTGGTGGTGTTGATGCCGAGCGACCGGCAGGCGATTTCATCCTCGCGCAGGGCCTCCCAGGCGCGGCCGATCGGCAGGCGGCGCAGGCGCAAGGTTACGCCGTTGGTGATGAGCGCGAGAGCCAGGATCAGGTAGTAGAGGAAGATGACCCGGTGCATCGGGCTGAAATCGAGCCCGACCTTCGCGGCGAAGCCGTCCTCGTCCGCCGTGAACGGGATGCCGAAGAAGGTGGCGCGGGGGATCGACGAGATGCCGGCGGCGCCGCCCGAGAAATCGGTCCAGTTGATGAGGACGAGGCGGATGATCTCGCCGAAGGCGAGCGTCACGATGGCGAGGTAGTCGCCGCGCAGGCGAAGGACCGGAAAGCCCAGCACCATGCCCCACAGGCCGGCGAACAGGCCGGCGAGCGGCAGGCAGACCCAGAACGACAGGCCGAACACCGTCGAGAGCAGCGCGTAGGAATAGGCGCCGACCGCATAGAAGGCGACGTAGCCGAGATCGAGGAGACCGGCGAGCCCGACCACGATGTTGAGGCCCCAGCCCAGCATCACGTAGGTGAGGATCAGGATGCCGAGGTCGATCCAGTAACGGGATTCGCCGAGCCCCCCGGTGCCGAGCACCACGAGGAGCGGGAAGGCGAGCGTCACGCCGAGGAAGGCCGGCAGGGCATAGGTCGAGAGCTTCTGCGAGGCGTTCGGCGTCGCGTCGACGGCCTCCGTCGCCTGGCTCGGAGAGGGGGTCAGCGCCCGGCGGGCGTCGCGGTTGGCGAGGACCACCCGTTGGCCCAGCCGCGCGACGAAGACGAGGCCGCACAGGATCGCGACAAGGCCCCAGCGCGGCACGAGGTCGAGCGCGGAGGTCTGGCTCAGATCGGTCCGGAACGCGACGATCGGGACGCAGAGGCCGAGGGTGACGAGCGCGAACAGCGCCGCGTCCTTGACGATCGCCGCCCTCTCGGTGGCGGCACGGTCGGCGGCGTTGGGCGCCGCCACGGAGGTGGCCGGGTTCGCCATCAGACCTTCTCGACCTCGGGCCGGCCGAGGATGCCGGACGGCATGAAGATGAGCACGATCGCGAGGATCGAGAACGCCGCCACGTCCTTGTATTCGATCGAGAAATATGCCGACCAGAACGTCTCGACGAGGCCGATGAGCAAGCCGCCGAGCACCGCGCCGGGCAGGCTGCCGATGCCGCCGAGCACCGCCGCCGTGAACGCCTTGACGCCGGGGGTGAAGCCGTCGGCGAAGGAGACGACGCCATAATAGAGGAGGTACATGGTGCCGGCGACCGCCGCGAGGGCCGCGCCGAGCACGAAGGTCAGCGAGATGGTGCGGTCGACATCGATGCCCAGCAGCGCGGCCATCTTGCGATCCTGCTCGCAGGCGCGCTGGGCCCGACCCAGCGGCGTCTTCTGCACCAGGTACCAGAAGCCGGCGAGCAGCACGACCGTGGTCAGCATGATGATGATCTGCTTGTAGGACAAAGCGACGGCGTAACCGTTATCGCCGGTCCACAAGGTGATCACGTCGCGCATCATCGGCGGCGTCGGCTTGTTGCGGGCGCCCTGCACCACCTGGACGAAGTTCGAGAGGAAGATCGACACGCCGATCGCCGAGATCAGCGGCGCCAGGCGGAACGAGCCGCGCAGGGGCCGGTAGGCGATCCGCTCGATCGCCCAGCCCCACAGGGCGGTGAGGACCATCGCGCAGATCAGAACGATCAGCAGCGCGAGGGCAATCGACGAGATGCCGAGCCAGGTCGTGACGATCAGGAAGGTGATCAGCGCGATGAAGGCCGAGAGCATGAACACGTCGCCATGCGCGAAGTTGATCATGCCGATGATACCGAACACCATCGTGTAGCCGATGGCGATGAGGCCGTAGATCGACCCCAGCGTCAGCCCGTTGATGAGCTGCTGCGCGAAGACCTCCATGCGGTCACGTTCTCCGTTCGCGGGCGTGCAGCCCGGGCCTCCCTGGCCGCGCCCCGTCATCCGGGTGTCACGACCATCCCCTGCCGCGAGGCTTAGCAAGCACCGCACCACTCGACAATCCGGTTGAGCCGGGCGGGTGTGCGAAAGCCCTGCTGGTCCTGACGCAAGGGCTCCGCTACCCTTCCGACGAGACCCGTTCGACAACGACAAGGGGGGAGCGCCGCCATGGCGATGACGATGACTGGCGAGGTGCTGCTGCCGGCCGATCAGCAGACGGTGTGGGAGAAGCTCAACGATCCGGAGGTGCTCAAGCGCTGCATCCCGGGCTGCGACACCCTGGAGAAAGTGGGGGATAACGAGCTTCAGGCGTCGGCCAAGATTGCGGTCGGTCCCGTGAAGGCGACCTTCAAGGGCAAGGTGACGCTCACCGACATCGACCCGCCGAACGGCTACCGCATCACCGGCGAGGGCCAGGGTGGTGTCGCCGGCTTCGCCAAGGGCGGGGCGGTGGTGCGGCTGGAACCGGCCGAGGGCGGCCAGACCAAGATGACCTATGACGTCGAGGCCAGCGTCGGCGGCAAGCTCGCCCAGCTCGGCGGGCGCCTGATCAACGGCGTCGCCAAGAAATATGCGGACGCCTTCTTCGACACCTTCGCCAAGGAGGTCCAGGGCGGCGACGCCGGCGCGACCTCGGCGGCCTGATCCCGATTTCGATCGCCCACGATCAGCTTGTTGCGAGGCGAATGGGCGACGTGCCCGAAACCGGGCGAAAACGGCCGGTTTCCGCGCCAAAATGTCGGTGCGCCACGCCTTGACCGGCGCTTCCGGCCGGTCGACACTCGAATTCGAGCGATTCCAGAGAGGCAGGCCGGCCCGGCCACCACGAGCGACAGGGTCCGACCGACAGGACCCGCGGGTCTTCGGCCGAAAATGCCTTTGGGCCAGGAGGAGGACGTCACCCATGAGCGCTGTCAGCCTGACGGTGAACGGCAAGGCCGTGACCGCCGACATCGATCCGCGCACGCTGCTGGTGCAATACCTGCGCGAGACGCTGCGCCTCACCGGCACCCATGTGGGCTGCGACACCAGCCAGTGCGGCGCCTGCGTGGTTCATCTCGACGGCGAGGCGGTGAAGGCTTGCACCGTGCTGGCGGTGCAATGCGACGGCCGGTCGGTCACCACCATCGAGGGCCTGGCCTCCGGCGGCGAACTGCACCCGATGCAGGCGGCCTTCCGCGAGCATCACGGGCTCCAGTGCGGCTACTGCACCCCCGGCATGATCATGACCGCGGTAGATCTGGTGCGCCGCAAGGGCAACGCCCTCGACGAGCACACCATCCGGCACGAGCTGGAAGGCAACATCTGCCGCTGCACCGGCTACCACAACATCGTGAAGGCCATCGCGGCGGGTGCCGAGGCGATGGCGAGCGAGCCACAGAAGGTCGCCGCGGAGTAGCACCGACCTGAACCTTTCCCCATTGGGGGAGGGTGCCCCGCCGCGGGTGCGAAGCACTCGTGCGCGGGGCGGGAGAGGGGACGCCGCCTCCGC
Organism: Methylobacterium aquaticum; assembly: GCF_001043915.1. Classification (GTDB taxonomy): domain Bacteria; phylum Pseudomonadota; class Alphaproteobacteria; order Rhizobiales; family Beijerinckiaceae; genus Methylobacterium; species Methylobacterium aquaticum. Next base: position 3,520 of record NZ_LABX01000102.1, on the reverse strand, counting down.
AAAGGTCGTGAGCGTCATGAAACGCGCCGCCTGGATCAGCGTCGCGCTGCCCCTCTCGGCGGGACGTCGCCCGCTCCGCTCTCCACCCTCCCCCGCAGCGGGGGGGAGGATTATCGAGCTGCGCCATACTGAAAATCAGTCCGATCGATCCAGACCAACACCAATACTCCACCCAAGAACGAGGTCGGCCTCGAACCCCGACGCGCCGGCCCATCAGGCCAGATCCGGGAGAGACACGCACATGACCGCCACGGGTATCGGCGCCTCGGTGCGCCGCAAGGAAGACCAGCGCTTCATCACCGGCAAGGGCCGCTACGTCGACGATTACAACCGTCCGGGCCAGGCCTATGCGTATTTTCTGCGCTCCCCGCACGCCCATGCCACGATCCGCGGCATCGATGTTTCGGCGGCTGCGGCGATGCCGGGCGTGGTCGGCATCCTCACCGGCGAGGACCTGGCGGCCGACAAGGTTGGCGGCCTGATCTGCGGCTGGATGATCCATTCCAAGGACGGCACGCCGATGAAGGCCGGGGCGCATCCGGCCCTCGCCCAGGGCAAGGTGCGCTATGTCGGCGACCACGTCGCGGTGGTCATCGCCGAGACCCTGGCCCAGGCCAAGGACGCCGCCGAGGCGATCTCGGTCGATTACGACGTGCTCCCGGCGGTGGTCGAGACGGCGAAGGCTGCGGGCGCCGGCACGGTCGTCCACGACGTCGCGCCCGACAACACCGTCTTCAACTGGCATCTCGGCAACCAGGCCGATGTCGAGGCGGCCTTCGCCCGCGCCGCGCACGTGACGAAGCTCGACATCGTCAACAACCGGCTGGTGCCGAACCCGATCGAGCCGCGGGCCGCGGTGGGCGAGTACGACGAGGCGGAGGAGGCGTTCACCCTCTACACCACCAGCCAGAACCCGCACGTGGCTCGCCTCGTGCTCTCGGCCTTCATCGGCATCGCGCCGGAGAACAAGCTCAGGGTGGTGGCGCCGGATGTCGGCGGCGGCTTCGGCTCGAAGATCTTCATCTACGCCGAGGAAACGGTCTGCGTCTGGGCGGCCAAGAAGGTCGGCCGGCCGGTGAAGTGGACCAGCGACCGCACCGAGGCGTTCCTGTGCGACGCGCATGGCCGCGACCACGTCACTCATGCCGAACTGGCAATGGACGAGGGCGGCAAGATCTTAGGTCTCAAGGTCCACACCATCGCCAATCTCGGCGCCTATCTGTCGACCTTTTCGTCATCGGTGCCGACCTATCTCTACGCGCCGCTCCTCTCCGGCCAGTACAACATCCCGGCGATCTACTGCGAGGTGGACGGGGTCTACACCAACACGGCGCCGGTCGACGCCTATCGCGGGGCCGGGCGGCCGGAAGCGACCTTCGTCATCGAGCGGCTGGTCGAGGTTGCGGCGCGCGAGCTGAACCAGGATCCGGCAAAATTCCGGCGCAAGAACTACATCAAGAGTTTCCCGCACCAGACCCCCGTCATCATGATGTACGATGGCGGCGACTATTCCGCGTCCCTCGACAAGGCGCTGGAGATCGCCGACCACAAGGGCTTCGCTCGCCGTCGGCGCGAGAGCGCCCGAAACGGCAAGCTGCGTGGCATCGGTTTCTCGTCCTATATCGAGGCGTGCGGCATCGCCCCGTCCCAGGCGGTGGGATCGCTCGGCGCTGGCGTGGGCCTGTGGGAATCGGCGGAGGTGCGGGTGAACCCGACCGGCTCGATCGAGGTGCTGACCGGCTCGCACAGCCACGGCCAGGGCCACGAGACCACCTTCGCCCAGCTCGTCTCCGACCGGCTCGGCGTGCCCATCGAGAGCGTCACCATCGTGCACGGCGACACCGACAAGGTGCAGTTCGGCATGGGCACCTACGGCTCGCGCTCCGGCGCGGTCGGCATGTCGGCCATCGCCAAGGCGATCGACAAGGTGGTGGCCAAGGGCCGCAAGGTTGCCGCCTACGCGCTGGAGGCCGGCGAGGACGACATCGAGTTCAAGGATGGCCGCTTCTCGGTTGCCGGCACCGACAAGTCGCTCGCCTTCGGCGAGGTGGCGCTGCAAGCCTATGTCGCTCACAAGTTCAGCGGCGCGCAGCTCGAACCCGGGCTGAAGGAGGGGGCGTTCTACGATCCCACCAACTTCACCTTCCCGGCCGGGATGCATATCTGCGAGCTTGAGGTCGATCCCGAGACTGGCATCGTCACCATCGAGAAATTCACGGCCGTCGACGATTTCGGCAACGTCATCAACCCGATGATCGTCGAGGGCCAGGTCCATGGCGGCATCGCGCAGGGCGTCGGGCAGGCCCTGTTCGAGGGCGCGCTCTACGACTCGGACGGCCAGCTCGTCACCGCGAGCTTCATGGATTACCGCATGCCGCGGGCGGCGGACCTGCCCTCCTTCGAGGTCGGCATGACGGTGACGCCGTGCCCGTCGAACCCGCTCGGCATCAAGGGCTGCGGCGAGGCCGGCGCCATCGCGGCTCCGGCCGCGGTGATGAACGCGCTCACCGACGCGCTCGGCCACGAGAACATCGCGATGCCGGCGACCCCGCTGGCGGTGTGGCGGGCCGCCCAGGCGAGCCCCCATCTGCGCCCGGAAGCCGCGGAATAAGAGACAGCCTGGAGAGCATCATGTACGCTTTCGCCTATCACCAGCCGACCAGCCTCAAGGAGGCCGTGAGCCTGCTCGCCGGCGAGGACGCCAAGCTCGTCGCCGGCGGCCACACCCTGATCCCGACCATGAAGCAGCGTCTCGCGGCCCCCGGCACGCTGATCGATCTCGGCAAGGTGCCGGACCTCGTCGGCATCGAGCGCAGCCCGCGCTCGGTCACCATCGGTGCCATGACCACCCACGGTGCGGTGGCCGAGTCGGCCGACGTGAAGGAGGCGATTCCGGCGCTGGCCGAACTCGCGGCGCTGATCGGCGATCCGGCGGTGCGCCACCGCGGAACGATCGGCGGCTCGGTCGCCAACAACGATCCGGCGGCGGATTACCCGGCGGCCTGCCTGGCGCTCGGTGCCACGATCAGCACGAACAAGCGCAAGCTGGCGGCTGAAGAGTACTTCACCGGCCTGTTCGAGACCGCGTTGGAGGAGGGCGAGATCGTCACCGGCGTCTCGTTCCCGATCCCCCACAAGGCGGCCTACGAGAAGTTCCGGAACCCGGCTTCGCGCTACGCGCTCGTCGGCGTGTTTGTCGCCAAGCGCCCGAGCGACATCCGGGTCGCCGTCACCGGGGCCGGTTCGAACGGTGTGTTCCGCTGGACCGAGGCCGAGGAGGCGTTGGGCAAGCGCTTCGCCGCGAAGTCGCTCGAGGGCATGTCGCCCTCGACGGACGGCCTCAACAGCGACATCCACGCCGATGCCGATTACCGGGCCCACCTGATCGGCGTGATGGCGCGGCGCGCCGTGCAGAAAGCCGCCGACCGGTAAGGCGCGACGCGCGTGCGAGAACCCTCCCCCCTCTGCGGGGGAGGGTGGCCCCTGCGTGAGCAGGGGTCGGGAGAGGGGACGCCGCTTC
>NZ_LABX01000101.1 GCF_001043915.1 Methylobacterium aquaticum | reverse complement strand
GGGCTGAGGGGGTGGTGGGGGCAATGCCCTTCGCCTGAAGCCCCTCCGCTATTAGGGACCGGGCGGCCTCCTCGCGCGATGGCTTGGGGTCGGGCCTCGTGGCGATCCAGGCGTCCAGAGCAGCGGTGTCCACCTCGTGCAGGAGGTCGATGCTGCCCTCCACGCGAAGCGGAAACGCAGCACGCTTTCGTTGATCCTGAGGGACAACACCGTATTTTTCGTCGTGTCGGGCACGGGCTTTGTCGAGAAGGGCGATGAAGCCGTCCATGAACTCTTCGCCAAGCTCAAGGGGCACGCCACCGCCGAATATATTTCGGTGTATGCCATCATCTGAGCTTAGGCTTTTCTCTAGGCGGGCGATGATCTCGGCGTTCATGGATCGGCCGTTCGCTTCCGCCGCCTCCCGCAAGCGGTCGCGCATGCCATCGGGGAACCTGAGGTTGAATTGGTCCGAGCCCCGGCTCGGAATGCGAAGCGCCATGCCTACCTCCGTCTGGTGGGATCACCGACATACTATCGTGCTTGACACAATGGTATGACGGGCATACCAGTATGTCCGTGGTCCTACAGGAGGAGCCATGACGGTCGCAAGCCGAGACAGCGACAAGTTTTTGCTTCGGCTTCCGGATGGCATGCGTGAACGCATCGCCGTCATCGCGAAGAAGAACATGAGATCAATGAACAGCGAGATCATCTTCCAGCTTGAGCAGATAATTCGCTCTGAGCTTGGTGATGACTTGAGAGAGGCGACCTCGACGGGCGTGTCAGCACCCGCCGAGGCCTAACCCGAAGCATGGAGAACAGCCAGATGCCTCAGGACAATCACCATACCACGAGCGCCGCCGCTGCTGCGACCCTGGCCGGCATGCCGCTCACGATGTCCTCGCTGGAGATCGCGGAGCGGACGGGCAAGGAGCATTTCAACGTGATTCGCGACATTCGCGTGATGCTGGAAGCGCTTGGAGATGGCCTCAAATTTGAGGGCACCTACCGCGATGCCGCCAATCGCGAAAAGCCGTGCTTCAACCTCCCGAAGCGCGAGTGCCTGATCCTCGTGTCCGGCTACTCGGTCCCGCTTCGGGCCGCGATCGTGGATCGCTGGCAAGAGCTCGAAGCCCAGGCCTCGGCTCAGCCGGCGATCGACCCCTCCGACCCGAAGGTGATGCTCGCGGTCTTCAGTCACCTTCAGGGGCAGGTCGCATCCCTGAATGACCGCGTCGCCGAACTCAAGCCGGCTGCCGAGGCGCTGGACCGAATCGCCGAGGCCCACGGCACGTTCTGTCGCTCCACCGCGGCCAAGATGCTCCAGATCCCGCCCCACACCTTGATCCGGTGGCTCCGTACCAACGGCTGGACCTTCCGGCGCCCGGGCGACAAGGACGATCTGGCCTACCAGTCCAAGATCGCGGCAGGGCTCCTGGAGCACAAGATCACCACGGGCCAGCGGCCGGACGGCAGTGAGTGGTCGTCGACGCAGGTCCGTGTCACGCCGAAGGGGCTCACGATCCTGGCGAAGGCGTTCCCGCCCGCCGCAACGGCAGCGTGAGCGCCCAGATGGCGACGCATCGCGAACGCCTCGACCTGGGCATGCCGGAGCATGTCCAGACGCCCGAAGGGGAGAAGATGACCGTCGCTGGCTTGATCGAGCTGGCCCGCACAGCAGGAACCGACAGAGGCAACGATCTCTACGACGCCTTCTCGGAGGCGTGGCACGCGTTGGCTGGGACGGGCCTGAGTGTCGATGCCCGGGCGAACCTCGCCTATGAGGCCGCGGCCGAGGAGATCGACTGCCCGATCCAGCCGGACGGGATCTACCTGCCCCACTGAAACGAAGCGGCCCCGGAAAGCGCTGGAACGCTCGCCGAGGCCTGAGGCCACCCCACACCGCAGAGCATGAAAGATGACGCACACCGCACATAGCACGCGCCGCGCCCTTTTTGTAGGGGCCGCCGCGCTTCCCCTTGCGTTAAGCTCGGTCGCCCTGGCCGCGCCTGATGTCGAGTTGGTCCAGGCTTGCGACACCGCTCTCAACGCCTGGGCCGAGACGGACGCCCAAGCGATGGCGGAAGACTGGAACGACGGCCGGGTCGGCCAGAACGTCGATATCGTCTTCAACGCGACCGAGCGCGCCGCGAACCTGCCGGCGAGCACCCACGCCGGCCTCCAGGCCAAGGCCCGGCTGCTGGCCCGGCACTACGCGCCGGACTTCGAGGACCAAGAGCCGGATCACGCTGAACGGCTGCTGCTGAGCCTGCTGCGGGATCTGGTCGGCCAGGGAGGTCGAGCCTGAGGCGCTACAACGCCACCCAGCAGGGCGCTTCAGCCCTGCTGGTCAATCCAAGACGACAAGATCACCGATACTGCAAGTTGCCCGCTCGGCTTGACTGTGAAAAAATCCCATATCAAATCTCTTTATAAGTGTTTTTGTTTTTGGTTTAAAAATCTGATAAATTACTTTCTTAGAAGTGCTGACAATAGTGCCGCTTTTAGCTGTAAAGTCGCATACAAGCTCCACGTCCTTGATTATATTTTGACTGTTATTAGTGATGGACGCCCACACGAACCCTATATAGCCAGAACCGCCTCTTTCCCATTTCGAAACATTCAATTCTACAAGCTCTCTAACTTCCAGCATTTTGTTAAATGGGCGCTTCTCAATTAGAGTGGCAGGCGATGCTTCATGGTGTTTTTTATCGTCATCCTGGGCAGCGCCCCAAACGATCAGCCCAAGCACGCATAGAACGCCAATCACTCTCTTCGTTGACCGACTAAGAGTAGGCACGGATTCCCCCTATGGCTGATCCGCTCGTCATTCAATTTGCCGCGGACACGTCTCGCGCTACGAGCGCGATGGCGAGCCTCGCTGCGTCGATTGCCGGCAATATGGCATCGGCCGGCGTTGCGCTATCCGGGCTTGCGGCGAACTCGAACGCGGCAGGCAACTCTCTTGGCGCCCTGCAGCAGAACGTCCAGCGCGCCGCCAACGTCATCAGCAGCGACGTGCGCAACATCGCGTCGCGCACCGCGGCGGCGGCCACCGCCGAGAAGGCTACCCTTGAGGGTGTGGTCCGAGCCTTCACGGCCTCGGCAGCCGGGTCGCAGAGCGCGAACGCTGCCGTGCGAGCGGGCCTGACCGGCACGACCGCGGCCATCTCCACGGTCGCGGCACAGATCCCCTCGCTCAACACCCTGCTGAGTAGCTTCATCGCGTTCGGCGCCGCCGTCATTGTGTTCGAGAGCGTCGCGGCTTCCATCGAGGCGGCGCGCAAGCACGTCGAGGATTTTGTGAAGATCGGCCGCGAGGCCGAGCGCGTGGGTGTCGGAGCGGAGTTCTTTCAGCGCGCGACGCTCAGCGCGGAGAAGTACGGCCTCTCCGTCGAGCAGGTGACGGCGGCGCTCGCCAAGGCGCGCGAGGCGTCCGAGATCCGCATCGGCGAGGGCAAGGACGGCAAGGCCTCGTCGGCGATCGGCGACCGCCTGGAGCAGAACGTCCGGGCCGGCAACCTGACCGCGGCCGACCGGGCCACCTTCGACCGGGCCGGCACCCAGGAAGCCCGCATCCGCGCGATCCTGGACCTGCTCGACAAGCTCCGCGCCGAGAGCCGGGACCTCGCAGCCTTCGACCTCGCCGGCAAGTTCCTGGGGCCCGACTTCGAGCGCCAGATGCGCAATGGCGTCGACATCACGAACCAGCTGCGCGACACCCTGAACTCGACCTCGACCACCGTCGCCGGGGTCCGCATCATCGGCGAGGACGAGGTCGAGCGCGCACGGCAGCTGGACGCCAAGGCGAAGGACATCGCCGACACCTTCGCGACGGCGCTGGCGCCGATCCAACGGGACATCTCGAACGCGGTGCTCGACACCTACCAGGCGTTCCTGGAGGTCGAGGCCGTGATCGCCCGCGTCGTCGGCATCGCGGTGAAGCTCTACCAGGAGATCGTCGGCGTCGTCGGGGCGGTCAAGGACTTCGTGAACCAGATCCCGGGCATCGGGAAGGTGCTCACGGCCGGCAACGTCGTGACCGCAGCACAGGAGGCGTTGCGCGCTGCCGGCGTCATCGACCCCGAGGCTCAGGGCCCCGCCGCACCGCTGGCAGTGAAAGTGCGGCCGCGCGGTCCGGATCGCTCGGCTACCCTGCCCAGCCTCGCGACCCCTCGGGCGCGCAGCGGCAGGGGCGAGACTGAGAACCTCGACGCCGTCGAAACGCTCATCAACCAGCTCGAGAAGGCTCGCGACACCGCGAAGGCTGAGCTGGAGAACGTCGAAAAAACTAACGTCGAGCGCGAGAAGGCGGTGGCCCTAGCCAAGGCCGAGGCGGCCGCCCGCGAGGACGTGAAGCGCGGCAAGCGCGACGACCCGGCCCTGACCGACGACGAGCGCTCGCGCGTGCTGGCCGCCGCCGAGGCGATGCAGAAGTACCGGGACAGCACGAAGGACGCCGAGCAGGCGATTCGGCAGGCCGCCGACGCGGCTCGATATTTCGGGGACATCGCTGCCAACAGCATCGCCGACGCGATCCTTGAGGGCAGGAGCTTCAGCGACATCCTGAACAGCCTGACGAAGCAGCTTTTCCGCGCCGGCCTGCAGGGCGCCTTCACCGGGCAAGGACCGCTGGCCGGGCTCCTCGGCACCGCGCCGTCGGCGAGTTCCGGCGACACGGTCGGTGGCATCGCAGGGCTGCTCAAGGGCGTCTTCGGAGGCGGCAGTGGTGGCGGCGCCCTGCAGGGGCCGACCGCGTCGGGCGCGACGCTGGACACGGTCGCGGGCGCTGGCGGCATCGGGAGCTTCTTCGCCAGCCTGTTCCGCGCCAACGGCGGCCCGGTCGAGGCCGGCCGAGGCTACACCGTCGGCGAGCGTGGGCGCGAACTTTTCATCCCGAACCAGAACGGCCAGATCGTCCCGATCGCGCGCGGTGGCGGGGGCGACATGGGGGGCAGCATCGTCATCGGCGGCGACACCATCACCATGACGCCGGCCGAAGGGGTGACCTTCCCCCAGATGGCGGCCTTCTTCGCGCAGCGGGACGCTCAGTTCCGGCGCAACATCAACGGCATCGTCGCCGACGGGCGGCGTCGCTACCGGCCGGCCTGACCGATGGCGATCTTCGACGCTGCCGGCCGCGCCGCCGCCGCCGGCGAGACCGTGCACGGCGAGCTCCTGGCCTTCTTCGACTTCCTGGATGCTCCGACGCGCGTGCACCAGGGCTGGGGTCCGCTGGCCGCCGGCGGCTTCGTCTGGAGGGGCATCGGCGAGATCGGGTCGGTGTCGGACATCGAGGCCGCGGTTGGGGGCCAGGCGCCGCCGGTCACGTTCTCGCTCTCTGCTGTCGGCGACGAGATCCGCGAGGACGTCAAGAACGCTCGCGAGCGGGTGAAGGGGCGCGCCTGCACGGTGCACCTCCAGTTCTTCAACCCCGACACCCTGCAGGCGATCGGCAACCCCTACCTCGTCTATCGCGGGATCATGGACCGCCTCGTCCACCAGGCACCTGACGCCAACAACCGGACCGCGCAGCTCACTGCCGAGACCAAGTTCGCCCGGCGCGGCCTGCCGCCCTTCGGCAGCCTGACCGATCGCGACCAGCAGCGCCGGCATCCTGGCGACACCGGCCTGTTCATGGTCCCCGCGATGCAGAACCGGAGGCGCCCGTGGAACCCCGCGCTCCCCGAGAAATGACCGACCTCGCCGCCTACCTCCGCCGCGCTGCCGGAGAGCCCTTCGCATGGGGCTCGGCCGACTGCGCCCTCTTCATGTCGGGCTGGGTGCTGGCGCGCCGCGGCGTTGACCCGGCGGCCTCGCTGCGCGGACGCTACCGCTGCCATCTCGGCGCGGCGCGCCACATCCGCCGGCTCGGCGGGATGGAGGCGATGGGCCGTCGCTTGGCGCTCGGCGCCGGGCTGTCTGTCACCACGGATCCGCAGCCCGGCGATATCGGGCTCGTCCGCGACCCGGCCGCCGGGCCGCTGTTCGCGATCCGCACCGCGCTCGGCTGGGCCGCGAAGGGGCCGACCGGCATCGCGCTCGGCGCCTTCCCCGTCATCGTGGCGTGGAGCGTCTGATGCCGGCCGCGATCGGAGCCGCCATCCTGGCGGAGGTGGCCGCCGGCACGACGCTCGCCACCAGCGCTGTAGCCGCTTCGGTGGTGGGCTACGCCGTCATCTCGGGCGCCCTGCTGGCGGTGCAGCAGATCGTCGAGGCGCTGACTCCGGCGCAGAAGCGCAACGACGCCCAGATCACCGTGCGCCAAGCGATCCCGCCGCGGCGAGCCGGCCACGGCCGCGAGAAGCTGGGAGGCGCGATCTTCTTCCTCGACACTCAAGGCGGCGTGCTCAGCCGCGGCGTCGTGCACTTCGCCGGCCACCTGACCCAGATCCGGGAATATTGGCTCGGCGACGTGAAGACGAGCCTGACCGGGCAAGTCGGCGGCGTCGTTCCGGATGCCGTGTACCAGGGCAAGGTCGTCATCGAGGTGCGCCTTGGCGCCGACGACCAGGCGGCCTTGGGCACGCTGCTGCGTTACCCGTACTGGTCGCCGGCCGCGCAGCTCAAGGGCCTCGCCTACAGCGTCGTCACCTGCACGCCGCTCAAGCACGGCGACAAGATCTTCCCCGAGGGCGCGCCGGACGTGCGGCTCGTGGCGGACCTCGCCGCCTGCTACGACCCGCGCGACCCGGCCCAGGATCCCGCCAACCCTGCGACATGGGCGTGGTCCGACAACGCCGCGATCGTGCTGCTGGCCTACCTGCACGAGGAGAGCGGGTACGGCATCCCGTTCGACGAAATCGACCTCGACAGCTTCGCGGCGCTCGCGAACGTCTGCGACGAGATGGTGCCGCTGCTGCGCCCCAACCCGGACGGCGAGACGGCAGAGCGCCGCTATCGGTCGTGGGGCACCTACACGCTCGACGAGGAGCGGGCGACGGTGCTCGGCCGCTACCTGTCGGCGTGCGACGCCGAAATCGATCAGGACGCCGAGGGACGCGTCACCGTCCGCGGCGGCCGCTGGCAGGTCCCGAACTTCACCATCACCGAGGACATGGTGCTCGGCTGGGAGAGCTTTGAGGAGGGCTCGGAGGCCTACGCGACGTTCAACCGGGTCAAGTTCACCTACAAGAGCCCCTGGCACGACTACCAGCCGCTCGAGGGCGACCCGTGGGACGACCCGGACAGCCAAGCCGAGATCGGCCTCGTGCCGACTGAGCGCGACTTCGGCCGTGCGCCCTCGCACCGGCAGGCGCGCCAGCTCGCCAAGATCGCCGCGGCCAAGGGCGCGCCGCGGTTCCGGTTCCGCGGCCTGCGACTGCTGCCGAAAGCGCTCCCGGCCTACGGCGAGCCGACCGTGCGCCTGGTGCTGCCGTCCTTCGGGATCGACGCCACGTTCGCCCCGTCCGCCGGCAAGCTGACGGGCCCCTTCAAGGCGGAGCCGGTGCTGGACCTCTATTCGCTCGACGCCTCGGCCTATGCCTGGTCGATCACCGAGGAAGGGACGGCCCCGCCGCTGCCGGACCAGACCTCGCCCGACCCGGCACCGGTGCCGTCCGGCGTGACGTTCGAGGCGACGCGCTACACCACCGGCGGGCAGGTCACCGGGCTCGCCGCGACGTTCACGGCCGATGAGGTCCCAGGTCGCGTCGACCTGACCCTGATCGGCCGGTATCGGCCCGCCGGCACGTCGGACTGGATCGACATGGCGAGCCAGGGTGGCGAGGCCGTGGCCGGGCCGTTGAACGACGGAGCCGGCTACGAGGCACAGGTCGCCTGGCTCTCGAACACCTCCGTCAGCGATTGGAGCCCCACGCTGTCCTTCACGGTCTCGGCCGACACGACCGCCCCGGGTCTGCCCACCGGCTTCGTCGCCAACGGCGGGTCTGGCCCGGCCGCCGGCGCCTTCCCCGCGCCGAACAGCGCGAACTTCGGGTTCGCCCGCCTCTACCGCGGCATCTCGACCGACTTCGCCGCCGCGGTGGTCGTGCGCACCTTCAACGGCTCGGCCTCGCAGTCCTTCGACTGGTCCGACCCACGTCCGGCCGGCACCTATCGCTACTGGGTCCGGGCCTTCAACCGCTCCGGCTTCGGCGACGCCTCGTCGACGGCCGGCCCGATCACGGTGACGGTGACCTGATGGCCGATCGTCCTTGGCCTCCCAGCCTGCGCTTCGCGAGCATCCTATTCGAGCCGGTCAGCACCTCTCGCTCGGGCGGCCAATCGTTCACCGGAGCCGAGCAGGTCATCGTGTCGCCGACTGCGCGGTGGAAGGCATCGGTTACGATCCCGATCGCCGATCGCCGCTACGGCCCCATCGAGCGTCAGAACATGGTCCTGGCGTATCGCTGGGTGAAGGCCGGCGGCCGGGCCTCGGTCATCATCGTGCCGCACCAAGACGGGCGTGGGCCGGCGCATCAGGCCGGGATCGTGCCGTGCTCGGGCGCTGTCCCGCACTCGGATGGCGCCACCTTCTCGGACGGCTCCGGCTACGCCCAATCGTTTACCGGCGCGACCCTTGCGGCGCCTGCCGCGCTCAACGCGACGCAGATCTCGCTCAACGTACCGGCAGGGCTAGCACCCCTGCCCGGTATGCGGTTCTCCACGCCCGACAACCGCCTTCACCAGATCGACGACCTCCTGGGTTTTGATGGTGGCTCAACTTGGACGGTGCGGATCGGTCCATGGCTCCGGGCGGTCTACCCCGTTGGCACCGTCATGGATTTCGATAACCCCCGATGCCGTATGCGTCTCGCATCGGACGACACAGGTCAGCTTAGCTTGTCCCTGAACAAGTTCGGCACGCCGTCCATCGAGTTCAACGAAGCTCCCTGAACCGGCTCTGCGCCATCTAATTCATGCTCGCATTGCCAGCGAGCGCGCCCGCACGTCTTCTCACATCGCGAGTTCACGATGCCGCCTCCCGTGCTTCCGCGCGACGTTTACCGTGCGTTCAATCAGGCCGGAAATCCGCTCTCGGGTGCCTACACCCCGCCCAAGAACGACATCATTGCCCTGCTTGAGTACATCCTGGATGGCTTGGTCGCGGCGGGTGGCGATCCTGGGGCGATCCAGTCCCTACGCGACCAGATCAGCTTTCGCCCCAACCCCAGCATCATCAACCTCGACCGCCGCACCATGTTCGCGGCCCGGGTCGGACGCGCCGCCGCCGCCGCCGGCATCCGCCGGTCCCGCTGGATCGTGGTCGACGACAGCACGAGCCGCGGGGTGGGCGACAGCGGCATCGGCCCTTGGATCTATTACGTCGGCCGGATGATGGGAGCTGCCGGCTATCCAGTGACGTGCAACGGCTGGCTCGGCAATGGCGGCAACGTGAGCGCCACATTTGATCCGCGCATTGTGTTCGGCAATGGATGGTCCGGCACCAACACGCCGACCGTTGGCGGCTACCTGATCGTCGGTTTTGCGGGTGGAACTGGGGCATTCACGTATACACCGCTGGAGCGGGTCAACACGTTCGAAATTATATTTACCGCCAACGCCTCGACGGGGAGCGTGCTGGTCCAGATTGACGACGAACCCCCGGTTACCGTCAACACAGCCCGATCCGGTGGCGATCAGGTATTTACCCAGGCATTTAATACAGCAACGCTCGGATACCACACTATACGTCTCTATGGAGTCTCGGGCAGCGCGGTTTATTTTGTCGGCATGAACGCATATGATCGCAACGTCAAGGCGATTGATGTGTTTAGCTCTGGGTCGTCTGGGTCAAAAGCAAGCGACTGGATCGTCAACCAATCGCCGTGGAGCCCGCTGCAACTGATCTCACAGCTCGACGCCGACCAGATCATCGTTGGTCTCGGCATCAACGACGCTGGGGCAATCGACAACGGTCAACTCACCGCTGCGACCTACCAGAGTCAGATCACGACAATCACTCAGGCGGCGGGCGCCAATGCGAGCGTGCTCCTCAAAACGGCGATCCCGTCCAACCCAAGCGCCGTATCGGTCCAGTCGATGACGGCTGTTGCCGCGGCTCAATACAATGTCGCCAAGTCTCTAGGCGTCCCTCTGATTGATATCCAGTACATGATGGGTGGTCCAAACGGGTTTGGCCTCAATAGTCAGTTCGGAATTATGTTTGATGCTCTGCATGGAAACGGCGCCTGTTATTGGGATGTAGCGCGTAATGTTTACGCCGCGGTTGGATTGTAGGGATTAGCTATGCTGCGCATCGCATTCGTCGACCGAGTGAACGGCCGCGAGGTTCCCCGTGCGCCCAGTCGCAGCCTCACGGTCACGAGCACGCCAACGGCATCAGGGTCTCAGATCCCGGTCCCATCCACCGGCACCGTCATCCTGTCGCTGGACGACGGCGATCCGCCCGCCCGTGTCGCGATCGGGGCCAATCCGGATCCAAACGCAGCCGGATCAGCATTGGTCGCATCCGGGGCATCTGTCTCGGTGCTCGGTGTGGCTGGTGCGACCGTTGCCGCCGTCATCGCGACGGATATCCAATCGCAGATCCTCGACCTGGCGAGCGCCCGTCGGGCAGCAGACGATGTCCACGACGCGCGCCTGGGCACGATCGACACTGAGCGGGCCACGACGTTCAATCTGGCGTCACTGCGGCTGCTCGGCCCGGCGCTCGCCGATGGCGACGATGCGCCCTATGCTGGCGCGATCGTCTCGACGCTGGGGCGGCTGTTCCTCGGGGCGCTGCGCGACGGCACGATCGAGAT
>NZ_LABX01000100.1 GCF_001043915.1 Methylobacterium aquaticum | reverse complement strand
GGCCAGGAGGGCGGCGGTGCGGGCCAGCGAGAGACGCGCCGTCGAGCCCCGCCCGGTCGCGAGGCGCCGGGTCAGGCCGTGCAGCACCGCCGCCGCCATCAGGGTGCCGGTGGCGTGATCGAGGGCCTGGACCGGCAGCGGCACCGGCCTGTCGGCGCCGGCCCCGGCCATTCCGGCCTCGGCGATCCCGCAACTCATCTGGACCAGGCTGTCGAAGCCGCGCCGGCCCCGCCACGGCCCGGTCCAGCCATAGGCGTCGAGGCTGACATCGATCAGGCCCGGCCGCAGGCGGGCCCGGGCCGCGGCGTCGAACCCGAGGCGCGCCAATGCGTCCGCCCGGTAGCCGTGGACCAGCACGTCCGCCGTGGCGAGCAACGCCTCGAATCGCGCCCGCCTGGCCGGCTGCTTCAGGTCGAGCCGGGCGCAGGTCTTGCCGAGGGTCGTCTCCGGCAGCACGCCGGGCTCGTCCCAAGACGGCGGGTCGAGGCGCAGGACCGTCGCGCCGCATCCGGCGAGAAAGCGGGTCGCGACGGGGCCGGCCAGCACCCGGGTCAGGTCGAGGACGTGCAAGCCCGCCAAAGGTCTGTCCGCCCGCGCCGCCGCGAGGCCGTCCAGCCCGGTCTCGCCCGTTTCCCACACGACCAGCGGCTCCTGCGCGACCGCTCTTCCCTGCGGATGGCGGCTCCACGCCTCGGCCGAGCGCATCGCGGCGGCACAGCCGCCGGCCGCGACCACGGCTGTTTCGAGGTCGTTTGCGGCCCAGCGCGCGACCACCGCCGCCACCGCCTCCCGCTCCGGTGCTGTACCGAGCACCGCCAGGGCGGCGTCGCGGTGATGCGGCGCGTTGGTGTGGAGCCGGATCCAGCCATCGGCGGCGCGGTAGTCGCCGGCCACGGGGTCCCAGAGCGGCGGCAGGTCCCATCCCAGGGGGTGGAGGGAGCGGGCGAACCAGAACGCCGCGAGACGCCGGTCGACGGTGACGCAGGAGGAGACGGCCTGAGGTCGGCCGAAGCGGGCCTCGACGAGTTCGGCCAGTGCCAGCCCCGCCGCCGCCACCGAGGCTGCCGCGAGGTCGCTGACCGGATAGATCGACGGAAGGGCGCCCGCCCCGGTCACCCGCACCGGCGGCGTGGTTCCGGCGCCGAAGGCGCGCCGGATCGCGTCCAGCATCGTCGCGAAGGCCGGGGTGCCCGTCTCGTTCGTCATCGCCTGCTCCCGTGTTGTGCGAGGCTGTCGGAAGAAGAGGCCGGGGCTCCTCCTCTCCCCGGCAGCCGCCCGTTTCCGGTGACAGGAGCGCGCCGAACCGGTCAGATCGTCAATCTTGATTACCCGAATCAATCTCACGACGACGCCCCGTGACCGCCTACCTCACCGCCACCGAAGCCGCCGCCCGTCTCGGCGTGAGCCGACAGACCCTCTACGCCTATGTCAGCCGCGGGCTGATCGAGGCGCATCCGACTGCCGATCCGCGGGTGCGGGCCTATGCGGCGGAGGCGGTGGCCCGTCTCGCCGAGGCCCGCCATCGCGGCCGGCGGCCGCGGGAGGTCGCCCGCGCCACCCTGGATTGGGGCCTGCCGGTCCTGGAGACCGCCGTCACGCTGATCCGCGACGGGCGCCTGTTCTACCGCGGTACGGACGCCGTCGCCTTCTCCGAGACCGCGACGCTGGAGGAGGCGGCTGCGAGGCTTTGGGCCCTGCCGCTCGCCGCCGCCTTCGGACCGGACGCGCCCCGGTCGACTCCGTGCGGCGGTGACCTGCTCGGCGCCTTCGCGGCGGCGACGGCGGACGAGCCGACGGCGCCCTGGCAGCAGGACCCGGCCCGCCTCGCCGCCGGGAGCGGTGCCCTGGTCCGTCTGCTCGCCGCCTGCGTCACCGGCCGGGCGCCGGATGCCGCCCCGCTCCACCGGCATTGCGCCGCGGCGTGGGGCCTCGATCCGGCCGGGGCGGAGGCGATCCGCCGGGCCCTGGTCCTGTGCGCCGATCACGAGCTGAACGCCTCGGGCTTCACCGCGCGCTGCGTCGCCTCGGCCGGCGCGAGCCTGCGGGCGGCAGTGGTCGGCGGCCTCGCGGCGCTGAGCGGCAGCCGCCATGGCGGCATGACCGCGCGGGTGGAGGCCCTGTGGGATGGCCTCGACGGGGCCGGCCCGGCCGCGTCGCTGCGCCGGCAACTCGCCGGCCGCGCCCGTCTGCCGGGCTTCGGCCATCCGCTCTACCCGGCGGGCGACCCGCGGGCCGCCGCGATCCTGGCGCCGCTCCTGGCGGAGGATCCGCGCCTGCGAGCCGTCGCGGCGGCGGCCGAGGATCTGACCGGGGCGAGGCCCGCCCTCGACTTCGCCCTCGTCGCCCTGCGCCGGCACCTCCGCCTGCCGCGGGGCAGCGCCTTCGGGCTGTTCGCCCTCGGCCGCTCGGTCGGCTGGATCGCCCAAGCGCTCGAGCAGCGCCAGTCCGGCGGCCTGATCCGGCCGCGGGCGGTCTATGTCGGGCCGCAGCCGTGACGGCGCACCCTGGTCGACGGCCATCGACCAGGCCGCGCCGTCACCCTGGGCACCGGTCTCAAGGAGTAGCGGTGCGGTCGTGGCGCCATGCGGCCCGCCGCGTTCTGCGGGCCCGAAGCGCCCGTGGTCAGGGCTGCCCCGGCTCCCATGGAGCCGGCCCCCAATGAGCCGGCCCCCGCCGTGAGGCGTCAAGGCGTCGTCAGAGAGCCGCCGCTGACCGGACAATCCAGATGGCCCGGTTCTCCGGCTCCGTGTCGACAGCATGGCGGCCCGACATGGTCTCCTGCCGGCCGAGAGTGTGATCGTCTGAGGCAATACTGAGCCCGTCGGTCACACAACATCGTCGGTTCGGCCGCGAAAGCCGATCGCGGTAGAAACATTCTTAATGAATTTTCAATAGAAAAACCAACAAGAGCATGGAAACCGGTGCGGCCAGGGCGAGGCAGTGCGATGTCGATAAAAACACGCTTGATTATCATATTGTCATTGATCACCGCCACCTTCGTATTGACGACCGGTCGTGATCTCCACGGTGCCTATCAGCAATGGACCCGGTCCACGCAGGCATTCCGGCTGGCGGAGACGGATCGCCTTCTCACCCACGCGCTCTCGCAACTGCGCTTCGAGCGCGGCAGCGCGGTGTCGGGGCTGGCGCTGGAACCGGCCAAGCTCGACGCCAACCTGGCGGACCTGGCCCAGCGCCGCACGCGGTCGGACGAGATGCTGTCTGGAGCGCTCGGGATCCTGGCCACCGCAGCGAAAGACGAGGGGCTCGACACCCGCTCGGTCGCCGAGAGCTACGACGCCTGGAAACGGGTCCGGTCCGAGCTTGATGCGGGGCTGGGCAAGCCGGTCGCGGCGCGCGATCCCGGCATCGCGAAGCGGATCAACGACACTTATGCAACCCTGAACACGGCCGCCGACGATCTGATCCGCGCGATTGAAAACCGGCTGCGCGCCAAGGATCCCCGCCTCTCCAACCTGCTGCGGGTGCGGGAGATGAGCTGGGCGTCGCGGTCCTACGCCGGCAACGCCCATCTGATGATCAACGATGTCCTGGCGAAGAACCGGGCGATGACGTCGAAGGAGCAGTTCGACTTCGCCGTCTTCAACCGTGAGGCGCTGTTCGCTTTCAACATCGTCCGCAGCATCACCGCCTCCGTGACGGACGCGCCCGAGCTGAAGGCCGCCACGGACCGGGCCTGGACCAGTTACTTCGACGGCCCGTTCGAAGCGCGGACCCGTGCCCTGCTGCCGGCCCTGGCCGATCCTGCCCTGCCGCGTCCGACCCTCTCTGAGTCGCGCGCCGTGTCGACGCCCGCCCTCGACACGATCGCCGCCGTCGCGCTCACGGCGGTCACCCGGCTCGAGGTCGTCGCCGCTGCCAATGCCGACGAGGCGCGGACTGAACTCGTCATCTGCTCGGCGCTCCTGTCGTTCGTTCTGGCGCTCGGGATCGGCGCGATGGTCTGGGTGGCCCGTGGCGTGACCGGGCCGCTCGCGACCATGACCGCCGCCATGCGCCGGCTGGCGGGCGGAGACACGTCCTCGCCGATCCCCTTCGGCGCCCGGCGCGACGAGATCGGCGCCATGGCGGGCGCCTTGGCGGTGTTCCGCGACACCATGATCCGCACCCGTCAGCTCGAGGAGGAGACGGCGCTCGCCCGGGCCTCGGCCGAGGAGCAGCGCCGGCTCGGCATGCGCCAGATGGCCGATGGTTTCGAGCGGGCGGTTGGCGGGATCGTCGGGACGGTGTCCGCCGCGGCGAGCGAGCTTCAGGCGACCGCCGAGAGCATGAGCGCGACCGCCGGGGAGACCGCATCCCAATCGACCGGTGCAGCGGCGGCCGCATCCCTGGCCGCGACCAACGTCGCGACCGTCGCGGCGGCCGCCGAGGAACTCGGCGCCTCGGTCTCCGAGATCGCCCGGCAGGTCACCGAGTCGTCCAGCCTGGCCCAGGCCGCGGTGACCGAGGCCAACGCCACGGCGGGGCTGGTTCAGGACCTGGCTCAGGCCGCGAGCCGCATCGGCGACGTGGTCGCGCTGATCTCCTCGATCGCCGCCCAGACCAACCTGCTCGCGCTCAACGCGACCATCGAGGCGGCCCGGGCCGGAGCGGCCGGCCGCGGCTTCGCGGTGGTGGCCGCCGAGGTCAAGGAACTCGCCGGCCAGACCGCACAGGCGACCGAGGAGATCGGGCGGCAGATCGGCCAGATCCAGGGCTCGACCGACCAGGCGGTTCGGGCGATCGGGGGGATCGGTACCCGCATCCGCGAGATCGCCGGCGTCGCGACCACGGTCGCCGCGACGGTGGAGCAGCAGGGCGCGGCGACGCAGGAGATCGTCCGTAACGTCACCCATGCCGCCGCCGGCACCGAGGAGGTGACGACGAGCATTGCCGGCGTCGCCGGTGCGGCCGAGGAAACCGGGGCCGCCGCGAGCCAGGTGCTCACCTCGGCCTCGGAATTGTCGCGCCAGTCCGAGCACCTCACTGCCGAGGTGGCGCGGTTTCTCGCGGGCGTTCGCGCCGCCTGACCCGTAAGGCGCGAGCCGGAGGGGGGCGGCCACCCGTCCCCCCCGATCGGCCTTAAGCAGATGTCGCCGAACCGGTCACCGGTTCGGCGACATCTGCTTAGCCGCTCAGCCCTTGTCGAGCCCGGCGATCGCCCGGGCGAAGTCGCGGGCGGCGAAGGGCTCGAGATCGTCGACGCCCTCGCCGACGCCGATGAAGTGGACCGGCAGGCCGAACTTGGCCGCGAGCGCCACCAGGATGCCGCCGCGGGCGGTGCCGTCGAGCTTCGTCATCACCAGCCCGGTGACGCCGGCGGCCTTCTGGAAGATCTCGACCTGGCTCAGCGCGTTCTGGCCCACCGTGGCGTCGAGGACGAGGAGCACCGCGTGGGGCGCCTCGTCGTCGAGCTTGCGGATCACCCGGATCACCTTCTCCAGCTCGGCCATCAGCCCGGTCTTGTTCTGGAGCCGGCCGGCGGTGTCGATCATCAGGATGTCGGTGCCGGCCTCGCGGGCGGCCTGGAGCGCGTCGAAGGCGAGGCCGGCGGCGTCCGACCCCTGCGGGCGGGCCACCACCGGCGCGCCGGTGCGCTCGCCCCAGACCCGCAACTGCTCGATCGCGGCGGCCCGGAAGGTGTCGCCGGCGGCCAGCATCACGCTGTGGCCCTGCGCCCGGAATTTCTGGGTCAGCTTGCCGATCGTCGTGGTCTTGCCGGCGCCGTTGACGCCGATCATCAGGATCACGAACGGCGTCTTCGTCGTGTCGACGACGAGGGGCCGGGCCACCGGCTCGAGCGCGCGCTCGACCTCCGCGGCCAGGATCGCCCGGACCTCGTCGGGGGCGATGCCCTTGTCGTAGCGGCCCTTGCCCACCGCCTCGGCGATCCGGGCCGCGGTGTCGAGGCCGAAATCGGCCTGGATCAGCGCGTCCTCCAGCTCCTCCAGGGTGTCGGCGTCGAGCTTGCGCTTGGTGAACAGGCCGGTCACCCGGTCGGACAGGGCCGAGGAGGTGCGCTTGAGGCCGCCGGTCAGCCGGCTCCACCAGCCGCGCTTCTCCTCGCTTGCCGGGGCTTGCACCGGAGGCTGGTAGATGACGAGCGGGGCGTCCGCCGCCGGGATCTCGTCGACGGGCTCGGGCTCCGGGGCCGCGGGCTCGGGCTCCTGCGATTCGGGCTCCGGGATCTCGGGCTCGGCCGCCGCCGGCACCACGCCGTCGGGCTCCACGCCCTCGACCGGCTCCAGGTCGGCGCCGGCCAGCTCGTCGGGCAGGTCGTGCGCGGGTTCGGTCTCGGGAGACGCCTCCGTCGCCGTGGGCGGCGCGGGCAGGACGTCGGCGGCGGCAGTGGCGAAGTCGGGCACACCCTCCGACAGGGTCCCGGTCGGCTCCGTCGGCATCGTCTCGGCGGGATCGGGCGCGGCGCTCTCGACGGGAGCCTCGGCGGGGGCCTCGCTCGGCGTCTCCGTCCGCGTCTCGGCCTTCCGGCCGAACAGTCGGCCGAGCCAGCCTGGCTGTTTCGTCTCACTCATCCGCACTTGCTCCAGACCCTGCGGACGATCTAGGGCGGCCTGCCCCGCACTTCGCCCGCATCCGCCGCCACTGCGACAGGCTCATGATCGTTGACGACATACTCTCGCGGCTCCTCTACCGCGATGCCCTCGTGCTCGTCATCGACAAGCCGGCGGGATTGCCGGTGCATCCGGGGCCGAAAGGCGGCGAGACGCTGACGCAGCACCTCGACGCCCTGCGCTTCGGCTTGCCACGCCGGCCGGAGGCCGCCCACCGCCTCGACCGCGACACCTCCGGCTGCCTGGCGCTCGGCCGCCACGCCAAGGCGCTCGCCCGGCTGAACGCCCTGTTCGCGCAAGGGCGCGCCGAGAAGACCTACTGGGCCCTGGTCGAGGGCGGGCCGGCGGAGGAGGCCGGCGAGATCGACTTGGCCCTGGCACGCCGCTCCGACGATCCGCGCAGCTGGTGGATGAAGGCCGATCCCTCGGGCGATCCCGCGCTGACGCGCTGGCGGGTGATGGGGCGTGATCCCGCCGCCGGGCGGACCTGGCTGGCGCTGAACCCGGTGACCGGGCGCACCCACCAGCTCCGGGTGCATTGCGCCGCCATGGGCTGGCCGATCCTCGGCGACCCCATCTACGGCAGCGCGCCGCGCCAGGGCGGGCCGGGCCTGCACCTCCACGCCCGGACGCTCGCCCTGCCGCTCTACCCGAAGAAGCCGGCGATCACCGTCGAGGCGCCGGCGCCGGGGCACATGCGGGCCGGATTGGCGGCCTGCGGCGTCTGACCGTCCCGCCGGCCCGTCAGCGCCCGGCTCCGACGACGCGGTCGCGCCCTTCGCGCTTCGCCCGGTACAGGAAGCGGTCCACTGCCCGGATCAGGTCGAGAGGGGTGGCATCCGCCGCGCAGGCGGTCGTGAGGACGCCGATGCTCGCCGTCACCACCGCGGCCACCGGGGACGCGGCATGCGGGATCGCCAGCGCCGCGATGGCGGCACGGAGCCGGTCGGCGACGGCCAGGGCCTCCGCCTCCGTGGTGTTCGGGAGCACGCAGGCGAATTCCTCGCCGCCGTAGCGTGCCGCGAGGTCGCGGTCCCGGCGCAGCGCGCCGGTCAGGGCCGCCGCGACCCGCGTCAGGCAGGCATCGCCCTCGATATGGCCGTAGCGGTCGTTGAACGCCTTGAAGGCATCGACATCGAGCAGGATCAGCGAGAGCGGCTCGCCCGTGCGGGCATGGTGCCGGATCGCCTCCGCCAGGACGGTGTCGAGGTGGCGCCGGTTCGCGAGACCCGTCAGTGCGTCGGTGATGCTGAGCACATGGATGCGGTCGTTCAGCGCCCGGAGATCGGCCTCGGCCTGCTTCTGCGCAGAGATGTCGCGCACGATCGAGCAGTTGAAGCGTCGTCCCTTGAACGTGACGAGGTTCGCCGTCACCTCGATCGGAATGGGTTCGCCCGATCGCGACGTGTTCACCGTCTCCAGCTTGATCGACCCCGTCGTTTCCAGGTCACGCCAATGCTCGCGCCAGCGCGGCTCGTCGAAGTGAGGATCGACGTCCCACACCCGCAGGTGCCGGAACTCGTCCGCCGAATAGCCGAGCAGGACGGTCGCAGCCCGGTTGACGTAGACGTATCGGGCGTCGTGATCCAGCCAGATGATCATGTCGGCGATATTGTCCAGGGAATACCGCATCAGCATGGACCAGTCCTCGTCGTCGAGAGCGACCATGCTGCCGTCGAGAGTGGTGCGGAGCGGAGGCATGTCGAGCCGATCGTCGGTGGGCCGGTGGAGCCGGGATAGACTTCCGATGAGACGCCTTCCTACGACCTCAGCGTGCAGGCGCCAAGAGATGCGGCAAGAGATGCATGGCACAGGGTCGGCGACGAGGCGGTTGTCCTTGGAACAAGTCCCCGGCGGGCCGTCACGCTTCCGCGCCGGGAATCAGGCCGCGCGCAGCACCTGCCCGTCATGGCCGGCCATCCGCAGGTCGATGAGCGACCCCGCCTCCACCCCTTCCGGCAGCCGCACCGGCAGGAACCCCTCCGTGCGCCCGATTCCGCCGCGCTCGGCGAGCACCCGGCGGGTCTCGCCGGTCTCGCGGTCGAGGCGGCGGGCGAAGGCGGCGGCGCCGGCGTCGCGCAGGCGAGCGGCCCGCTCGCGGATCGCGCCCGAGGCGACCTGCGGCATGCGGGCGGCCGGCGTGCCGGGGCGGGGTGAGTAGGGGAAGACGTGGAGCAGGGCGAGGCCGCATTCCTCGACGAGATCGAGGGAGCGGGCGAACTGCGCCTCGGTCTCGGTCGGGAAGCCGGCGATCAGGTCGGCACCGAACACTGCGTCGGGGCGCCGATTGCGGATCTCGGCGCAGAACCGGATCGCGTCGTCGCGGCCGTGGCGGCGCTTCATGCGCTTGAGGATCAGGTCGTCGCCGGCCTGGAGCGAGAGGTGGAGATGCGGCATCAGTCGCGGCTCCTCGGCGAAGGCCGCCACCAGCTCCGGATCGGCCTCGACCGAATCGATCGAGGACAGGCGCAGGCGGTCGAGGGCGGGCACCGCGCGCAGGATCGCCCGCACCAGGGCGCCGAGGGTGAGATCGCCGAGGTCGCGGCCATAGGCCGTGAGGTCGACGCCGGTCAGCACCACCTCGCGGGTGCCGGCCGCCACCAGAGCCCGGACCTGCGCCACGGCGGCGGCGAGGGGCACCGACCGCGAGTGGCCGCGGCCGAACGGGATGACGCAGAAGGTGCAGCGATGGTCGCAGCCATTCTGCACCGGCAGGAAGGCGCGGGTGCGCGCCCGCATCGGCGAGGCGTCGGGGAGCGGATCGGTCCGCGGATCCATCACGTCGTCGATCCGCACCCGTTCGGGGGAGGGGGCGGTCCAGACGCCCGGGTCGAGCTTGCGGCGGTTGCCGAGGATCTCGGCCACCTCCGGCATGGCGGCGTAGGCTTCGGTCTCGACCTGGGCGCCGCAGCCGGTGACCACCACCCGCGCCGCCGGGTTCGCCCGCGCGGCGGCCCGGATCGCCTTGCGGGCCTGCCGGCCGGCCTCGGCCGTGACCGCGCAGGTATTGACGAGGAGAAGGTCGGTCCGGCCGGCCGCTTCCGCCTGTCGGCGCATCGTCTCCGATTCGGCGGCGTTGAGGCGGCAGCCGAAGCTCAGGACGTCGACGGTCACGACGCCGCCCCGAACAGCGCGGGGGCGAAGGTGCCCTCGTGCTCCAGCTCGGTCGGGCCGGTCATGCGGACATGGTCGTCCTCGCCCCAGGCGATGCGCAGGTCGCCGCCCGGCAGGGTCACGGTGGCCTCGTGGCCGGTGAGGCGCAGGCGCGCCGCGGCCACGAGGGCGGCGCAGGCGGCGGTGCCACAGGCCCGGGTCAGCCCCGCGCCGCGCTCCCAAACCCGCAGGCGGATGTGGCCGCGGTCGACGACCTGCGCCAGCGAGATGTTGGCCCGGTCCGGGAAGATCGGGTGCGCTTCGAGCAGCGGGCCGATCCGGGCGAGGTCGTAGGTGTCGGGATCGCGCTCGACGAAGAACACCGCGTGCGGGTTGCCCATGCTGACTGCGCCCGGGGAATGCAGGACCGGATCGTCGATCGGCCCGATCTGCAACTCGATGCGGCGGGTGTCGGGAAACGGCTCGGCGAGCGGGATCTGGTCCCATGTCAGGCGCGGCGCCCCCATGTCGACGGTGAAGTCCAGGGCGGACACGCGCACCACCTCGAGGAGCCCCGGCCGTGTCTCGAGAACCAGATGCTCTCCCAGCGGCGGGCGGGCCATGACCGGATCGTCCAGCATCGCCCAGGCGACGCAGCGGGTGCCGTTGCCGCAGGCGCCGGCCTCCGACCCGTCGGTGTTGTAGATCCGGACATAGGCGTCGGTGCCCGGCGTGACGGGATCGTGCAGCACCATCATCTGGTCGAAGCGCGAGGCCGGGTCGGCCGCGATGGCGCGGGCCTCCCCGGGCTGCACCCGCAAGTCGCTCCCGCGCAGGTCCAGCACCACGATCTCGTTGCCGAGCCCGTTCATCTTCAGGAAGCGGCGATGGGCGAGGGGGGACACGGGCAGAACTCCGGAACGGTGCCGCTGAGGTGGGGATCGGGCGCTGTATGGACCAGAACCGGCGTGCAGGCGAGCGAGCCAGCATCGGACGCAAGATGTGCCTGCTCACGGATCTGCGATGCGCCCGCAACGGCTTTGCGCTTGACGCATGCGATCCATCCGGCGATGCCGGCCCACGCTTGACGCCCGGAAGGCTGCGCCCGTGATGAAGACCCGTCTCCCGACGATCGCGATCGGCCTCGCGGCCTCCCTGGCCTGCGGGGCTTCGGTTCTGGCGCAGCAACCGGCCCCGGCGCCCGCGCCGTCACCGGCCGCGCCGCCGGCCGGCACTCCGTCCCCGGCGCAATCGACCCCGCTGCCGACCACCACGGCTCCCGGACCGGGAGCCGGGACCAACCAGGCGCCGGCCCCGCCCGCCTCCGAGAAGGCGCTGCCGCCCGCAACACCCGTCCCGTCGACGGCCGGACGCGCGCCGCTCGTTGCCAATCCGGGTGATCCGTCCGACGTGGACGAGGTGACGCTGCCGGCCAAGCCCGCCGCGATCCTGTCCGGCACGGCGAAGTGGGACCAGGCGGTGCCGAGCCTCAAGGACGCCATCGCCAAGGTCGAGGCGGCGCTCGCCCAAGCCGGCATCAAGGCGACCGGCAAGCCGCTCTCGGTCTTCACCCGCACCGACGACGACGGCTTCCAGTACGAGGTGATGGTGCCGGTCGAAGCCGCCCCGACCCCGCGCCCGGCCGGCCTGCCCGACGACCTGCGCTTCGGCGCGACCCCGAGCGGCAAGGCCCTGCGCTTCACCCACAAGGGCCCCTACGAGGGGATCGACCAGACCTACGAGACGGTGACGGCCTATCTCGACGCCAAGGGCATCCTGGTCCAGGACGCCTTCGTGGAGGAATACCTGACCCCGCTCGCCAGCCCGTCCGACGAGGCGCTGGAGGTCAATATCTACGCGCTGCCGAAATAAGCCGCGCCCCTACTTCATCGCCCGCACCCGGGCCAGGAAGGCGTCGTAATTGTCCGGCGTCAGGATGCCGACGAGCTTCTCGCGGATCCGCCCGTCCGGCCCGATCACGAAGGTCTCCGGCACGCCGTAGACCCCGAGATCGATGCCGACCCGGCCGTCCTCGTCGGCGCCGACGGCCTTGAACGGGTTGCCGTGGCGGCCGAGGTAGCGGCGGCCGTTCTCGGGCTGGTCCTTGTAGTCGATGCCGACGAGGTTCACGCCGTCGCGGGCGAGGCGCACCAGCATCGGGTGCTCGATCTGGCACGGCGCGCACCACGAGGCCCAGACGTTGAGCACCGTCACCTTGCCCTTGAGGTCGGCGGCGGACAGGCCCGGCACCGCGGCGCCGCCCTCCGTCAGGCCGGTGACGGGCGGCAGGGTGAAGTCGGGCACCGGGCGTCCGATCAGGGCCGAGGGCACGGCGGAGGGATCGTAGCCGGTGGTCATGAGCTTGCCGAGGAAGATGCCGGCGAGCGCCGCGAAGGCCAGCAGCGGCAGCAGGAACGGCAGCCGCGAGCGGCGCGGCGCCTCCTCGGCCTCCTCGACCGGGTGGACGGGCATGTCGCTCACCGGCGGCCCCGCGACGGCTGCTGTGTCTGCGGCTCCTCGGCGAGCCGGGCGAGCGCCCGGTCCTGCGCCCGCCGGTCGATGAGCGCGTGGGCGACGAGGCCGAGGATCACCAGGGTGGTGAAGCCGTAGGCGCCGAGGATGAAGGCGGCGTGAGGGCCGAGATCCATGGTCAGGCGGCCTGCGGGGCGAGGAGCGCGGCGTCGAGCCGCTCCGCTTCGAGGATGGTCAGGGTGCGGACGCGGCGGCGCAGGATCTCGGTCCGCATCGCCTGGAGATGCAGGGCGAGGCCGAGCACCGAGGCGGCGGCGATCATCACCAGCAGCGGATAGAGCATGCTCGCATAGATCGTCGGCCCGCCCATCCGCAGGATCGAGGCCGGCTGGTGCAGGGTCGACCACCAGTTCACCGAGAACTTGATGATCGGCAGGTTGACGGCGCCGACGAGCGTCAGGATCGCGACCGCCCGGGCGGCGCGGTTCGGATCCTCGATCGTGCGCCACAGGGCGAGCAGCCCGCAATAGATCAGGAACAGCACCAGCATCGAGGTCAGGCGCGCGTCCCAGACCCAGTAGGTGCCCCACATCGGCTTGCCCCAGAGCGAGCCGGTGACGAGGCAGATCAGCGTGAAGGCCGCGCCGATCGGGGCCGCGGCGCGCTGCGCCACATCGGCCAGCGGATGGCGCCAGATCAGGGTGCCCAGCGCCGAGACCGCCATGGCGCCATAGAAGAACACCGCCATCCAGGCCGCCGGCACGTGGATGTACATGATCCGCACCGTCTCGCCCTGCTGGTAATCGGGCGGGACCACGAACCAGGTCAGGTACTGGCCGATGGCCAGCAGCACGATTGCGAGGCCGGCGACCCAGGGCAGGAGCGCCCCGGACCAGCGCATGAAGTGGCCGGGCTGCGCCAGCCGGGTGAGAAGACCCATCGCCATGGCGCGGGTGTAGCGCGCGGGCATCCCCGGGGGCAATGCGGACGAACGGCGCAGAGGGGTGTGGAGCGCGCGGAACGAAGCGTGGCGGTGCCGGTTAACCCCGCGACTTTTTTGAGCGA
This sequence comes from Methylobacterium aquaticum, assembly GCF_001043915.1. Lineage (GTDB taxonomy): Bacteria > Pseudomonadota > Alphaproteobacteria > Rhizobiales > Beijerinckiaceae > Methylobacterium > Methylobacterium aquaticum. Next base: position 9,578 of record NZ_LABX01000100.1, on the reverse strand, counting down.
CCGGAGTGCTCCCGCCATGTTGAAATGGGCGATCATCTTCTTCGTGATCTCGCTGGTGGCCGGCGCGCTGGGCTTCACCAACGTGGCGTCGGGCGCCCGCGGCATCGCCCGGCTGCTGTTCATCCTCTTCCTGGTGATCGCGGTGGTGATCGTGATCGCGGCGGTGCTGCTGGGTCAGGCGGTGTTCTAAACGGCCGCGCGCTCCCCCCGGTGCGCGGCGCCGGGGAGGGTGTGATGAACGGCACGATACGCATGGCGACGACGGACGATGCGGCGGAGATCAGCCGTGTCGTCCTCTCCGCGTTGTACGAGAGCAATGCCCGCGATTACGGCCCGGAGACGATCGCTCGGGTCGCTTTTGGCTTCGTGCCGGACGGCATTGCCGGGATGATCGCGACGCGGCAGGTCTTCGTGGCGGTAGAAGCGGGCCGCATCGTCGGTACGGCGAGTCGCGATGGTGCCGCCGTGCGCGCCGTTTTCGTCGCGCCCGAGGCACAGGGGCGCGGCATCGGGCGGCACCTGATGGCCGAGGTGGACCGCGCCGCCCGGACGGCCGGCATCGCAACGCTGACCTTGCAATCCTCGCTGACGGCGGTGGGCTTCTACGCGCAGCTCGGGTTCAGGGCGGTGCGAGAGCACCGGCACGGCGAGGAGCGGACGATCGTCATGGAACGGCATGCCCACGTGACGGCATGACCACCTCCGCTCACGGCCTTCGCGCGGCCTGAGCCCTATTCCCCCCACCGCAACGCTGCCGCTGCCGCCAGCGTCCCGACCACCCCGGCCACCAGGCTCAACGCCCCCAGGATCGCCAGCGGCGTCGCGAACGGCACCGTGCCGCCGAGCGCCGCATCCGCCGCCGAGACGCCGAAGATCAGGGTCGGCACCATCAGGGGCAGCACCACCACGGCGAGGATCAGGCCGCCGCGGCGGATCGAGGCGGTGAGCGCCGCGCCGACGGCGCCGATGAAGGTCAGCGCCGGGGTGCCGACGAGGAGCGTCAGGCTGGTCGCCGCCATGCCGGTCGGGCTGAGCGCGACGAGGAGGCCGAAGAGCGGGGTGGCGAGCGCCAGAGGCAGGCCGGTGGTGAGCCAGTGCGCCGTGACCTTGGCGAGCACCAGCACTTCCAGCGGGGCAGGGGCACCGGTGAGGAGATCGAGGGAGCCGTCCTCCTCGTCGGCCTGGAACAGCCGGTCGAGCCCGATCAGGGTCGCCAGCACCGCGGCGATCCACAGGATGCCGGGGCCGATCCGGGCGAGCAGATTCAGGTCGGGTCCGAGGCCGAACGGCACCAGGGCGACGATCATCAGGAAGAAGACGAGGGACAGGGCTCCCGAGCCGCCGATGCGGCCGGCGAGCCGTAGGTCGCGGGCGACCACCGCCAGGAAGGCGCGGCCCATCAGAACGCCTCCGCGAAGGGATCGGTCGCGCGGTCGGCCCGGCCGGTGCGGAACGCCTCGACGGACAAGTCCCGGGCGTCCTCCAGGCCGAGCGCCTGATGGGTGGCGGCGATGACGAGGCCGCCTTGCGCCAGGTGCTCGCGCATCAGCCCGGCGAGCGCCGCTTGCGAGGCGACGTCGAGGGCGGCGGTGGGCTCGTCGAGGAGCCAGAGCGGCCGGCGGCAGACGAGGAGCCGGGCGAGCGCCACCCGCCGCCGCTGGCCGGCCGAGAGATAGGCCACCGGCAAACCCGCCGCATGGGCGAGGCCGAGGCGGGCCAGCGCTTCGCGCGGGGCGAGATCGGCATCTCCCAGAAGGTCGCGGGCGAAGGCGAGGTTCTCCTCGGCGGTGAGCGCTCCCTTCAACCCGTCGCGATGGCCGACGACGTGGAGGCATTCCGGGATCGTGCGCTCCCCGACCTCCTCGGCCACGAGCCGCCCGGCCTCGGGCCGCAGCCGCCCGGCGAGGATGGCGAGCAGCGACGATTTGCCGGCCCCGTTGCGGCCGGTGACGGTCAGCGCCTCGCCGGCCTCCAGGGTGAAGGAGAGACCGGAAAAGATGCGGCGGCCGGAGCGCCGGCAGGCGAGATCCTCGGCGATCAGGCGCAAGGGCAGGGGTCTCCGGCAGCGGGGGCGAGGCGGGGAGGGCGGACCGCGTTTACGCTATGGCGGCCCCGGCGAGAATGACCGATCGCCCAGCCACCAGACCCGTAGCGGCCAGTTTCGAAGTGTTCTATACGCATCTCCGGCTGCGCCGCGCGACCTTCAGAGGCGTCCAAACCGTCCTTCGCGCATCCCAGTCCGGGCACCCCCGGGGCGGCGCGCGCACCGTCCGATTCTTAGCCGGCAGGCGAGGGCGGGCGGCACACGGGCGCGTTCCTTGCGTGATGCAGGTCCGCCCCAAAGCGCATCCGGCCGAACACTTCAGTTGTGGCGCAGGTCCTGCCTGCGCCGTGTTCGACAACCCCTCGCGAGGACCACGCCGTGGCATCGATCGACAGCTTCAAGGCCCGCCAGACACTCCAGGCCGGCGGGAAGACCTACACCATCTACGCGATTCCCGAGGCCGAGAAGAACGGCCTGCCGGATGCGAGCCGCCTGCCTTTCTCCATGAAGGTGCTGCTCGAGAACCTGCTGCGCTACGAGGACGACCGCTCGGTCAAGAAGGCCGACATCGAGGCCGTGGTCGGCTGGCTCGAGAACCGCGGCAAGACCGAGGTCGAGATCGCGTTCCGCCCCGCCCGCGTGCTGATGCAGGACTTCACCGGCGTGCCGGCGGTGGTCGATCTCGCGGCGATGCGCGACGCCATGGTGGCGCTCGGCGGCGACCCGCAGAAGATCAACCCGCTGGTCCCGGTCGACCTCGTCATCGACCACTCGGTCATCGTCGACGAGTTCGGCACCCCGAAGGCTCTCGCCGACAACGTGGCGCTGGAATACGAGCGCAACGGTGAGCGCTACACCTTCCTGAAATGGGGCCAGTCGGCCTTCGACAATTTCTCCGTGGTGCCCCCGGGCACCGGCATCTGCCACCAGGTCAATCTCGAATACCTGTCGCAGACGGTGTGGACGAAGCCCTTCGAGGGCACCGAGGTGGCCTACCCGGATTCGCTGGTCGGCACCGACTCGCACACCACGATGGTCAACGGGCTGGCCGTGCTCGGCTGGGGCGTCGGCGGCATCGAGGCCGAGGCGGCGATGCTCGGCCAGCCTTTGTCGATGCTGATCCCCGAGGTCGTCGGCTTCAAGCTGTCGGGCAAGCTGCCGGAGGGCACCACCGCCACCGACCTCGTGCTCACCGTCACGCAGATGCTGCGCAAGAAGGGCGTGGTCGGCAAGTTCGTCGAATTCTACGGCCCCGGCCTCGACGACATGTCGGTCGCCGACCGTGCCACGATCTCCAACATGGCGCCGGAATACGGCGCGACCTGCGGCTTCTTCCCGGTCGACCAGAAGACCATCGACTTCCTGAAGGTCACCGGCCGCGCCGACGACCGCATTGCTCTCGTCGAGGCTTACGCCAAGGCTCAAGGGATGTGGCGTGACGCGGAGACCCCGGACCCGGTCTTCACCGATACGCTCGCCCTCGACATGGGCGACGTGAAGCCCTCGCTCGCCGGCCCGAAGCGTCCGCAGGACCGGGTGCTCCTCGACGGCGCCAAGCCCGGCTTCGCCCAGTCGATGGAGACCGAGTTCAGACGCGCGGCCGACATCGCCACGCGCTATCCGGTCGAGGGCGCGAATTTCGACATCGGCCACGGCGACGTGGTGATCGCCGCGATCACGAGCTGCACCAACACCTCGAACCCGAGCGTGATGATCGGCGCCGGGCTTCTCGCCCGCAACGCCGTCGCCAAGGGCCTGCGCTCCAAGCCCTGGGTGAAGACCTCGCTCGCCCCCGGATCCCAGGTCGTCGCCGAGTACCTGGACAAGGCCGGCCTGCAATCGAGCCTCGATGCGCTCGGCTTCAACCTCGTCGGCTTCGGCTGCACCACCTGCATCGGCAATTCGGGCCCGCTGCCGGCGGCGATCTCGAAGTCGATCAACGACAACGACGTGGTGGCCGCCGCGGTGCTCTCGGGCAACCGCAACTTCGAGGGCCGGGTGAACCCCGACGTTAGGGCGAACTATCTCGCCTCGCCGCCGCTCGTCGTCGCCTACGCGCTCGCCGGCTCGATGCAGATCGACATCACCTCGGAGCCCCTCGGCACCGGCTCGGACGGCCAGCCGGTCTACCTGAAGGACATCTGGCCCTCGACCGCCGAGGTGCAGGAATTCATCGAGGCCAACATCACGTCGACCCTGTTCAAGTCGCGCTACGCCGACGTGTTCGGCGGTGACCAGAACTGGAAGGACGTCGAGGTCACCGAGGCCGAGACCTTCGCGTGGAACGCGGGCTCGACCTATGTCCAGAACCCGCCCTACTTCGTCGGGATGGAAAAGACCCCGAAGCCGGTGGAGGACGTGGTCAATGCCCGTATCCTCGGCCTGTTCCTCGACTCGATCACCACCGACCACATCTCGCCCGCCGGCAATATCCGGGCGGCCTCGCCGGCCGGCAAGTACCTCCAGGACCGCCAGGTCCGGGTGCAGGACTTCAACCAGTACGGCACCCGCCGCGGCAACCACGAAGTCATGATGCGGGGCACCTTCGCCAATATCCGCATCAAGAACCAGATGGTGAAGGACGAGTCCGGCAGCGTGGTCGAGGGCGGCTACACCCTGTACCAGCCGTCGGGCGAGCGGATGTTCATCTACGACGCGGCGATGCGCTACGAGCAGGAGGGCACCCCGCTGGTGGTGTTCGCCGGCAAGGAATACGGCACCGGCTCCTCGCGCGACTGGGCGGCGAAGGGCACCAAGCTGCTGGGCGTCCGCGCCGTGATCGCCGAGAGCTTCGAGCGCATCCACCGCTCGAACCTCGTCGGCATGGGCGTGGTGCCGCTGGTGTTCCAGGGCGACGCCTCCTGGGCCTCGCTGGGCCTCAAGGGCGACGAGACCGTGACGATCGAGGGCCTGGCGGGCGAGCTGAAGCCGCGCCAGACGCTCACCGCCACGATCACCTCGGCCGACGGTTCGGTGAAGGAGGTCCCGCTGACCTGCCGCATCGATACGCTCGACGAGCTGGAGTACTTCCGCAACGGCGGCATCCTGCCTTACGTGCTGCGCCAGCTCGCGGCGTGAGGAGAGGGCCCTCGCCCCTCCGATGACAGCCGGAGGGCGGGGGCCCGAAGATCCGTGGGCCGGAGATCCGTGGGTCTCAGACAGGCTCTGCGGGAACCGCCATCACGACGGGGGCCTTTCCGCCAGGAAGGGCCCTTTTCGCTTCTCGGGAGATGCGCGATGAGCCCAGACGACAAGATCAACGGCCTGACCACGCTCTCGGCCCGCCACGGCGAGATGATCGCCCGGCTCTCCGAGGCGCAATCGGACGTCGCCGCCAAGCAGGTGGCGTTGCAGATGGCGGTGCGCTTCGTCGCCGGCATCCTGCGGGGGATCGATTCCGACCATTACCGCCATCAGCTCGGCGGCTTCCTCGCCATGCTGGACGATGCCCTGACCCGCGAGGATCCGGATTCCGACCTCGCCCGGCGGGTGCTCGACACCGTCAAGGCGACGCTGGAGCCGGAGGAGGCCGACGAGGAATGAGACTGACCCGCGCCATCAGCGAGAAGTGCGACGCGAGAATCCATCGGCGCTTTCTCGATCTCGGCGTGGAAGATTTTACCTGGGATGCCGGCCGCAACGGCACGGACTGGTCGCGGGCCAACCCGGTCGTCGAGCCGCATTGCAGCTTGGTCGTCGGGTAACTCCCCGCGCCCATCGCCGTGTCCCGCGGTGCGGGAGCCGGAGTGCCCCGCCGGCGCGGGCCGCATGAGGCCGGGTCCCGTCCATTCACGTGTGCGCGAGACGCATGTCCGGCGCGGCGCGGCGAGCCATAACGGGCGAGGCTTGGATTCTCGAGCCTGCCTCCCGGAGTGTGTTCCATGCCCCTTCTCAGGACGATCGCTGCCGCTGGCCTGATGCTGGCCGCAGGCTTTCCCGTCGGCGCCGCTCTCGCCGCGCCCCAGGTCGAGCGCCTGCGCGGCACGATCGAGCGCGTCGAGGCGGATGCGGTGACCATCCGCACCCGCGCCGGGACGGTGGAGACGATCCGCCTCGGCCCCGGCACGCGGGTGGGACAACTGGCGCCGGCGAGCCTCGACCAGGTCAAGGACGGTAGCTTCATCGGCACCGCCGCCAAGGCCGGCGCCAAGCCCGGCGACCCGCCTGTCGCCCTCGAAGTGCTGATCTTCCCGGAGGCGATGCGCGGCACCGGCGAGGGGCACGGCCCCTGGGACCGGTTGCCCGATCGCTCCGGCCCGGTCGAGACGAGCATGACGAACGGCACGGTCGGTGCGCCGGAGGTTGAGACCCGCATGACGAACGGCACCGTCGCGGGCGGTTCCGAGGTCGGCACCGGCCGCACCCTCACGGTGTCCTACAAGGGTCGGAGCCTCGCGGTCACGGTGCCGCCGGGCACGCCGGTCGTGATGCTGGAGCCGGCCGACCGGGCGGTGCTGGTGCCGGGCGCCAAGGTCTTCGCCTCGGCCATCCGGGACGGCGATCGCCTCGACGCGCGCAGCGTCTCGGTCGGCAAGGACGGCCTGACGCCGCCGATGTAGGGCGCCCGCCGGACACCCGGTCGTCGTTATGGTGAACGGCCGGTAAGCGCCGTGGCGCACATGGAAATCGGTCGCGGCCCCCTGCTGCCGGGCAGGGGGCCGCGTCCGTATCGTGATCCTGCCCGAAAAACCGGCGCAACTGCCCTGCCGGAAGCGCGTTGTTCAGGGCGAGCCGGCGATCCGGCACGACATCTCGGCCGTGAGCCACCGACCGACCATTCCCCGATTGGGTGCCTGTTCGCGCCGCAAACCTCGCCCTCGTCCGCCACGGAGTCGGAACGTCTGTTCCGTAATCGCGCCATGAAGTTGATCCCGAGCAATCACGCCGCGAGCTACGGACAGACGCACATGACCGCGTCGTCTCTGGCCGACGCGCTGCTGCTCGCCAAGATCGGGCACGACTTGCGGGCGCTGTACACCGGCGTGACCGACGAGCCGGTCCCGCAGGAACTCGACACGCTGATCGGCCGGCTGCATGCGGTGCTCGGCGACGAGCCGGAGAGCGATCGCTAGAGACCCTGTCACGGACGCGCCGGGACTCGGCGCCCGCTCCTCGCAACCGGCATGTGACTGTACCGCGGAAGAGACAAGTTCGGGAACGGTCGTGCCGGCGCGCGATCGCGCCTTGAGTGCCGGCGCGAAACAGTGTGGGGTGCGCCTCCCGAGCCGCCAGCCCCCCAGCCTCATGCCCGCGCTGTTCCGCCTTCCCGTCGCCCTTCCGCTCATCCTCGGCCTCGTGATCGGCCTCGGCGCGCCCGGAGCGGGGGCCGCCACGCCCCCCGTGCAGCCGAAGGACGGGCCGGGAGGGCAAGCCTACGCTGCCGCGAGCGTGGTGAAGCGGGTGCTCGGCCGGGCCGGCGCGGTGACGCTCGCCTATTACGGCAACGGGGCGGCCCCGGCCGAGGGGCGGCCGGTGGCGGTGCTGTTGCACGCCTGGGGCGCGGTGAACCCGCAAGCCTATGGCTCCTGGATCGAGCACCTCGCGCGCTCGGGCTATCTCGTGCTGTTCCCGCGCTTCCAGGAGGTCGGCCGCACCCGCCCGGTCCTTGCGAGCGGCATCGCCGCGACCCTGGTCAAGGACGCCCTGGCCGAACTCGCCGGCGACCAGGAGGCCAAGCCGGATACGAACCGCGTCGCACTGATCGGCCATCTCGCCGGCGTCCCGCTCGCCGCCAATCTCGCGGCCCATGCGCGTGTGACCGGTCTGCCGGTGCCGCGGCTGATCTTCGGCGCCATGCCGGGCGGTATCGCCCGGGACGACAAGGCCCGGGGCATCGCGCTCCACGACCTGAACGAGATCGACCCCGCGACGCTGATCGTGACGGTGATCGGCGACCGGGATGCCCGCGCCGCCGACATCGCCGCCCGGCGCGTGATGCGGGACGCGAGCGCGGTGCCGACCGACCACAAGCTGATGGTCCGCACCCTCTCCGACGATCACGGCTTTCCGGCCCTCTCCGCCACCCTGGCCGCGCCGGCCGGCGGCAACGCCGCCTACGACATCGCGCAACTCAAGCTGCCGACCCCCGATCCGAAGCAGAAGCCGGCGCCGTTCAAGTGGTCGCCCGACATGACGCTGACCGGGGAGCAGACCGTTTTGGTCGGGCAGATCAACGCCGCCGGCACCGACAGCCTCGACTACCTCGCCTTCTGGAAGACCTTTGACATGGCGGCGGCCGCGGCCTTCTCGGGCCAGAACGCCGCGAGCCTGAAGAGCAATCCGCGCTTCATCGACATGGAGCGCTGGAGCGACGGCTGGCCGGTGCGCCGCCTGAGCCTCGAAACCCCGCGCCCGCCGGCCCCACCCAAGCCCGCGGCGCCGGGTGCCGCTCCAGTGGGGGCCAAACCCGCCACCAAGCCGACCACGTCCGGCCGGGGGCAGTGAGCCGGCGTCACGGACAGGGTCACCGACACGACGCATTCCGGAGGAATCCCGTGAAGCTCTTCTACGCCAAAGCCTCTCCCTTCGTCCGCAAGGTGCTGGTCGTCGCCCACGAACTCGGGCTGTTCGACCGGATCGAGCTGCTGCCCGCGGCGGCCCACCCGATCAACCGCGACGCCACCATCCGGGCGCAGAACCCCCTCGGGCAGGTGCCGACCCTGATCCTCGACGACGGTACGGCGCTCGCCGACAGCCGGGTGATCTGCGAATACCTCGACCATCTGGGCGGGGGCGGCGTCTTCCCGGCGCCGGGCCCGGCACGCTGGACGGCGCTCGTCGCGCAATCAACTGGTGACGGCCTGCTCGATGCGGCGTTGCTCTGCGTCTACGAGACCCGGGTGCGCCAGGAGACCGAGCGGTCGCCGGCCTGGGTCGCCGGCCAGCGGGAGAAGATCGGCGACGCGCTGGCGCAGATCGAGGCGGCGGCGCCCGGCTTGGGCGAGCGGGTCGACATTGCCACCATCACGTATGGCTGCGCCCTGGGCTATCTCGACCTGCGCCTCCCCGATCTCGGCTGGCGCGGGCGCGCCCCGGCGGCGGCGGAGTGGTATGCCGGTTTCGGTGAGCGCCCGTCGATGCAGGCGACCCGGCCGGAGTGAGGCATCGGCGCGGCGACCGGCGCGGGTGATCTGGCGCGGCTCTTGCGATCCTTCGGGGGAGACCGGCTTCGGGCAAGCTTGCCCGGGTTTCATGGTCGCGCCGCGTGCCGCTGGCCCATCGGGCGAGGCGGTCGCATCCTCGCCTGCGGGGGGTCTCACCCATGAACGACTTCGTCGCGCTCCTGCTTGCCGCCCTGATCTTCTGCCTCGGCTATGCGGCGGCCGGCTGGGCCGTGCGTTTGGCCGTGCGGTTCGATCTCGGCCATGCCCATCTCGGCGAGGGGAGCCTCGCCCAGCTCGGCCTCGCGCTGGCCGTCGCCGTCGCGGCCTGGCGCTTCGCCCGGCGGATGGGCCCCGCCCAGGCCTGACCCGCCGGTCCCGCCCGATCCCTACCGGCGGGGATCCAAGCGGGGGGATCTATGCGGGCGGGGATC
>NZ_LABX01000010.1 GCF_001043915.1 Methylobacterium aquaticum | reverse complement strand
TCTTCCAAGACCCGAGACCCGACCTTCAGCCCCGCCGGCAGACGCCGAGCGGGGCTTTTTCGTGCTTGCGCGGCGGTCGCGCGATCGGTAGACCTGCTGTGAGCCGAAAACAGTCGTATTATGAATAGCTTGCTGGAAGGTTGTTCCCCGCAGGCGCGGGGATTGAAGCTTCAGCCCGCCCGGGTTACTCCGGCGCGGGCTTTCTTGCGTCTGGACCCTACCCCTCCAGCCACGGCACATCCTGCCCCACCACGATCCTCACCGGCCCGCGCATCCAATCGAGCTGTAGATCCGATCCCCTGTCGGCCCGCCACAGAAGCAACGGCTGGTCTCGCTCGGCGTGCCAGCGCAGGGCCTCGTCCAGGCCCGCCCGCACGGCGTCGGCCGCTTCCGCCTTGGTCGCAGCCCGGCCGGTCTTGTTGAGCCTCGTCGCAGCCGGGTAGGTGAGCGACCAGACCCATTCGTGGCCCTGGAGGTGGTCTGGGTGGGTGCGGTAGATCCGAGCGAACTGGCCGCCCCTGACGATCGCCAGGAAATCCGGGCCGCGCTCGGGCCATGTGTGGCGCCAGGTGAGCGGATAGGTCATCGCGCCAGCGCGGCGAACAACCCAGCCATGAAGGCATCTTCGCGTTGATGGTTCAACTCTCGCTGCTGGCCCGGCAGGAACACCGACTTCAGCAGAAGCGCTGTTTCGCCGTCGCGTGTCGTGCACAGCCACATCAGGAGGCCCCTGCCTTTCCTGATCGGCTCGAATTTCAAGCGCACGACGCGTAATTGGACTGGCGCGGATGAGACATCCGCCAGAAAGTCCCTGGCGCGCAGCGGATCTTGCACGGGGAATGTGATCTCCGGGCCTCGGCGCCCATCTAGGATCTCGTCCAGGTACCCGCGCATGTGGTCAGGGAGCCGGATGACTGTGATCGGCTCCATGTCTTCAGCATCGTAGATCACAACGCGCATCATCGTTCCCTCTCATCCAGCCGCCGGGCCGCCCGCCTCGACCACATCACCGCACCCCAGGCGCACGCCAGCACCAGGGCGGAGGTGAGAGCGAGGTAGGCGGTTGGGGTCATGTGCCCCACCTGTCCGCCTCAACGATCAGCCGCCGCAGCATCGCTGCGTCGGTGCTCTCCCCCGCGGCCTCGCGCAGACGGCGCAGGGCCTCAACCTCCTCCGGCGATAGGAGGATCTCGACACGGCGGCCACCGGCGGCCAGCCGGGCGTCCCGGGTCGTCGTGCCGTCCGGGAGGATGCGGGGGCGACCGCGGCGCATCAGGCGTCGCGCTCCACCCAGGCCCAGCCGACGACACGGGCGAGAGTCACCAGGGCCATGGTCTCCTCGCGCGGACGCTCCCGCATCCGGTCCGCCAGCACCAGGCCGCACCATGGCGCCTGAGGCGGGTCGCGGGGCTGCGTCGCGAGCGCGGCGATGCCGTCCTCATGGAGCGCCTGCCAGACCCGCGGCGCCCCGCGCGAGCGCAGCGCCACCCCGATCGCGCACCGCGGCCCTGTCCCGTCCGAGACGCGCACGACGATGGCCGAGCCGTATCGCTCCGCCCACACGGTGCCGAGCCCGTCCACTGCCTGGGGGACATCCAGGTCCAGCAAGGGGCGGACGACGATCAATGCCTGCTCCGTCACGTCGGACCGGAGCGAGCGCTGCCCGCCGCCCATGTTGAGCGTGACCTGCCAGAGGTAGGCGGGGGCAGGCGGCATCAGCGGACGATCTGCTCGGGACGGACCAGCGCATACTGGCCCTGGCCCGACGCCGGAGCGAGATGGATGCGGCCAGTCGCGCCGTCGATCGCGACGACGCGCCAATCGCCCGCAAGGTCGATCGCCTCGACTCCGTGGCTGTCGTGGTGGGTACCGCGACCGGTGGCCCGGACGATCTGGTCGTGGCCGAGGCCGTGTCGAGCGAGGCGGGCCGCATCACGGGCTTTGTCGCGCACTGCAAGCGCGGCAGCCTCAGCGTCCTCGATCTCGATCAGCGCGGCTACCTCGGCGTCGGTCATCGCGGCCATGCGCTCAGCCTCGCCAGAACCGGTCCAGGCGGCGATTTCGGCGGACTGGCGGCGGGCAGCGATGCGCTCGGCGGAGACGATCGTCATGATGGTTTCTCCTGCCTCCGTGATCCCCGAGGCGCGGGTTGATGTGATTTAATGTACCGGATTTTTATTCGGGGTCAAGGGGGATTTGGATCGCTCGCCGGCCGGCCGCGCACCGAATAGCGGATCAGCGCTGGCAGCGGGCCGAGAGGTCTCGCGACCTGGTACACCGCCGAGAGCGCGCCCATCTGCGTCATGGCGATAGGCTCGACGCGCTGGATGATCTCCGCCCGATATAGCGCCGTGACGTAGGCCGAGACGGTCCGCTCGCGGATCTCGGTCGCGTCAGCCACAGTCTGGACCGTGAACGGCGCGGTGCCCAGCGTGCGCAGGTGGGCCCAGATCCCGGCGTTTCGGCTGTTGAGCGGTGCTCGGGTTTTCGGCCCGGGCCGGCGGCGGTTGTGCAGGTTGTTGTTGCCGGGAGCGCCCATGGAAATCTCGGCCTCGCGATTGGTGGTTGTGTACGGCCCGTAGTCGTGGTTGTCTGCATCGTCCCTGCACCGCGGGGCTGACCCCGCCCGGGACTTGATCGAGAGCGAGCACCAGCCCCTGCATCAGCGGGGATCATCCTCGGCCTCGGACGCTCTGCGCACGATGGCCTGCTTGAGAGAGGGCGGTGTGCCGCCCAGGTCGGTGATCTGGACCCATCCGCGGATGGCCTCGGCAGGGGGGCCGGGCATGCTGCCCCGTCTCTCCCACCCCCTCACGCTCTCTCCCGGGTCATCGCCCCGGAGACCCAGAGCGCGGCCTATTTCGACGGCCCTGATGGCTCGATCTAATCCGAGCCGTCTCCCGAGGATGTCTCTGGCCTCGCGCAACTCCTCTCCGGTCATTCCAGGTCCCTCATGATCTGCGCCGTCCTCACGACGATCGCCTCGCCCGGCCCCGACACTGCCCCAGCGACAGCCTGTCCGAGGTCCCAGAACGCCTGCGCATAGCGGATGACGTAGCCGTGATGCCAGCGCGCCCATTCGAGGATCTGGGCGGCGCGCTCCAGGCTGACGCCCTCGCCCATCCTCACGCCCTCCAGCGTGCGCAGGTCCGGAAACCCGTTGGCGTGGCGGGCCGGCACCACGTGATAGCCGGTCTGCGACCACGCACCCTCCGGCACATGCTGGATCAGCACGTACCCCGCGTGCTGATAGCGGGAGGCGCGACCGGCCTCCTGCCGGCAGCGCAGGACGGCGGCAGCCTCGGCCACCGCCGCGACGAGGTGCGCGGGCGTGTGGATCGCACCGAGCCACAGCGGCGCCATGTCGGTGACGTGCGAGACGATCCCGAACGGCTCGGGGCCATCGGCAGGCGGCAGACCCGCGGCACGACGGCGCTCGGCTGCGGCAGCCTCGGCCTCGGCTCGCTCCGCCGTCCAGTGCTCGACGGCCCGCTGCTGCGCCTCCTCGCGCTGGCGCATCCGTTTGGCGCGCCATGCCGCCATGGCCTCCTCTCGCGAGGGGCGAGGCTTGCGCGGCGGACGATCCGGTTTCGGGGCTCTCCTGCCGCCGGCATCGAGCCAGGCGTTGACGCGCCGCACCGCCGTTGACCCCGGCACGAACCACCCCTGATGCCCGTCACCCTCTCCGTCACGCCACCGCGCAGCCGGGAACCAAGCGCGCGGGTCGGTGAGACGCCGGAGGCGCCCGCCCCAATCGGGCTCGTTGTTGCGCGTCCCGATGAGCACGCCGCCCGCCGCCTCGCGGATGTAGGTCGGCCCCTCGATGCGCAGCACGCCCGGCTCCCACCGCGGCGGCGGTTTGTGGACGATCGACACGATGGGCTCGTAGACGATCGTCGGGGCGCCCGGGGGCATCGGCTCCGGCTCGCGCACCGGCGGAGGGGCCGGCCGCGGCTCAGGCGGCACGTCGCGCGGGAAATGCCACTCGTCCGGCTCTGGCAGAGGTATCAGCCACCACGTCATCGCCTCCGCCACGACGCACTCGGACTCGGTCAGCCTCAGCGTCCCGCCCTCCCTGCTGCGTACCAGCGCGTAGATCTCGCTCCAGATGGTGCGCGCCGTGATGCGGCTCCCATCCCGGTAGGCCACGCGCGCTACGGCGTCCTCGACGGTCGCCGAGGCCAGATGGATCGCCACGGCCGCGCGCGCCTGACGTTCGTGCTGGAGACGCGCGGCCTGGATCTCCTGTTTGCGGCTGTCCCCCGCGGCAGCCCAGCGCGCGAACCGGGCGGCCTGCGCGTCGAACAGCGCCAGCACCTCGCCGGAGAGGCCGCGCACATCCGCGACCGCACGGTTCCGAAAATACGGCTCGATGTCGATCGTGGACATCGGGCGCTCTCACGCTGCCCGATCGGCCGCACGGCCCCCGGTCTCGATCGCACGGATGATCGGCAGGGCGATTTTGCGCCAGCTCGTGCGGCGGGCATTTTCCTCGGCCAGCAGAGCGGTCAGGGTCTCTGCGTCCGGCGCCGGACCGGCGTATTCGGGGCGATCGCCCTCGGCCCTGTAATGGCGCCCGCGGGTCCGCAGATCGTCCCACGTGGTCAGGTCGTCGAACTGGCCGAAATCGCGCGAGAGGCTCCGCAGCACCTCGACGCCGGCATGATCGACCGTCGCCGTCTCGCCGGTGACGGCATCGCACGCCTCGCGCAGAGCGCGCTGGTACCCGCGGATGACCCGCGCGGCGATCCCGCACGCCATGTCGGCGGCGCTCCAGGGGGTCGCGCCCAGCCCCTCGCTCTCGATCCGCTGGGCGACGTTGCCGATGTAGATGTCGACGGCGTGCCACTGGTCGACGGTCAGGGTGAGAGCGTTGAGCGAGGTCATCGGTTTGTCTCCCGACAGGAGCGGGGCGCTGCCCCAACGACGATCAGAATACCGATTTTTTCGGGGTTTTCAATCGCCGATCCGCGCGACGGATGAGATTTCTGCGAGGGCGCGGGACCAGGAGAGGATGGCGGGTGGATGGTTGGGCGGAGCGCCTGAAGACAGCATACCGCCACCTCTAAAACGTTCCGAGAACGCCACCAAACCGTTTTGCAGATCAGCGGTTTTCCCCTTTCGGTTCAATTCCCCGCGAACTGCCCGTTTTGCAGAATTCTCGTTTCGTTTCAGGCGCTAGGACTTATCTGGGGGACTAGGGGTCGGAGGTTCGAATCCTCTCGCTCCGACCATTAAACCCTTTGTAGATAAACGGTTTTCTCTAACGGCCTTACCGGCGGCCGTGACGCGGTGAGCGGGAACGAAGCGCGAATATGGGCGCTGGGGTTCACCGAAGCACCCACATTTTTCCCCACAGCCGTGTTCACCGTACGTTCTCACCGGAGACGATCGATCGGTGTCGCGGAAGTGGCTGGGCGCTACCCGCATCTTCAGGTAGCGCCGATGGCAACCTCTCTTCCGCCAACCGTCCTCGAGCAGCCGGGCATGATCCCGATCTGGGAGGTGAAGCGATGACCGGCGGCGAAGCCTACCGAGCGAAGCTCATCACCGACGACGGATTGGACGCGGCGATCTCCGCCTATCTCGCCGATCCATCGGCGCCGGCTGTGCTCGAGATCAACAAGGGCAGTCTCGACATCGCCGCCGCTGTCCTGGCGCACCAGTTGTCAGCTGAGGAACTGGCGGTAGTGGATGCGACACCGGCCCGGCGGCGCAATGCGGTGCGGACGGCGGTCTTGTTGGCGCCGGTAGCATGAATGAGCTCGCCGGCCATGGAAGCGAACAAGTGCCGGAGGTTGTGTGCCGTCACGCCCTCCAGCGTCGCGCGATTGGTGATCCGCTCGATCACCGCGTCGAGGCTACCGAATGGGCCTGCGCGCCGAGCGATCGGCAGGACGAACGGCGAGCCCTTCCATCCTCTCCAGCCCTGCCAGGAACGCCATCGGGACCAACCTCCGCCCGATTATATCAGTCCACCGCCGCACGCCTTGCGTCTCGATGCCGACGTCGGCACATCCCAGCTGCCGCACACTCAACGCAGACAGGGAACCGCGCTTGTACAAGGTAACAGGAACCGACCCGACCGGCCGCGCGGTGACGTTCGCCTGCGGCACGGATTTGCAGGCGCTCGACAAGGTCCGGGAGCTGATGGGGCGAGGCTTCCGCGACATCTTGGTTGCTGATCCAAAAGGGCAGCAGACGAGCGGGGCTGCCTTCGAGCGCTCGGTCGGCCTGGAATACGACTGAAACCATTTATGCCCAAAGATGCCCGAAGCGGACCACACAGCGGCCACCCTTCCCGGTCATAGCTGCGCTTCGATCAATCCTGGGCCGAACCCATGCAGAACCTGCGCGCCGCGTTCCTGACCGCCGTCGGCATCAGCCTGATCGTCCTCGCCATGGCTGGCGTAGCGGAGAGGGACATGCAGGCGCGCCTGGAGCGCGCCCTGCTGCCCGCAGCTGTGGTCCAGACGGTGAACACCGCGTCTGCGACGCGGTAGAAGCGATTAGCGAGAAACCCGGAGCTGGATGGCGCGCGAGGGCGGGAGTTCGTCCCGGGCGACAACCACCCGCCTACCCCTCAATCTCATCCTGACGGGGGCCCCGCGCCACCTCGGCCATCATCTCGTCCGGGAGCGGGCGCTGTAGCCGCAGCGCCTCCTCGGCTGGCGCCTCGAGCCAGGTGCGCCACTCCTTCGCATTGGTGAGCAGCACCGGCATCGCCTTTGGGTGCACCGGCCCAACCACACCGTTCGCTTCGGTCGTCAGGAACGAGAACAGGCGGTGCTCCTCCTCCACGGGCTCGTCGCGCTTCGGCCTGCGCACGCCCGTCCAGGATCTCCAGATCCCCGCGAAGGCGAACAGCGGCCGGCTCTCGTCGAGGGCGAACCACACCGGCGTCTTGCGCGGTTTGGTGTCGGCGTACTCGCTGAACGAGGTCACCGGCACAAGGCAGCGATGCGCCGGCTTGAGCCAGGGCCGCCAGTAGGGCGAGGCGACGTTGCGCACGTTGGTGACCGGCTGCATGCCGACCTTAGGCGGTGGCGGAAAGCCCCAGCGCATCATCGTCAGCACCCGCTCGCCATCGGCAGCGTAGACGACGGGCGCCATCTGGTCAGGGAAGATCCCGGGCAGCGGCGGCAGGTTGCCGGCCTCATCTCGGCCGACCGCGAAGGTGCGCCGGATCTCATCCTGCGAGCGGGCAAGGCTGTAGAGGTTGCACATGGCCAGGATCGTAGCCCATCGGGCCCTGCTGGTCTCGTGAAGCGACGCTTATCGCCCATTGTGCTCCGAGCCGCGGCTTTCGACCCTGAACCGATCTTCGTCAACGGGCCGCGATCTGCGCTCGTGATTGTGCGAGGGAGCACATCCGACCGAGCCCACTCGCGTCAAACCGTAGCCACAAGGTTTTGGCTGATGCGATCCGACAGCCGGGCTCCCACGAGACATCCATGGCCATCCTCGACGCCACTCCATCCCGGCCGTTCACCTCCACCGGAGCGGCCTCGCCTGTCCTCGACCGCCGCCGCTTCGGCGCCATGCTGCTGGCGGCGGGTGCCGGGAGCCTGCTCCCATGCCGGTCGGCCCTGGCCCTGGCAGCGCGTGACGAAGCCCGGTTCATCGACTTCGAATGGGTCGACACGGCTCGCAACCGTGCGGTGCCGGCCCGGCTCTATTGGCCAGCCACCTCGACCCGGAAGGGTCTGGTCCCGCTGATCGTCTTCTCCCATGGGCTCGGCGGCTCCCGAAAGGGCTACAGCTACCTCGGCGAGGGATGGTCGGCACGCGGTACTGCGAGCCTGCACATCCAGCACGTCGGCAGCGATGAGACCCTGTGGCAGGGCAATCCTATCATGCTCCTCGGCCGTCTCGGCGGCGCGGCGGACGAGCGCGAGGCCATCGAACGGACACGGGACGTGAGCTTCGGCCTCGACCGCCTGCTGCAGCGTGACAGCCCCTTCCATGCCGCCATCGACCGCAAGCGCATCGTCGCGGCCGGGCATTCCTTCGGGGCGAACACGACCCTGATCCTCACCGGCGCTCAGGTCATCCGCGACGGGAAGCCCTTGGGCTTCCGGGACCCGCGGTTCACGGCGAGCATCGTGATCTCGGCGCCGCCCTTCTACGGTGAGACCGACCTCGCGGCGGTCCTCGCTTCGGTCGACGTTCCCACGCTCCATGTCACCACGACGGAGGACACGATCCGCATACCGGGCCGCTACTCGCCCGTTCAGGACCGCGTCGACGTCTACGCGGCGATCCCGACCCCCCAGAAGGCATTGCTCGTGTTCCAGGGCGGTCCGCACAGCGTCTTCACCGACCGCTCACTCCGGAACGGCGGGCCGCTGAACCCCTTGGTGAAGCGGGCCACCGCCGAGGTCGGGCTCGCCTTCCTCGACCTTGTCCACAGGTCCAATCCCGCCCCCCTCGAAGACTGGGGCGCGACGTGGAAGCCAATCCTGGCTGCGGCACCTATGCCGTTCCAGGTCGACACGCGGCGATTGGTCAAGAAGCGGCGCGCCTGAGGCTCGGCGTCGTCGTTGAGCCGCCAAGGTGCAGGCGATTTCACTGAACGGCTGCACGAACCGTCGGCACCTCGCTCAGCCGCGTCGTGAACCGTGGCGAGCGCATCTCGAACTTCGTCGACCAGGTGCGCTTCTCGACCAGCCCCGCCCGCGCCGGCACCACGGCGCCACTCCCGAACCGGCTGTTGCAGGCATCCATCGCAGCCATCAGCGCACCGGACTTCTCCCGGTCAAGGGCATCGAACAGCGGGCGGGGCGCCCCGTCGAGCAGCACGAGATCCTTCGTGACCAGCCCGGCCTTGCTGTAGCGCCAGGGCGTCGGCCCCTCTGCTCCTTCCAGGTCTTCGCCACGCCGTGGAGCGCCGCCTGGATTGGGTGGCGGCTGTCGTTCGTCGCCTCCGGCAGGTCAACCACCGTCGAGACCGAGCGCATCGGGGGGCGCCGCGGTCGTGCTCGCTGGTGTGGGAGAAGACCGTGACGGCCGAGACGGCGCGTCCGTCGTGCCGCATCGTGTGCGCTGCCACCGCCTGATCGAGTCGGCTTTGGAGGCCGAGCCCGTCTCGACACCGCCATGCTTTCGCCGATGGTGGCCTTATGGCAATTCCACTGCCGGCGCGACGTAGGCCGGGGGCTTGTCCGCGTAGAGCGGGGCCGTACCGGATTTGGAGCCTGAGACCCAGCGCACCCGGTTGCTGGCGGACGCCACGTTGATCAATGACGCCCCGTTCGACGCAGAGACATCGAGATTGTCGAGACGCACCGGGGTATTGCCCCCGACCGTCAGGACTGATCGGCCTGGAATGGGGTCGCTCATTCGGCCTGAGAGCTGCACTCGCCCTGTCACTTCGGGCGCGATGAACGTGAAATTGCCACTGAGCCCCTTGGCGTAGAGGCCGACGCGCACGTCGTCGCTCGCGGCGCCCGTTACGGCGAGAAGCGATCCTCCGTAGCCCTCGCCGACCAGGGCTCCGATCAAGACGCCTTTTGCGTTGTTGAGGGTGGCCGCGTTGCCGAACGACAGGTCGGCGCCTTTGCCGGGACCAGAACCGACCATCGTGACCTGACGGATGTCGGCAGCCCGTGCGGATGGGTCCGGTGTTTCGATCCGCAGACCGTTGCCCGCATTGAGCATAGTCAGCTGATTGATGGACAGTCGGCTTGACAGACGACCAGTCACCGGAGACGGAGAGACGTCGAAATGCACATTTCTGGCGTTGCTGTCGATGTCGCCGACGTAAATGATGCCGCCCTTGAATACGCCGACCCCTTGCAGGCTTGGGCCGTTGTAGGCGTATGCCCCGTCGAGATAGGAGATCGCGACATCGTTCACATCGCGCCACACCGGCGCGTAGGCGTCGAAATCGTTGTGCAGACCGTCGAGGTGGCCCCAGTATCCGGTGAACGGGTTTTTGCCGTTGTCGGTGAACAGGCTTTGGCCCACTCGCGGCCTGCTCAGGTCACGCCCGCGCGAGGTGCGGATCACGCCCTTGATGCCGCCCGTCGTCGGCTCGCCGCTGCGCGCACGCGCCACCCTCAGGAGACGCCCGGCGTAGTTCTCGGCGGTGAGATCGACCGAGTAGCCGGTGATCCCGGAGATGCGGATCGCCTCTTGCCCGCCGGCCTCGACTGCGTCGGCGACTGCGCCGTAATCGACCGGATACGGCTGCTTTGCCGCCCATCCGCCGAAGGGGCCGCCCTCGACGAACCGAGCCTTGATCACCGCTTGCAGGCCGTTGTGGAAGTCGAGTGCCCGGAAAGCCGTCTTGTCGGGTGTGAATGTGGCGTCGGAGGCGTCGAACACCATGCCGGCCTGGCCGTTGAGGTTGAGGTCGATCGCGGTGGCGAGGCGGTAGCGCCCGGCCGGCACCCGCAGGACCGCGCCGGGGCCTGCCGCAACCCAGGCGGCAGCGGCGGCGCGGAGCGCTGGCCCGGCATCAGTCCCGACGCCAACTCCGGTGCAGTCCGGAATCACGCCGCCGGCATATTGCGGGTCGCCGGCATTGATCTCGCGCAGGCCGAGTACCGGGCGACCCCGAACCTTGAGCGCGTCGGTTGCAACCTGTGGAGCGACGACGCTGTCGTGCGTCCGGGCCTGACCGCTAATCCCGAGGCTGTCGTGATCGACGTGCTCGAAGCGATCAGCCCGAACGGGGTCCCGGGCGATGGCCGGGGTTGCAGTGAAGGCGACACCATTGAGGAGGAGCAACGTGGGAAGGCGGAGCATCTTGTCCTCTGGAGCGACAGGGCGCGACAGTGATCGGGGGTCCGCCACGAGGAGCCCGACAGATCGATGCAGCAGAAGCACCGCCAGCAGCTTTCCGGCAAGCCATGTCCTGAGGCCATGAGCGCCGCGAGGTGCCGTCGCGGAGGGTGGGGCCAGAAACGAAAAACGCCGCTCGGCTGGGACCGGCGGGGCTGAAGGTCGGGTCTCGGGGTCCTGAAGATCCGCGCACCAACAGGTGGGCGGTGGGGCGGTTCCAAGTCAGCGGTGCCCGCGCCCGGGCCGCCGGCCATAACCGCGATGTCCCTGGCGGTCTGGGGTTGAAGCGCCTCCGTCTTTTTGGCCTCCAGCCGGTAGTCCAGGAGGATCTTTACGAACTCGTTGAGGGGAGCCTAGGGCACCTGCCCCCCCGCCGTGGCTACGATCGCGATACCTTCCCATGCTACCAAGCTTGTCGGCAACCCCGCGGTTCAGGCATGTATCGGCTCTTGTCACGCCTCGCCCTACGCGCGGAAGGCCGAGTCCAAATGACCGCGGACGCAACCGCTCCCACTCCGACCTCGCACCCCTGTCAAACGGCACCGGAACGGGGCTCTGAGGCACATGCCTTTTAAGGTACGACTATCGTGACTATATCCTTGCGATGACTGAAGGATTGCAAGGATCCGATCCGCTCTGGTCTGCGGTCATCGAACGGTTCGAGAAGCATGCGCCGACAAGCCTGATGGCCCGCACGGCCCTGGAACACGCGCTGCCGGCGGGCTGGGTCGACGACGTGTTCGACCAGCATCGACAATGGCAGCACACGCGGGAGTTGCTGCTCTCCACCGTCGTCAGGCTGATGATGCTCGTGGCGCTCGGCCTGCGCTCCTCCCTGCATGCGGCAGCCCGCGAAGCCGAAGACCTGACCGTCTCGCTTCCCGCGCTCGACGACAGGGTCAACCGGTCCGAACCCGCGCTGCTGCGCGCCCTCGTGCGCGGCAGTGCGGCCCGGCTGGCCCCGGTGATGACAGCCGCTGGCACCGGCCATCCGAGCCTGCCGGGCTACGCGCTGCGCGTGCTGGACGGCAACCATCTGCCCGGCAGCGACAAGCGCCTGAAGCCTCTGCGTGCGCGTCGCGGCGCCGCCCTGCCGGGGCTGACCCTGGTGGTCTACGATCCCGATACCGGCTTGGCCGTCGACCTGGTGGCGGCTGAAGACGCCTATGCCGACGAGCGGACGCTGGCCCGGGCTCTCCTGGATGGCGCCGCGCCCGGCCAGGTCTGGGTCGCCGATCGGCACTTCTGTGTCCGGACCTGGCTGGAGGGTCTGGTCGCGGCGGGCAGCCACTTCGTGGTGCGCCAGCACGGCAACCATCCCCGCCTGGGCGCGCAGGGAGAGTGGCAGGAGTGCGGCTCCTGCGAGACCGGCACGCTGCGCGAGCAGAGCATCACCCTGGAGGGGAGCCAGATCCCCTGGCGGCGCATCGCGCTCAGCCTGACGGAGCCGACGACGGAGGGCGATCGGACGATCTGGCTGTGGAGCGACCTGCCCGCGAGCGTCAGCGCGGCGCAGATCGCGCAGGTGTATCGGCGACGCTGGCGGATCGAGGGGCTGTTCCTGCGCCTGGAGCGGGTGCTGCACAGCGAGGCCGGCCGCCTGGGTCGCCCACGGGCCGCGGTGTTGGGGTTTGCCTCTGCGGTCCTGGCTTACAACGTGCTGAGCCTTTTGAGCGCGTGCATCGAGACGGTGCATGGGCCCGAGCCGCGGGTCTCGGTGTTCCACCTGGGCCGCCAGATCAGTGCCGGGTACGAGGGGCTGATGGTAGCGCTGGGGTATGCCGCCGTGTTGAACGGCCAGGACGATGCAGCGAGCGTCGCAGCCCGCTTGCTGGCGTTGGCGGAGCGGGTTGACGTTGGGCAGATTGCAACCAGCCCGCGTGGTCCCAAGCGCAAGGTCGACAAGCCCTACGTAGCGGCGACCGTGGCGCGTGAGCATGTCGCCACCGCCAGGGTGCTCGAAAAGGCCAAGCTAATGGCCAAGATAACACCTTAAAAGGCATGGCTCTTAGAGGAGCGCTCCATGCCTGAGATCCGCATCGTCGGGATCGAGGACGGCAACTATACGATCTACTGCGGCCGAGAGGTGATTGCCTCGGGGCTCACGCACGGCCAGGCCATGGCTCACTTGGTTCACGAGGGTGCACGGCTGGGCTGAAGGATCGCCTCCAGAGCTGACGAGATCCGCCTTCCACGGTGATCGCAATCCCATGCCTGCTGCCGCGGTGTTCTCCTAGCGACACCCAGGATGCGGGCTGCCCAAGCTGGCATTCGGCACGACCGGCAACGGTTCGTCAAACTTTGGTGGGTTCGGTGCTCGCCGAGGGGCGGGATAGATCGTCCCATGAAGGCGCCGTCGCCTGCCGCACTCTCGATCCTGCGGCTTCGCCGGACCGTCATCAGGGGTGGTGCCGTCCAGATTTTCTGCAATCTTTCCCACATTCTTAGGGTATCGAATATCGAAAAACCCGAAGGCGGGTCCGTATCTCGAAGAACCCGCCTCCTTGTTATGATGGATGGGAGGGCAGATGCTCCTCAGAAGCGCGCCTGCAGGCGAACGCTGCCGGTGTGGGAGAGGAAGCGGTCGCCGATCTGCGACTGGTACTCGCCCAGCATCTCGATCCCGTTGCCGAACCGGACCTGCATGCCGAGTCCGACGTCGCCGACGAAATCCGGGATGCGCGCGGCCGTCGAGAACAGGCCGAGCCCGTTGCTGCCCTGGAAGCTCGCCCGCCCGACGAACTTGTCGTCGGACAGCATCGTCACGCCGAACTTGCCGTAGGGGCGGATCCAACTCTCTGTGCTGATGTCGTAGCGGCCGCCGATCTCGACATTGGGGCTGAAGGCGAACAGCGTCTTGTGCAGGTCGCGGACATTGAGGTTGAGCGCCCGCGCCCCCGTCTCCGCATAGCCGGGGCTATGGGTGTAGAGCACGTCGACCTCGGCATAGGGCCGGACGTACCAGTTGTCGAACAGGAACTGGTAGCTCGCCCGCAACCGGCTGGCGGCCGTCAGAACCTCGGATTTGCTGTGGGCGAGCCAGCGGCCGTTGCCGATGTCGATAGACCGGAGGTTCTGCGACCATCCGTACCCGACATTGGTCGAGGCGGAGAACAGCCACGGCCCCATCTGACGCTTGAGGGCCACGGCGACGTCGGCCGCGTCGGTGATCGAGCCGGTGACCTGATCCGCGTCGCGCAGGTAGGCGCGGGTATAGGCACCGGTCAGCCCAAAGAACCAGTCGCGGGCAAACTCGGTCTGCATACCGCCCTGGTAGCTGAGCGCGCTCTGCCGATATCCGCCGTCGTCGGCTGTGCCGAACATCGCGGTGCGGCCCGCAGCCACCCGGCCCCACACGCAATCGCCTTCCTGTAGCAGGGTGCCGGTGCCGGTGAAGGCGGGGCAGCTGTTCACGCGGGTCAGTCCGGCCCGTGCCTCCGACGCGCGACCGTGGAGCACGTCCTGGATGGATTCGGGATTGAGCTCGTCGAGGGCGGCGGCGTAGCCCGCCTTGCTGCGGACCGAGAGGA
Organism: Methylobacterium aquaticum; assembly: GCF_001043915.1. Taxonomy (GTDB): domain Bacteria; phylum Pseudomonadota; class Alphaproteobacteria; order Rhizobiales; family Beijerinckiaceae; genus Methylobacterium; species Methylobacterium aquaticum. The sequence goes on along the minus strand of NZ_LABX01000010.1, from coordinate 19,542 downwards.
AGTCGGCGAACAGGGTGGCCTGCGGGCGCGAGCCTCCGTTCCACATTTCCTGAAGCGCCGTGGCGGCACCGCGCTGATCGCTGGTCAGGGTCATGCCCAGCGGCGAGACGAAGTTGGCGGTCGGCCGCAGGAAAGCGCTGTCCTTGTTCTGCACGACGGCCCAGGAGATCGGCACGGAATCGGATTGGATCGCCGTGTCCGGGGCACCGGCGGTCAGCGACTGGATCCGGTGCGCGGTCAGGAAGGGGTAGTCGCCCGGAAGCAAGCTGCCGACCACGTTCGGCTGCACCTTGCCGCCCAGATCGGCCGTACCGGTCACGGTCAGGTGGTCGTTGCGCCGGGCGCTGTCGGAGGCCAGCGGATCGATATCGATGAGCAACTGACCGCTGGACGATTGGGTGAAGTTGCCGTTCACCTTGAGGTCTGCGATCCGGCCGACGCCGCCGATATCGACGATGCCGTGGTTCGTCATCTGACCGTTCGCGCCGAGATCGACGATCCCGTGCGCGCCCGTGCGGAGGATGCCGGCGCTCGAGCCGAAGGCGCCGTTCACGAAGACGTCGCCCGCGCCCGAGGTCACCCCTCTCAGGTCGATGTCGCCGACGATGAGGCCGCGGTTGGTCAGCGTGTCCTGGCCGAACGAGCCGAGGATCGCGCGCCCCGACAGGGCACTGACTTGGCCGTGCCCCATCACATTGATCGTGTTGGCGAGGCCACCGTCGAGGCGGATGGCGGCGCCGCTGCCGCTGCCGCCGCTGACGGCGCCGTCCACGACGATCTGGATCTGGCCGCCCGCCTTGGCGGAATCGATCGAGCCGTCGGTGCGCTGCACACCGCTCTGCACGACGATGGCGGAGGCGTCCAACCCCTGGGTCGTGATCGACCCGTTCACCGTCACATCGATCGCGCCGCCCGTGCCCGAGGCTTTGTCGCGGCTCGCGCCCGTTGTGGTGAAATCGGCCCGGTCGGACAGGTCGGCGACCCAGCCGCCGCCGCCGCCGAGGCTCTGCGCGAAGACGCCGTGGGCCTTCTGGCCCAGCGTCAGCACGGAGGCCTCGCGGTCGAGGGTGACCTCGACCTTGCCGCCGTTGCCGGTAGCCTTGCCGGTCGACACGAAGGCGGGCGCGTTCGGCGTCGTGCCGCCATATCCGCCGCCGCCGCCGATCGATTGCGCGAAGACACCGTAGGCAGCGATGCCGGCCGTCTCGATCCGGGCGCTCCCGTCCAGGGAGACGCTCACTTGGCCGCCCTTGCCCTCGGCGCCGCCGGTCCCGCCGATGCGCCCCGCCGCCGTGGCGAGATCCGCTTGCGCGTTCGTCGAGAGACCGCCGCCGCCGCCGATCGACTGGGCGAGGATGCCGAAGGCCGCGACGCCGCCGGTCGTGATCGAGCCGGTTCCGCGGACCGTAACCGCGCCACCGTCCTCGGTCGCTCCGTCGCCGCCGACGCGGGCGTCGATGGTCGCCTTCTTGTCGTTGTCCTTGGTCTTGTCCTTTGCCTTCTGCGACGCGTCGAGAGCGGAAATCTCCTTATCCACGTCGATCCCAGAGGCGTCGAAGAGGACCTTCTTCTCTGCCGCCGTGAGGGCGCCCTTCAGGCTGATCAGGCTGTTGGGATCGTTGACGTTCAGGACGGTGATGCCGCCGCCGCCGCCGATCGACTGGGCCAGGATGCCGTGGGCTTCGTACCCACCCGTGCTGATCGATCCGCTATTTTCGACCGTGACCGCGCCCCCGCGGCCCTTCGCGCCATTCTGGCCGCCCGTCACGGTCTGATAGCCGGCGAATTCGCTGATGGACGTCAGCGGATCCCAGCCGGACTTGTCGACACCGGTGGTGGCCGTTCCGCCGCCGCCGCCGACCGACTGTGCCAGGATACCGAAGGACAAGGCTCCCTTCGTGACGATCGATCCGCTGTTGTTGATCTCGACTTTGCCGCCCTCTCCGTTGACGCCGCCGTCACCGCCGGTCGCGCTCTTCAGGTTGATGATCTTGCCGCCTGACACGTTCGCGTTGCCGGCATTGCCGCCGCCGCCGCCGATGGACTGTGCGAAGATGGCCGACGCGGAATTGCCGATGGTCGTCAGGTTTCCGGAATTGGTGACAGTGACGTTGCCCCCCTTGCCACCACCTCCCCCCGCTCCGCCGAGTGCGGTGTTGTACGAGACGGAGAACGGAATCTCGGGCTTCCAGTCCCGCTTGCTGAGAAACTCTGGCATGATGCTGCCCGCGCCGACGGGGAGCGAGCGGAAGATATCATCGAGGGACTTCCAGGCGAGCATCATCCCGGTTCCAATAGCCTTGCCGGTGTCCTTTGCGAGTTCCTTCGTGAAGGAATCGCCGGACGTGCTGGAGGCCGAGCCGCCGCTGCCACCTCCGCCGCCGACGGATTGCGCCTGGATCGCGTAGGCGCCATCCCTGATCGTTTCGACCGCGCCGGCGTTGCGCACGGTCACATCGCCGCCATCGCCGGCCGCACCGCCCTTGCCGCCGACGACCTGGCTCAGCTGCACCTTGTTCGACGGTTCGGCCATGCCGATGGGGGCCGCGCCGCCACCGCCGCCGATGCTCTGGGCGAAGATGCCGCGGGCATCCGACTCCAAGGTCCGGATGCTTCCGGCATTCGTGACGTCGACGCTGCCCGCATCGCCCCCCTTTCCGCCGCTGCCGCCGACGACCCCGTTGATGGACATCGTTTTGGGCTTCACCGGGATCAGGCCGACCACCGTTTCGCTGCCGCCGCCGGCGATCCCGAGATCGTCCGCCTTGATGCCGGTGATCGTCTTGACGGTGCCGGATCCGCCCGCGCCGCCACCGCCGCCGACGCTCATCGCGTGGATGCCGTTCGCTGCGTAGCCCTGGGCCTCGATCGCGCCGGTGTTGGTGATCTCGACGCGTCCGCCCTTGTTGCCGCTGCCGCCGGTCCCGCCGAGGACCCCGTTGATCGCCATCGCGTAGCCCTTGCCGACGGCCCGCTGCATCACGTCGGCGCTGCCGCCCACACCACCGCCGCCGCCGATGCTGTAGGCGGCAATGCCGGCGGCCTGGGCGCCGGTCGTCTTGATCGCGCCGGAATTGGTGACCTTCACCATCTCCGCGGTTCCGCCGGTCCCGCCGCTGCCGCCGAGCGCGGTGTTGACCGAGATCGACAGGTCCTCCTTGTCCGTTGCCGCCAAGCTGAAGGTGTCGGCGAGGCCGCCCGTGCCGCCGCCGCCGCCGACGCTCATGGCCAGGATGCCGGAGGCGTCACCGCCCCCGGTCCTAACCGTGCCGGAATTCGTGACCTCGACCCGGCCGCCGGTGGCGCCCTCTCCGCCGCTGCCGCCCTGCGCCGAGGCGATGATGATGTTGATGGGCACTTTTTTGGGAACGGAGGCGCCGATCGCGGTGGCGACGGAGGTTCCGCCCGCACCGCCGCCGCCGCCGATGCTCATCGCCTGGACGCCGTAGGCGCGCGACCCGTCGGTCGCGAGGGCGGCGCCGTTTTCGACCTTGACGGTGCCGGCGCCGTTGCCCTTGCCGCCAGCCCCGCCGTTCGAGGTCGCCACGGTGACGATGAGGCCGACGGCCCGCGAAACGCCGTCGCCACCGATGCCGCCGCCACCGCCGACCGACTGCGCCAGGATGGCGGAGGACTCGTCGCCCTTCGTGGTGATCGTGGCGGCGGTGCCGTCGGCCCGCGTCGCCTTGGACGTCACGGTGACGTCCTGGCCCTTGCCGCCGATGCCGCCGTCGCCGCCGAGGGCGACGTCGAAGAAGAAGCCGAACGCTTCCGCCCGGCCGCCGCCACCGCCACCGCCACCAATCGACTGGGCCAGGATAGCGGGGGCCTTGTTTCCGCTCGTGAGGATCGAGCCATCGTTGACGACCTCGACCGTGCCGCCGAGGCCGCCCTGTCCGCCGGCCCCGCCCGACCCGAAGAACACGCCGCCGCCAAAGCCGCCGGCCCCGCCGCCGGTGCGATCCTTAACCGGCACCACCTGGAGCGCGTCGAGGGGTTTGCCGCCGCCGACGCTCTGCGCGATCACGCCGATGGCGCCGAGGCCGCGGGTCTCGACCGATCCGTGATTGGTGACCGTGACGGCGGCACCGTTGCCGGCATCGCCGCCATCGCCGCCGCTGAAGCTCGCGCCGCCGCCCTTGCCGCCCTTGCCGCCGACGGACTGCGCGAGGAGGCCGAAGGCGTACTGGCCGGACGTCAGGATGCTGCCGTCACCGGTCGCGACCACGGTGTCGGCGGCGCCACCCTTCGCCCCCGGCTGGCCGCCGCCGGTCGTCTGTTGCTCGCCGCCCGTCCCGCCGACGCTCTGCACCAGTGCGCCGATGGCGTAGTCGCCCTGTGTCTTGATGTGCCCGCCATTCTTGAGGGAGGCCGTGCCGGACGCGCCGCCCTCCGTCACGAAGGGATTGCTGTAGAAGGTTCCCATGCCGCGCTCCGAGCCCGCCCCGCCGAGCGACTCGACGATGACAGCGGTGGCGCCCCGGCCGGTCGTGGACACGCCGCCGGAGGCCAGGATCTCCAGGCTGACGTCGCCGCTGGCGCCACCCTTTTTGGCGCCCGCGATCGATGCATCGGTCCCGCCGTAGCCGGCGGCCCCACCGATCGAGCTGACGCGAAGGCCGAGGAAGGCGGCACCCTCCGTCGACACGGTCGAGGACAGCGTCAGCCCGACCGACCCGGCAGACCCGCCGGCCCCGACATCCTTCAAGGAGCCCCCGCCCTTGCCGCCGCGCGAATAGACCCACAGCCGCGGTGCAGCCGATTTCTGGTCGCCGCGGCCGTCGAGGCCATCATTGAGCGAGACGGTGACGTTGGCGGCGGAGCCGGCATCGGCGCCGGGGACCGAGGCCCAACCGCTGACCGCGCCCCAGCCGCCATTGCCACCAGCCGATCCAATCTCGACAGTGGTCGTGGGTGACTTCTGGGCGGCAGCGACATCGACATCGGCGAGATTCACGGCCTCGCCGGCCAGACCGGCCGTCGCGTCCCTTGACTTGATCCCGAAGAAGCCGGCGCTGCCGTCCGCCCCGTTTGCCCCCCGGGACACCGTCGGCACCGGCCGATCCGCTGCCATGGCCGGCGCCGCGAGGGCGATGGCAAGCAGGCTGACACCTGCGCGCAACGCCAGTCGCGTTTCGTGGAACGCCGGCGCGACCTGCCTGAAGGTCGGAGCGGAAACGAATGACATCAAGGCTTCTTTCGGGATTGGCGAGCGCGCAGGCGGATCGGCCGATGGAATGCGGAGGCGGCGCCGTTCCCGGGCGAGCAACCAACCGCAATGTCCCGCAAAAATGGTTAACGATTATTAAATGAAATCATTATTCGTTAACTATCGGAAGATGGCTACGCCTCTGGCGTGACACGCTGGGATCCGCGGCGCTTTTCTTTACGGAGTAGATTGACATAATGCAGAGACAGAATTAATCATTCATCTGCAATGTGCACCACATATCTAGGTGTGTATCTCCTGAGTATGATGGTGCATCATCGGCGCTAGATGTTTGATCCCAGGGTTTGATGGTGCACTCTTCACGCGCGAGTGGAAGGATGCGCTATGGGCCAGGTTCACCACGGCTGCGCCACAACGACTGCGGCAATCCGTCGAGCGATCCAGCATAGTCAAGACAGCTTGAGGCAGCTCGCCGCGCGCTACGGCATCAATCCCAAGACCGTCGCCAAATGAAAGAAGCGAAGCTCAACCGCAGACCGCAAGATGCTAGATAAGAGATTGACGACAGGCGGCCTTCGGGCCGCCTTCGTCGTTTCTGGGAGTCGAAGCTCTGACCCTATACGTGGTCCGGAGCGCCACGATCTCCACGTCCCCATCGGCCGGGATCTCGTCCCGGCCCTGCCCACCGCCATAAAGCCGGCAGACCAGCCGCGGGACGGTGCGATCCTCAATCTCTCACCAGACCTGCTCTCAACAGACTTGCGTTGGCAGGCCAACGCCTCGTCCGCTTCGGGTCTTGCTTGATCGCAGATGTTTGCCGCCGAACCGGTGACCGCGTCGGCGAACCCTGCTGAGGCGCTCGGGCGCGGCCCGAAGCCACCCTCACGCCCGCGCATACAACCGATCCGCCCGGCTCTCGAACGCATCGGTGAACTTGCGGAACGCCCGGTCGAACATCTTGCCCATGAGCAGCCCCAGCGCCAGGCTCTTGAACTCGTAGGTGATGAAGAACTCGACCGTGCAGCCGCCATTCGGCGCCTCGCGGAAGGTCCAGCGGTTCTCCAGATGCCGGAACGGGCCGTCGATGTACTCGGCCAGGATCTTCAGGTTCGGCCGGTCGAGGCGGACCCGGGTGGTGAAGTGCTCGGAGATCGCCTTGTAGCCGACGCCCATGTCGGCGACGAGCGTCTCGGTGCCGTCCTCGCCCTCCTGCCGGCGCAGCACCCTGAGGGACTCGCAGAGCGGCAGGAATTCGGGGTAGCGCTCGACATCGGCGACGAGGTCGAACATCTCCGTCGGGCTGTGGCGGACGGTGCGGGTGGTGCGGAAGCTCGGCATCGGGTCAGAGGGTCCCCAGCCGGTCGAGCCGGGCCTGCTTGAGCCGGGCGAAATCCTCGCCGGCATGGTGGGAGGAACGGGTAAGCGGCGTCGCCGAGACGAGCAAGAAACCCTTGGCGTAGGCCGTGGTCTCGTAGGCTTTGAAGGCGTCCGGCGTCACGAAGGACAGGACCGGGTGGTGCTTCTTCGTCGGCTGCAAGTACTGCCCGATGGTCAGGAAGTCGACCTCGGCCGAGCGCAGGTCGTCCATCAGCTGGAGCACCTCATTGCGCTCCTCGCCCAGTCCCACCATGATCCCCGACTTGGTGAAGATGGTCGGATCGAGATCCTTGACCCGTTGCAGCAGGCGGATCGAGTGGAAGTAGCGGGCGCCGGGGCGCACCGTCAGGTATTTCGACGGCACGGTTTCGAGGTTGTGGTTGAACACGTCGGGGCGCGCCGCCACCACGATCTCCAGGGCGCCGTCCTTGCGCAGGAAGTCGGGGGTCAGGATCTCGACGGTGGTCGCGGGGCTGAGCCGCCGGATCGCCCCGATGACCGCCGCGAAATGGGCCGCGCCGCCATCCTTGAGGTCGTCGCGGTCGACCGAGGTGATGACGACGTGGTGCAGGCCGAGCTTGGCCACGGCCTCCGCCACCCGCTCGGGCTCGGCGGCGTCGAGGGATTCCGGCATTCCGGTCCGCACGTTGCAGAACGCGCAGGCCCGGGTGCAGGTATCTCCCATGATCATGAAGGTGGCGTGCTTCTTCTCCCAGCACTCGCCGATATTGGGGCAGCCCGCCTCCTCGCAGACCGTGACGAGCTTGTTCTCGCGCACGATGGCGTTGGTCTCGGCCCATTTCGGCGAGCCCGGCGCCTTGACGCGGATCCAGTCCGGCTTGCGCAGGATCGGCTGGTCGGGCCGGTGCGCCTTCTCCGGGTGGCGGGGGCGCTGGTCGTTGCGCAGGAGGTCGAGGACGACGGCCATGGGATCCGGGACGGCAAGGGGTCTGGAGACGAAGACGCGCCCGCGAACCCCTCGCGGCGCGATCCTGACTTAAGATGTCCGGGCCGCCGGAGCAAATGGGGCGTGACGCGCCGCCGCGCGGCGCGGCAGGCGTGGCTGCCTCTGCACGAATGCGGAGGCGTCCGGCACAGCTGTGCCGGCGCCCGGTCGGGCTTGCCGTCGCGGCGGTCCCGGGCGGTCAGTAGGTCCGCTCGCCCCGGACCGCCCGCACCACCGCGATGATGATGACCGCCCCGATGGTGGCGGAGAACAGGTTGCGCCAGAACCCGAAGATCGGGATGTGGAACTGCGCGGCCAGGAAGTTGCCGACCACGCCGCCGATGATGCCGAGCACGATATTGCCGATGAGGCCCATGTTGGAGTTCATGAAGCGCTCCGCCAGCCAGCCCGCCAGCGCCCCGATGACGATGGCCATCAGGAAGCCGACGCCCGGCTGCCCGAGCGCTCCGTACACGTGACCGTCCATGTGGGTTCCCCTGTCTCGCCGCCTCGCGCGGCAGCAGCCTCTAGATGGGGGCGGCGTGGCCGCGTTGCACCAGGCCGACCGCCGCGATCCCCGCAAAACCTGACGATAGGGAAGACGGCCGCCGCTACGCGCGGGTGCTGCGCCGCTCGCGGAACACCAGGGCGAGGTTGCGCAGGTAGATCACCGTGCCGAGGCTCTGGCCGAGGATGAAGACCGGATCGCGCCGGTAGAGCGCATAGCCGAGCAGCACCGCCGAGCCGCCGAGCGACAGGAACCAGAACGACAGCGGGATCACGCTGCGCCCCGCCTTCTCGCTGGCGATCCACTGCACCAGGAAGCGGGCGGTGAACAGCCCCTGCCCCACCAGGCCGACCAGCAGCACGAGGTCGGTGGGGCCGGTGAACAGCGACCAGAAATAGGCGCTGAGCCCGTGCATGATGTCGGCGACCATCGGGCTACTCCATCCCGCCCTGCTCGACCTGCGGCACCCGGCGCCGGCGCCGGATCAGCCACCACACCCCGGCCAGGTCGAGGATGCCGACCCAGAGCCGGTCGAACAGGCCGTAATTCGAGCGCCCGGTGAAGCGCGGCCGGTCGACCACGTCGGCATGGACGACAAAAAATCCTTCGCGGGCGACGAGGGCCGGCATGAAGCGGTGCAGCGCGTCGAAATACGGCAGGCGCAGGTACACCGCCCGGCGGAAGACCTTGAGGCCGCAGCCGGTGTCGCGGGTGGCGTCCTGGAGGATGCGGCCCCGCACCCCGTTGGCGATGCGCGACTGGATCGTCTTCAGCCGCCCGTCCTTGCGGCCGATCCGCTGGCCCTGCGCGAGCCCCGCCTGCGGCCCCGCCTCCGTCAGCACCGCCACCAGCGCCGGGATGAAGGCCGGGTCGTTCTGGCCGTCGCCGTCGAGGGTCGCCACCAGTTCGCCGCGGGCCGCCAGCACCCCGGTGCGGACCGCCGCGCTCTGGCCGCAGCTCTCGCGGTGGCGCAGCACCCGCAATTCCGGGTGGCGGGCCCGCGCCGCCGCCAGCGCCGCCGGAGTGCCGTCGGTCGAGCCGTCGTCGACATAGACGATCTCGAACGGGCGCAAGGGCGCGCAGGCGGCCACGATCTCGACGACGAGGGGGGCGATGTTGCCGGCCTCGTTCTTCACCGGCACCACGACGCTGAGGCGGATCGCCTCCCGATCGGGCATGGCCTTCTCGCTCTCCGTCTGGGTCACGGCGTCACCGCATAGGCCGACAGCCCGACCGGCTTGCCGCCGTTGATGTTGAAGCCGGTCACGCGGCCGACCTGCCGCGGCGGGGTGCCGGCCGCCTGCGCGGCCGCGAAAGCCTTCGCGAAACGGTCCTCGACATAGACGAGGCGGCAGCCGCCCCGGGCCAGGAACGCGGCGGCTTCCTCGGCGGAATCGAGCATCGCGAGGTCGGTGCCGATCAGGAAGACCAGGCTCGGCTCGCGGTAGCCGAGGGTGGCGACCTTCGGGCCCTGGCAGGGCAGCGCGTCGCGGATCGCGGCGAGCCGCGGCGAGACCTTGAGGGCGGCGAGCGCCGGCTGGGTGAGCCCGAACACCGCCGGGCCGAGCAGCGCGCCGGCGAGCACCGCGATCGCCAGCGCGCGTTCCGCAAACCCGTCCACGAAGGCGCGCCAGGCGAGGACCGCCACCGCGCTCGCGGCGAGCAGGAGCGGCAGCCCCGCCCAGGGAATCACCCCGTCGAGGCGCCAGGCGGCGAGGCAGAGACCGAGGGTGAGGCCCACGGGAATGAACGGCACCAGGAGCGCCACCCAGCGCGCGCCCGGCCGGTCGCGGTGGACCGCGCCCCGGGCGACCGCCATCACGGCGAGGATCGCCAGGGCGGAGCAGAGCGGCAGCACGTAATGCGGCAGCTTGGTCGGCACCGCCTCGAAGACCAGCCAGGACGGCAGCACCCAGGCGACCAGGAAGGCGACCCCGTCCTCCCGGCGGTTCGTCCAGGCGAAGGGGATCGCCATGGCGGCGAAGGCGGCGGCGGGCCAGAAGGTGGCGAAGATGACGAGGAGGTAGGTGCCGGGCGGCGCCCAATGCTGGGTCTGGGCGGTGCCGACCTTGCCCAGCATGTCGTGGCCGACCGCCTCGCCGTAGAAGGCGCCGCCGCTCTTGAGCGTGATGGCGACGAACCAGGGCGCCACCAGGACCAGAACCAGGACGAGGCCGAGCCCCGGCCGCAGCGCCTTCAGCCAGGCGCCGGAGCGCGCGGAGACCGAGAGGCAGAGCGCGGCGAGGCCGGCAAAGAGCGGGACCATCGGCCCCTTGACCAGGATGCCGATCGCGACCGCGAGCCAGACGGTCAGGACCGTGCCGGTGGGCAGGCGCGTCGCGGCGGCGCGGGTCAGCCACGCCCGGGCGAGCCCCCCCATGGCGGCGACCGCGCAGGCGGTGAGCAGCGCATCGGTCTTGGCGAGCCGCGCCTCGGCCGACAGCATGACGGAGGCGCCGACGAGGGCCGCCGCCAGGAGGGCCTGGCGCCGCGGCAGGAACGCGAGCGCCGCCCAGTAGCTCAGCAGCACCGTGGCGACGGCCCCGAGCAGCGAGGGGATGCGGTAGAGCCAGATCGCCGTGCGGGCCCCCGGCACGCCCAAGCCCTCGCCGGCGGCGACGACCGCGCTCTGGGCCCAGTAGATCCCGACCGGCTTCTTGTGCCGGGCCTCGCCCTGGAAGCGGATATCGACGAACTCGCCCGATTCGAGCATCTGCTTCGACGCCTGGGCGAAGCGCGGCTCGTCCCGGTCCATCGGCTGGAGCGAGGCGAAGCCCGGCAGGAAGCAGATCAGCGACAGCACGACGAGCAGCGCGCAGGCCGCCCCATGGCTGCGCGCCCCGAGATCGAGGAGGCGCTCCGCGAGGCGACCCACGGAGGCGGCGCGGCCGGGGCGGCGCCCGGCGGCAAGGCTCGTCAATGCACTGCTCCGAACCGGGGACCCCGACGCCCACGGCGCCGGTCGCGGCGGGCGCCCGTGTCGGTGATCCGGTCCGGAAAGTCAATTTTTGCCGGTGGGGCGGCGGGCCTTGCGCCCGTGCCGGGCGTCTCGTCCGGCGCGACGTGCGGGGGCGGCCTTGCCCCACCCCTCACGCCATCTCGAACAGGAACCCGTCCACCGCCGGGATCGGGACCGACAGGCTCACCCCGCGCGAGGCCCGCGACAGGCGCCAGGGGCGCTCGCGGCCGACGCGGATCGCCTCGGACGGGCGCAGGCGGCGGATGGCGCCGTCCTCGCCGACCTCGTCGATGGTGAGGAAGCCGTAGACGAGGAGGCGCGAGGCGAGAAGCTTCGTCTCCCGGTCGCCCGCCGCCACCGGCAGGGTCCCGGCCTCGTAGACCGTGTCCATCAGGCTGCGCTGATCGCGCCGCGCGGCGGCGACCCGGGGGCTCGGGGCGAGGTCGTGATCCAGACCGGGCTCGCCAGGGGCGGCCCGGTCCTTGCGCCGGAACGCCACCACGGTGCCGCCCTCGGCGGTGCTCCTCTCGCTCGGCAGGTTACGCATACGCCCGATACCCTTCGCGACCCCGCCGCCGGCTTCATCGGGGCCGCGGCGATGCGCAGAATTCGACGAATCGGCTTAACGCCCGATTGACCCTGACGCGGCACGCCCCGTGCCGGATCGGTGCACGCCCGCCCTGCGTCTCGCCTCGCCCAGCCTCGCCGGCCCGTGTATGAGCGCGACGCCCCCGACACGCCCCGCCCGCCGCCAGGAGTCCCGTGATGACCGAACCGGCCCCGTCCCGCCCGGCGCCCACCTTGGCTCCCGCCTTGGCGGTGGAGGGCCTGGCCTGCCGCTTCGGCCGGGTGCAGGCGCTTGCCGGGGTCTCGCTGACCGTGCGCCCCGGCGAGGTGATGGCGCTGCTCGGCGATTCAGGCTGCGGCAAGAGCACGCTGCTGCGGGTGGTGGCCGGGCTCGAGGCGCCGGATTCCGGTACGGTGCGGCTCGACGGGCGCCTCGTCGCCGGCGAGGGCGCGCGGGTGCCGCCGGAGGAGCGCGGCGTCGGCCTGATGTTCCAGGACTACGCCCTGTTCCCCCACCTGACCGTCCGGGAGAACATCCGCTTCGGGCTGAAGGGCCAGCCCCCCGCCGCCCGCGAGGCGGCGGACGAACTCCTGGAGCAGGTCGGCCTCGCCGGCCATGCCGGCTCCTATCCCCAGACCCTGTCGGGGGGCGAGCAGCAGCGCGTCGCCCTGGTGCGGGCCCTGGCGCCGGGGCCGCGGCTGCTCCTCCTCGACGAGCCGTTCTCCAACCTCGACCGGCGCATGCGCGACCGGGTGCGGGAGGACACGGTGGCGCTGCTGCGCCGCACCGGCACCACGGCGCTCATGGTGACGCACGACCCCGAGGAGGCGCTGGCGGTGGCGACCCGCATCGCCCTGATGCGCCGCGGCCGCATCGTCCAGGTCGCCACCGGCGAGGCGCTGTACCGCCGCCCCGAGAGCCTGTTCGCCGCCCGCTTCCTCGCCGACGCCGCCGAGATCCCGGCCCGCATCGAGGCCGGCCGGGCCGCGACGCCGCTGGGGGCCGTGCCGGTCCCTCACCTGCCCGAGGGCGCGGCGGTCCGGGTCTGCCTGCGGCCCGAGGCCCTGCAGGTCGCGGGCCCGGGCGAGGGCTTCGCCGCGCAGGTCGTGCGCCGCACCTTCCTGGGAGCGGCGAGCGTGCTGCATCTCGGAGTGCCGGGGATCGACGGGCCGCTGCGGGCCCGCCTGCCCGGGCCCGGGCCCTACGGGCCGGGCGATGCCGTCGGGGTGACGCTGGTGCCGGAGGCGGTGCTGGTCCTGCCCGACGAGGACGACGCCTCATCCTGAGACTGTCGCCATCTTACATTGAAACAATGAAAATCTATCGCGCTTGATTTTGTTTCGGGTTTGCTTCTCAAGGAGGCGCCATTCTCGGGAGGCGCCCCTTGTCCCTGTCACGCACCGCGTTCGCGTTCCTCGGTCTCGTCGCCCTCGCGGGTCCGGCCCATGCGGAGAGCGAGGTCAACCTCTACACCACCCGCGAGCCCGGCCTGATCCGCCCGCTCCTCGACGCCTTCACCCAGGCGAGCGGCGTCAAGGTCAACACGGTGTTCGTCGACAAGGGCCTGACCGAGCGCGTCGCCGCCGAGGGCGCCCGCTCCGCCGCCGACGTGGTGATGACGGTCGATATCGGCAACCTGATCGAGCTGGTCGACCGCGGCCTCGCCCAGCCGGTGCGCTCGCCCACCCTGGAGGCGGCGATTCCCGCCAACCTTCGCGACCCCGAGGGGCGCTGGTTCGCCCTCTCGACCCGCGCCCGGGTCGCCTATGCCGATCCCGACCTGCGCGACCTCGCCGGGCTGACCTACGAGAACCTGGCCGACCCGAGATGGAAGGGCAAGGTCTGCCTGCGCTCCGGCCAGCATCCCTACAACACCGCGCTGATCGCCGCCCACCTGGTCAAGCATGGCGAGGCGAAGACCGAGGCCTGGCTGCGCGGCGTGAAGGACAACCTCGCCCGCAAGGCCGGCGGCGGCGACCGCGACGTGGCCCGCGACATCGTCGCCGACCTCTGCGAGATCGGCCTGGGCAATTCCTATTATGTCGGCCTGATGCGCAGCGGCCGGGGCGGCCCGGATCAGAAGAAGTGGGGCGAGGGCATCCAGGTGGTGCTGCCGACGTTCGAGGGCGGCGGCACCCACGTCAACGTCTCGGGCGCGGTGGTGGCCAAGACCGCCCCGAACCGCGACAACGCCGTCAAGCTGCTCGAATATCTCGTCTCCGACGATGCGCAGGCGCTCTACGCCAAGGCCGATTACGAGTACCCGGTGAAGCCCGGCGTCGCGGCCGACCCCTTGCTCACGGCGCTCGGCCCGCTCAAGGTCGACACCACCCCGCTCGTCGAGATCGCCCGCAACCGCAAGGCGGCGAGCCTGCTCGTCGACAAGGTCGGGTTCGACCGGTGAGAGCAGACGCCGCGTGATCCGAGAGAAGGACATGGCGCGGGTCTCCCCTCTCCCCGCGAGCGGCGATCGCATTCACACATCTCGGTCTGCTCGTGCTCCCCATTTGGAAGCCGCGCGCCTGCCCTCCCCGGGCGATCCCGGGAGAGGGGAAAGCGCACGTTTTTACAATGGGCTGGACTTCAGAGACGGTGTCTGAATCCCTCCGCCGCCCGCAGGGAGAGAGAGGAACCCGCGCCTCATTTTTTCGGACCGGATCGGGCGGCCCCCATCGATCACGACGCAGCCGACCGGAGCAGGCGACCACCGTGGAGGGAAGAGCTTTCGTGCCGTCAGGGCCGCCCGTGGCCACGCGCCGGGCGGCAAGGCCGTCCCCCCGGCCGCGCCCCTCCGGCAGAGGGTCGGCGAGCCCCTGGCTCATGTCCTGGATGCTCGTGCCCTGGATGCTTCTGGCCTGGACGCTCGCCGCCGGCCTCACCGCCCTCCTGGTCATGGCCCCGGTCGTGGCCTTGGGCGTCGAGGCGGTGCAGGGCTCCGGCGGGCTGTGGCCCCACCTCCTCGCCCATGTCCTGCCCCCGGCCCTCGTCGAGACCGGGCTGCTGCTGGCCGGGGTCGGCGCGGTGGTGGTCGTGGTCGGCACCGGGTCGGCCTGGCTCGTCGCGGCTTACGAGTTTCCGGGGAGGCGCCTGCTCGACTGGGCGCTGCTGCTGCCGCTCGCCGTCCCCACCTACATCGCGGCCTACGCCTATCTCGACATCCTGCACCCGGTCGGCCCGGTGCAGAGCGCGATCCGCGCCCTCCTCGGCTATGCCCGCCCGCGCGACCTGATCCTGCCGGACCTGCGCTCGCTGCCGGGCTGCATCCTGCTGCTCGGCTTCGTGCTCTACCCTTACGTCTATCTGCCGACCCGGGCGCTGTTCCTGATGCAGTCGGCGAATCTGGTCGAGGCCGGGCGCAGCCTCGGGGCCGGACCGGGGGCGGTGTTCCGGCGGGTCGCCCTGCCGCTCGCCCGCCCGGCCATCGCGCTCGGTGCCAGCCTGGCGCTGCTGGAGGCCCTCAACGACATCGGGGCGGCGGAATTTCTGGGAGTCCGCACCCTCACGGTGGCGATCTACGACACCTGGATCAACCGCTCCGACCTCCCCGGCGCCGCCGGCCTGGCGCTGGTGATGCTCGCCGCCTGCCTCGGCCTGATCGCGGTCGAGCGCCGGGCCCGGCGCGGGCGGGGCTATGCCGGGGCGGCGCAGCGGCCGCGGCGGATGAGCCGCACGCGCCTGACCGGCCCGGCGGCGCTCGGTGCTTTGAGCCTCGGCCTCGTGCCGGTCACCCTCGGCTTCCTGGCCCCGGCGAGCCATCTCGTGGTCGAGGCCAGCCAACGCCTGCACGTCGCCGGCCTGTCCGGGGCGATCCTGTCGGAGAGCCTGAACACCCTGCTGTATGCCGGCCTCGCGACCGTGGTGGCGACCACCCTCGGCCTCGTGGTCGCGGCGGGCTCAGCCGTGCTCGGCGGGCGCTGGCGCGGGGTGCTTTTACGCTGCGCCACCTTCGGCTACGCGGTACCGGGCGCCATCCTGGCGATCGGCCTCCTGCCGCCGCTCGCGGCCCTCGACGGCCTGCTCGACGGCCTGAGCCGGGCCGTCACCGGCCTGCCGCTGGCGGCGATGGGCCTCGGCACCGGGGCGGCCCTCGTCTACGCCTACGTGGTGCGCTTCCTCGCCGTCACCGCCGGCAGCAGCGAGGCGGGCTTGGCCCGGGTGCCGCGCTCGCTCGGGGACGCCGCCCGGGTGCTCGGCCGCGGCCCGGCCAGCGCCCTGGCGCAGGTCCACCTGCCGCTGACCTGGCCGGCCCTGCTCGGCGGCGCCCTCCTGGTCTTCGTCGATTGCGTCAAGGAACTGCCCGCGACGCTGATCCTGCGCCCGCTGAACGTCGAGACCCTGGCGACCCACCTCTACGGCGAGGCGGCCCGCGGCACCTACGAGGACGGCGCGGTCGCCGCCCTCCTGATCGTCGCGGTCGGGCTCCTGCCGGTCGCCCTGCTGCTGCGGGTCTCGACCCCGAAGGCGTGACTCCTCAGCCGGCGCGGGGATGCTCCAGGAAGAACCGCAGCATCTCGGCGCTGGCATCGGGCCCGCGCGGCTCGGTGTAGGAGCCGTCCGGGCTGCCGCCGGACCAGGCATGGCCGGCGCCATGCAGCACCCAGGATTCCACCACGCCGTTCCCGCGCGCATCGGCGTGGACCGTGCGGGTATAGGCGATCCCGCTTGGGCTCTCGCCCCGCGTCACGGTCTCCCGCAACGGCCCCCCCGGCATCGCCTGGGCGACCACCCGCTCGCCGTTGAGCGCATTGACCGTGCGGTCGGCGTCGCCGTGGAAGACGATGGTCGGCACCGCCGGGCCCGGCCGCGTCGGGGCGGCTCCACCCTGGCTCATCGCCGCGAAGGCCGAGGGCATGTCCCGGGCCGCCCCGCAGGCGAGGCCCGAATGGATGCCGGCCGCCGCGAACACGTCCGGATAGGTCGCGGCCAGGATCGCCGCCGCCGCGCCGCCGGCCGACAGCCCGGCGACATAGACCCGGGTAGGATCGGCCCCGAACTCCTCCACCACGGCCTGCGCGATCCCGGCGATCAGCGCCGGCTCGCCGGCCCCGCGGCCCTGGTCGCCGGGCTGGAACCAGTTCCAGCATTTCTGCGCGTTGGCGGAACGCTCCTGGCGCGGATAGACCACGATCGCGCCCTGCGCCTCCGCGAGCTCGTTCATCCGGGTGCCGAGGGCGAAGTCGTCCGGGTCCTGGGTGCAGCCATGCAGCATCACCACGACCGGCAGCCTCTGGCCCTCCCGGCCGGCCGGCACGTAGACCTTGTAGCTCCGGCGGCCCGCCGCGCTGGAAAAGCTCCGCTCCTCGAACCGCGCGCCCTCCGGCACCGGGACGGGCCGGCGCGGCTTGAGGCCGTCGCCGAGACCGCCGGGCAGGCTGCCGGCCAAGTTGCCGGTCAAGCCTTCCAGGGCTCCTTCGCGCAGCAGGCCGGCCAGCCCGCCTGGCGGACGAAAGGTCTTCAAAGCCTCCGGCATCCCTCGCAGGGTCTCCTGCACCGTATCCTGCAAGCGCTTCAGGGCCTCGGGCATCGCCCTCGGAGCCTCGGACGGGTCCGGCGCGCCGGCCTCTCCCGGCACCGTCCAGGCACCGCCCGGCTCGGCCGGGGCCTCAAGGTCGATGGCGGGTTCGGTCCCTCGCCCGGTTGTCGTCGGGGCCGACGGGCGGGCGGGTTCGGCCGGCACCGGGTGACCCTGGACTGGGTGACCCTGGAGCAGGGCCACCGCCTCGGTCAGCCGTCCGGCCCGGGTCAGGCGGGTCACCTCGGCCATGTCGACATGGGCCCCGAGGGGGCTGCCGGCAGGGGATCCGCCCGGGGGGAAATTTCTGAATGCGCTCATGAGGATGGTCCTGTGCGAAGGAGGTCAGGCGATACGGTCGGCGAGCGCGGCCTTGACGGCGGCGCTGGCATGGAAGGCGCCGAGCACGTGGATCGACGCGATGGCCGCCCGGGCAAGCTCCGGCGTGACGTCGTCGGCGATGCTGGCGAGCCCGAGCACCTGGATGCTGAGCGGGGTGCCGGCCTCCCGCGCCGCCTCCAGCTCGGCCCGGGTGATGTGGGTCAGGCCGAGGCTGAGCTGCCGGCGCGCCACCGACTGGCGCAACGCCTCCTCCTGCCGGTCGAGCTGGTTGCGGACCGCCGTGCGGATGAAGTCGGCCCGGTTGGCGTAGAACCCGTCCCGCACCATCAGGTCGATGCGGCCGAGATCGACGAAGCCGAGATTGACCGTGACCTTCTCGCTCTCCGGCAGCCTGGGGCCGGGCCCCTTGGGGCCAGATTCCTTGGGTCCAGGTTCCTTGGGCCCGGGCTCCTTGGGCCTCAGCTCGTGCACGTTCTCCGCCATCGCCATCTCCACGCCATCCAACCGGATGGTCTGGAGATGGCGAGAGGGATCGCCTTCCGCAAGGGGTCGGTCCGGCGGAACGATGCGCCGCCCGGCCCGTTCGGCTTTCCGGCACCGGCGTCGTCGCGACCCGGTCCAATCGGGGGCCTACGCGGGCGACGGGTGAACGACCATCTTGCCTCGATGCATCCCCGTGCCCCGCAATAAGGCCCGCATGAGCAGACACCTTCCGAACCCGCCGGACCGGGCCCCGGCGCCCCGCCCCGCCGGGGACGAGCGCGGCCTGGCCGCCGGCCTCGCCGCGGGCACCGCCACCCGCGTGCTGGCGATGCGGCTGGTGATGCTGGGGGTGCTGGCGGTCTCGGCTTATCTCAGCGACGGCGCGCTGCATGCCAGCAGCCACTGGTTCATCCTGGGCGGCTACGCGGTGTCGTCGCTCTGGCTCGCCGCCACGGCGCGGCGGCGCAACAGCGAGCGGCTGGCCTGGATCACCACGCTGCTCGACGCCGCGCTCGCGGCCTATATCGTGCTCGAATACATGATGGCGGCGGCCGACGCGGCCGATGAGCCCGGCACGATGACGAGCCGGCTGCCGGCCTTCCTGCTGCTGCTCGAATCCGGCCTGACCCTGCGGCCGCGCCACACCGCGGTCTTCGCCGCCCTGGTGGCGGGGGTGTGGTCCGGGGCGCTCGGCCTCGGCCTGCTCTCGCCCGGCCTCGGCCTGCCGCCGGCGGGGCCGCATGTCTTCGGGCTCCTCTCCTTCCTGGTGGCGGGCGCCTTCGTGATCGAGGGGTCGCTGCGCCTGCGCCGGGGCGTGGCGACGATGCTGCGCCTGGAGCACGAGCGGGCGACGCTGGCGCGCTTCGTGCCGGCGGGAATCGATCTCGTGCGGCATGACGGGCCGACGGCGCTCCAGCCGCGCCATGCCTGCCTGCTCGCCCTCGACATCCGGGGGTTCTCAGACTTGACCCGGCGCTGGGGCGAGGCCCGGGTGCTCGACTGGCTGCTGGCGGTCCGGGCGCTGGCCCACGCGGCGGTCACCGACCATGGCGGCCTCGTCGACAAGTATGTCGGCGACGGGGTGCTGGCCCAGTTCGTCGATCGCGCGCCGGCGGAGCAGGCGGCGGCGGCCTTGGCTTGCGTGCGGGACATCGAGGCGCGGATGCGGCAGATGAACGAGATCCGCCGGCGGCAGGACCTGCCGCCCCTCGCCCTCACCGCCTCGCTCCATGCCGGCGAGGTGCTGGTGGGGGTGCTCGACGACGGGGTGCGGGCCGAGTTCACCGTGCTCGGCCCGGCGATGAACGCGCTCGCCCGGGTCGAGGCCCGGGCCAAGCGCGAAAACCTGCCGGTGGCGGTCTCGAAGCGGGTGATGCGGCTCCTCGGCCCCGCCGCGCCGCCGGCCTACCGCCTGCCGCGCCGCCCGGGCGAGGAGGATTGCCCGGACCTGTTCGGCCTGGATCCGGCCCCCTCGCCCGCTCCCTCGCCCGCTTCCTTGCCGGCGGCCCCTCCGCCGGCCCCCTCGCCCATGGCGGCGGCCTCATGAACGGCTCCCCGATGACCGACTTCCGCTCGCCGCCCCGCCCCCTGCGGGCTGACGGGACCCCGCGCCGGGTCGGCGTCGAGATCGAGTTCATGGGCCCCTCGGCCCGGGCCGCCGCCGCGGCGCTCGCCGCC
>NZ_LABX01000001.1 GCF_001043915.1 Methylobacterium aquaticum | reverse complement strand
CGGCCGCGCCCCCGGCCGGCGGCGGACCGCCAGCTCCCACGGCCGCCGATCCCCCCCGTGGTTTCGCCCGGCCGAGGCGACCGGCTCGACCCCGGCCCCGGTCACGCCGCGCAGCGCCCGGGTCGTCCCGGTCGCCCCCGCCAGGGCTCCGGCAGCCGCCTCGCCTGCCGCCGAGACCCCCGCCCCGGCGGCCGAGACGCCGCGGCCGAAGCCGGTCCAGCGCGTCGCCTCCGCCGAGCCGCCGGCCACCACCCAGGCGGTGCCGACGCGCCGGGCGTCGGTCGGCGGGTTCTCGGTCCAGCTGTCGGTGCGCGCCACCGAGCGGGAGGCCGAGGCCGCGTTCAGGCAGGCCCAGGAGCGCTATGGCGCCGTTCTCGGCGGCCAATCGCCGCTGATCCGCCAAGCCGAGGTCAACGGCAAGTCCATCTACCGCGTCCGCGTCGGACCGATGTCGAAGGACAGCGCCGAGGAGCTGTGCGGCAAGCTCAAGAGCGAGGGCGCCGCCTGCTTCATCGCCAAGAACTGAGCCAAGAACCGGGCCAAGAACCGAGCCAAGAACGTGCTGAGCGCGGGGCAACGGATCCGCGGCGGCGAGGCGCCGCCGAGGCGCCGGACGCCCCGCCCCGAAAACCGCCTCGCTGTGGTGCGACGCCGACAGTCGTGAGCCGGCGAATCGCCTCAATTGCCCGCTCATCTCCGCTCGCGCTTCCCGATCGCCGGCGCCCGCACGGGTTCACCACCGGCCGGTGCGGCGGGAGCGTGCAACCCCAGTCCCTTCGAACCGACGAGAGCCGCCGTCGATGACCCTTGCCCTGATCCTCGGCTGCGCCGGCCCGACCTTGAGCCCCGAGGAGGCCGCGTTCTTCCGCGAGGTGCAGCCCTGGGGCTTCATCCTGTTCAAGCGCAATGTCGAGACCCCCGAGCAGGTCCGTGCCCTGACGACGGCGCTCCGTGAGACCGTCGGGCGGGCCGACGCCCCGATCCTGATCGACCAGGAGGGCGGCCGGGTACAGCGCATGACGCGGCCGCACTGGCAGACCTATCCGTCCAGCCGGGCCTACTTTCGCGCCGGCGGCCCCGAGGGCGGGCCGGCCCTCGCGCATCTCGGCGCCCGCCTGATGGCGCACGACCTCGCCCAGGTCGGCATCAACGTCGATTGCGCGCCGGTTCTCGACGTGCCGGTGCCGGGCGCCCACGACGTGATCGGCGACCGCGCCTACGGCACCGATCCGGCCGTGGTCGCGGCTTTCGGGCGGGCGGTGGCCGAGGGGCTGATGGCCGGCGGCGTGCTGCCGGTGATGAAGCACATGCCCGGCCATGGCCGCGCCGGTGCCGACAGCCACCACGCCCTGCCGGTGGTGGCGGCGGGCCTGGACGACCTCGAGGCGCATGACTTCCAGCCGTTCCGCGCCCTCGCCGACCTGCCGATGGCGATGTCGGCCCATGTGGTGTTCCGCGCCCTCGATCCGGAGAACCCGGCGACTACCTCGGCGACGGTGATCCGCGAGGTGGTGCGCGGGCGCATCGGCTTTTCCGGCCTGCTGATGACCGACGACCTGTCGATGAACGCCTTGTCGGGCACCTTCCGTGAGCGCGCCGCTGCGGCATTCCGGGCTGGCTGCGACATCGGCCTGCATTGCAACGGCGTCCGGGCCGAGATGGAGGAGGTGGTCGCTGCCAGCCCCGTCCTGTCCGGTCAGGCCCTGCGCCGTGCCGATGCGGCCCTCGCCCGCCTGAGCCCGGCGCAAGCGGCGTTCGACCCGGCGGAGGCCCGCGCCCGCCTCGATGCCGGGCTCGCCGCCGCGGCCTGAGATGGCCGACGCCATTGCGGAAGCCGGCGACGCCTGCGCCGCCTCGAGGCGGTCCGCGCCGCCGCCCTGCTGCTGTCGGAGCGGGCGCAGCTCGGGCGCGACGTCTTCGCTCGTGGCGCACTGCCGCCCGAGCCCGCCGTCAACCGTCCCGGGCGCCTCCACCGCCACTCTGCGCGACCTTGAGTGCCGCCTAAGCAGACTTGCGTCAGCGAGCCAACGCCTCGTCCACTTAGGTTCTTGTTTGATCGCAGATTTTTGCCGCCGAACCGGTGACCACTGCGGCGACATCTGCTTAGGCCCGCCAGCGCCAGCAGCGGGCACGGGCGCAGGTGAGGCTGCCGCCGCGCAGCCTCTGGTCCCTGGTCGAGGCTCCAGTCGCCCTCGAACGGCTGATCGGCCCGCGTGACAACTGGACCGACCTCGAATGCTCTCTGGCGCAGGACGTTGCCGATCTGGCGCGGTGCGCGATGAGACGCTGGCCATCGTGGCCTATCACCAGCCGGTGACCCGGGCCGAGATCGGGGAGATCCGCGGCGTCACCACCTCGAAGGGCTCCCTCGACCTGCTGCTGGAGACCGGCTGGGTGCGTCTGCGCGGCCGGCGCCGGATTCCCGGGCGGCCAGTGACCGACGGCCCCGCCCCGGCCTTCCTCGACCATGTCGGCCTCGACGCCGTCCCCAACCTGCCAGGTCTCGACGAGCTGAAGCGCCTCGGCCTGGTCAAGGGCCGGCTGCCCGCCGGTTTCCGGGTGCCGCAGCCGAGCGACGAGGCCGACGAGGACCCCGAGAGGGCGGCCGCAAGCCCCGGCGAGGCCGCCAGGGAGTGAAGTCCCGGGTGGGGCATTCGGCTGGCCGCTCAGGAAACGCTTGTTTTCACCCCGGGCCGTCCTTACGTTCCGGCCGCACCGCACGCGCTCGGGCCGCCCTGACGGCGACGATGAGCCTGCGGGATCAGAGGTTTGGGACGTCGCACGACGCCCCGCGAGAGTGCCGCGGCGACCGTGACGCTGCGCAGGAGAGAACCATGGGCGGCGCGAGTATCTGGCACTGGATCGTCGTCGGCGTGATCATCATGCTGCTGTTCGGGCGCGGCAAGGTGTCCGACCTGATGGGCGACGTGGCCAAGGGCATCAAGGCGTTCAAGAAGGGCATGGCCGACGACGAGCACGCCCCGGCCCCGGCGGCGCAGGTGCCTCACGCGCAGGTTCCGCCCCCGGCCGTGCCACCGGCCCCCGTGCCGCCGGCTCCCGTGCCGACCGCGCAGATGCCGCCGCTCGGCACCGAGCCGAACGTCGACCGCAAGGTCGGCTGAGCCCGCCATCCCGAATCCCGATGCTCCCCATCGTGGAGGGCGCGGCCGTCCGGTCGGCCCTCCCGTGCGTCTGACGCGATCGGCAGGGCCCGGGTGCGGATCGGTCCGCGGCCATTCTGCGCCCGATCCAGTGTGCGCTCGATGCGGAACCTGGTCGGCGGTGACTGGCGCCGGCGCATCGGCATGCTAGACAGCCCGCGCGAGGCGCCCGCTCCCGAGCCGCGCCGCGTGAAAACAAGAGTCGCGCCGCGCGAGTAGCAGGGCCGTCACGCCATGTTCGATATGAGTTGGGGCGAGGTGATGCTGATCGGCGGCGTCGCGCTCGTCGTCATCGGCCCCAAGGACCTGCCCAGGGCGCTGCGCACCGTCGGCCAGGTCGTCGCCCGGGTGAAGCGGATGGCCGGCGAGTTCCAGAGCCAGTTCAGCGAGGCGATGCGCGAGGCGGAGCTCGACGACGTCCGCCGTGAGGTCGAGGGCATCAACCGCAGCGTCTCCAGCGCGACGACGACGGGCTTCAACCCGGTCCAGACCCTCCGCAACGAGATCAAGGGCGCCGTCGACGGTATCTCCACGGCCCCGCCCAAGCCCGCGACCCTGCCCTTGCCGGGCGCCGAGTCTTCGGCCACGGACGCCTCCGCCACGGCCGCCTGGGCGGCGGATCCCCTCGCCTCGACCGCGATCTCCGTCGCGCAGCCGCCGCCTCCGGCCTTCGATGCCGCCGCCCCGCCGGCCTATCGGCTCCCCGAGCCCGCGGCCGAGACGCCGCCGATCTCGGCGCTTGCCGCCGCGACGGCACGGCTCAAGGCCGAGGCGGCCCGCACCGCACGAAACTCCTCCGAATCCCACGACACTGCCAGCACGGGCCACACGGCATGATTACCGAGGCCGATGAAGCCGAGATCGAGGCCTCGCGCGCACCCCTGATCGAGCACCTGATCGAGCTGCGCGCGCGGCTCATCAAGTCGCTGCTCGCCTTCGGGGTGATGTTCTTCGTCTGCTTCTTCTTCGCGCAGCACATCTACAACATTCTCGTCTACCCCTACGTCGCCGTGGTGGGGGCCGAGAAGGCGCGGCTGATCGCAACGCATTTCCTCGAACAGGTCTTCACCAACATCAAGCTGAGCGTGTTCGGCGCCGGCTTCCTGTCGTTCCCGGTCGTCGCCACCCAGCTCTACGCCTTCGTGGCGCCGGGCCTGTACCGCAACGAGCGCCGGGCCTTCCTGCCCTATCTCGTCGCCACGCCGGTCTTCTTCTTGCTCGGCGCCCTCGTCGTCTACTTCCTGGCGATGCCGCTGCTGATCAAGTTCTCGGTCAGCCTCCAGCAGATCGGCCAGCCTGGAGAGGCCACGATCGAGCTGCTGCCGAAGGTGGACGAGTACCTCTCGCTCATCATGACGCTGATCTTCGCCTTCGGGATCGCGTTCCAGCTGCCGGTGATCCTGACTCTGCTGGGCCAGATCGGCCTGATCGATTCGAAGTTCCTGAAGGAGCGGCGGCGCTACGCGATCGTGCTGGTCTTCGTCGCCGCGGCGGTGCTGACCCCGCCGGACGTCATCAGCCAGCTCTCCCTCGCGGTGCCGATGCTGCTCCTCTACGAGGCGTCGGTGTTCTCGGTCCTTGCCATGGAGAGGCGCCGCGAGCGTGCCCGGGCGGCGGAGGAGGCCGGGAGTTAGGGTCGCGCCGGCTTCCTCGGCCCCACCCGCCCCACCGTTCCGGGCTCCGCCAAGCGGAGTTCCGGAGCGAGGGGGGCGGGTAGGGATGTCAGTGATGGCGCGGAAGCGGGCTGCCCGACGATCCCACCGGCCCCGACACCCCCGCCTGCGCGAAGGTCGCCATCTCGCGGTGGCACGCCACCGCCGCCTTGACGATCCCCAGCGCCAGCGCCGCCCCGCTGCCCTCGCCGAGGCGAAGCCCGAGATCGAGGAGCGGGCGAAGCCCCAGGCGCTCCAGCACGGCGGCATGATCGCCTTCCGCCGAGACATGGCCGGCAAGGCAATGGTCGAGGGCGCGGGGGTCGACGGCGTGGAGCAGGGCCGCGGCGGCGGTCGAGACGTAGCCGTCGATCACCACCGGCACCCGTTGCAGCCGCGCCGCCAGGATCGCGCCGGCCATGGCGGCGATCTCGCGTCCGCCGAGGCGCGCCATCACGGCGAGCGGGTCGTCGAGATGGCCCTGGTGATGCGCGAGGGCCGCCTCCACCGCCGCAACCTTGCGGGCAAAGCCCGTCTCGTCCACGCCGGTGCCGCGGCCGACCCACGACGCCGGCTCGCCGCCATAGAGCGCGGCATAGATCGCGGCGGCCACCGTGGTGTTGCCGATTCCCATCTCGCCGACGGCGAGCCCGTCGGTGCCCGCCGCCACCGCCTCCATGCCGAACGCCATGGTGGCGACGCAGGCTTTCTCGGTCATCGCCGGCCCGGTGGTGATGTCGCCGGTCGGCATGTCGATGGCGAGATCGAACACCTTGAAGCCGAGCCCGTAGGCGGCGCAGATCTGGTTGATCGCCGCGCCGCCGGCGGCGAAGTTGTCGAGCATCTGGCGGTTGACGGCGGAGGGATAGGCCGAGACGCCCTGTGCCGCGACGCCGTGGCTGCCGGCGAAGACGCAGACCAGCGGCCGGTCGAGGCTCGGCGGTGCCTTGCCCTGCCAGGCCGCCATCCAGGCGGCGAGGAATTCGAGCCGCCCGAGGCTGCCGGCGGGCTTGGTGAGCAGCGAGTCGCGGGCCGAGACCTCGGCGGCGGCGGCCTCGTCCGGCCCCGGCATGGTGGCGATCAGGCGGCGGATGTCGTCGAACGGGGCGGCGTCGGTGGGGGTCTCGGCCATGATCGGTATCCTGCGGGCGCAACCCGGAAGGTGGGGCTTTCGTGAGGCGTGCAGATACAGCAAAATGGCCGGCGGGCGCGACTCCGCGCGGGTCGATGGCGTCGGGATGCGGTGAGTGATGGCGACGGAGAGCAGCGCCGGGCCCGCCCGAGGAGATGATCGGGCCGCGGGCGCAATGACCGAGGAGGCAAGGACCGATCAGGCAACAGCGAACGATGCGAGAGCCGACGACGCGGTCGAGCCTCCGCCTCCCGCCTCGGGCCCGTGGCCGCCGTTGCGCGATCTCGCCGTCTGCCTGCGCTTCTACAGCCGCCTGCCGGTCCCGGCCGTGCCGGGCGAGACCGCCATTCACGCCGCGCCCGATTTCCGCACCGTGCCCCGGATGCTGCCCCTCGCCGGCCTGGTGATCGGCGCGGCCGGCGCCGTCGCACTGGCGGCCTCCCTCGCCCTCGGCCTCGGGCCGTTCCTCGCCGCCACCCTGGCGCTCGCCTTCACCACCCTGGTCACAGGCGCCCTGCACGAGGACGGCCTGGCCGACGTGGCGGACGGGTTCGGCGGCGGCGCGACGATGGCCCGGCGCCTCGAGATCATGCGCGACAGCCGCATCGGCGCCTACGGGGCCGCCGCCCTGGTCCTGTCCTACGCCCTGCGCATCGGGGCACTGGCGACGCTGGCCGACCGGATCGGCTGGCGCGTCGCCGTGGCCTTCCTGGCGGCGGCGGCGCTCTCGCGCACCGCCGCCCTGTGGCCGCTCTGCCGCCTGCCCCCCGCCCGCCCGGACGGCGCCGCCCACGCGGTCGGCCGGCCGACCGGGACAACCCACGCCACCGCCTGGGCGCTCTGCCTCGCCGTCCTGCTCGGTGCCTTTGTCCTCGGTCTGCCCGGGCTGGGGCTGTGCCTGGCCGCGTTCCTCGCCCTCCTGGCCGCCTGGACGCTCAGCCGGATGGCCAAGCGCCTCGTCGGCGGCCAGACCGGCGACGTCATCGGGGCGAGCCAGCAACTGGCCGAGATCGCCGCCCTCCTCGCCCTCGTGATCGCAATTCCTGCCTGATGCCCGCTTCCAGCCCCTGCATCCGCCTCTGCATCCTCAACCCCGTCACCCGCCTCTGCGACGGCTGCGGCCGCACCGGCGACGAGATCGCCGCCTGGGGCGCCCTGTCCGAGCCGGAGCGCCTGCGCATCATGGCAAGCCTGCCGGCGCGGCTGGCCGCCGCCCATCCCGAGCCGGAGCCTGCGCCGGCCCCGGCGCGGGTCGCCTGAGCCGATGCCGGGCGCCGTCGGCATCGGGCTCCTGCTCATCGCCTGCGCCTACGCGCTCAACCTGGTGGGGGGGCGCGCGGTGGCGGGCCTGCGCCCCGACGAGGCGGCCGGGCTCGCCGCCGCCGGCGGGGCCGCCCTACTGGTGCTGAACGGCGTCGGCCATCGGTTCCGGTCGGGCTTCGGCGAGGGCTTCGTCGCGCTCCTGCTCTGGTGCGCGATCGGCGTCGGCGCGGCCGGCCTCTACGCCTATCGCGACGAGGCGCGGGACATGGCCTTCCGGGCCTTGGGCGAGATGAATCCGGGCGAGCCGGTCCCCGGGCGCGGCGACGAGGTGGTGATCGCCCGGCGCATCGACGGCGGCTTCACGGTGCAGGCCAAGGTCAACGGCCGGGTCCAATCCTTCGCCTTCGATACCGGCGCGAGCGCGGTCGTCCTGACGGCCGAGAGCGCGGCCCATCTCGGCCTCCATCCGGGCCCTGGCGCCTATCGGGTCCAGGTGCAGACCGCCAACGGCCGCACCGCCGCGGCGCCGGTGGTGCTCGACACGGTGACGGTCGGGCCGATCACCGAATCCCGCGTCGCCGCTCTCGTCACCCGGCCGGGCGCCTTGAGCGTGAACCTCCTCGGGATGAGTTTTCTCGAGCGGCTGAACTCCTACGAGGTGCGGGGCAGCCGCCTGATCCTGCGCGGGGCGCGGGGGTGAGGGATCGGCCCCATACCAACGGTCGTTGGAATCGGCCTTTGGTGCCGTTCTCGAATTGTCGCCAAGCCCAAGGTCCCGGACATCTGTGCTTGGCATCGAAAACTCGAGATGGAGTCAACGGCCGCGTCGATCTCGGGCCTGCCCGAGATCGAATCGATGCGTCAGCATCTTCGGCCGTTGGTCTCATAGCCGCTTCTCGAAGAAGTGGTCGGGATAGGGATCGTCGTTGAAGCGCGCGATCTCGACCCAGCCGGTGCGGCGGTAGAGGTGCAGCGCCTCGGGAAGCGCGCTGTTGGTATCGAGGCGCAGGGTCGTGATGCCGAGATCCCGCGCCGCTGCCTCCGCCCTCTCCATCAGCCGGCGGGCGAGGCCGAGACCGCGGGCGGAGGGACAGACCCAGAGCCGCTTGATCTCCGCCACCTCCAGTCCCTTGCCCTTCAGGCCGACGCAGCCGATCGGCAGCCCGTCCGACAGGGCGACCAGGAAGGCGCCACGTGGGCGCATCATGTCGGCCGCCTCGGGATCGCGGGAGAGGGACACGTCGAAGCCGGTCGCGAGGCGCCGTCCCAGTTCGGCGTAATACGCCGTCAGGCAGTGCAGCGCCGCCTCGGAGCGCGGGTCGGTCTCCTCGACCGTGATCCGCTCGCGGCCGAGGGCCGTGGCGACGAGATCCATGGCGCGCAACAGCTCGTCGCCCTTGGGGCAGCGGGCCAGCAGCGCCGCCGCCCGGTCGTTCGACAGGGCCTCGTAGGCGGCGAATTCCTGCCGGCCGGCTTCGGTCAGGGCCGCGACCCGGCGGCGGGCATCGGCCGGATGGGGCAGCGTGACCACCAGCCCCTCTTCCTCCAAGCCGCGCAGGAGCCGGCTCAGCAGGCCGGAATCCAGCCCGAGATAATCACGGATGCTGCCCACCTCCCCGCGCCCATGCCCGATGGCGTTGAGCACCCGGGCAGCGCCGAGCGGGCGGCCGCGACCGAGGAAGGAGGTGTCGAGGGCCCCGACCTCGGCCGTGACGGCCCGGTTGAAGCGGCGGATACGGCGAAGGGCATCGATCGGCATATTTCTGACTTAAGTCAGGAAATCCGAGCCGTCAACGGGATCGCCGCAGACGAAAAAGCCCCGGCCAGGGGCCAGGGCTTCTCGTCGGGCGGTCCGGGGTGGCGCACCACCCCGAGACGGTGACTTATACCGACGGCCGAAGATGCTGACGCATCCGGCCGCTGATCCAATCTCGAATTTTCGATGCCAAGCCAGAGGCTTGGCGAAAATTCAAGAACGGCACCAAAGGTCGTTTTCAACGACCGTTGGTATTAGTTGTTCCGGTTGCCCATCAGCGACAGCAGGAACTGGAACATGTTGATGAAGTCCAGGTACAGCGTCAGGGCACCGAACACCGACACCTTGGCGGCGGTCTCGCCGTCGAAGTTGCCGTAGAGGTACATCTCCTTGAGCTTCTGCGTGTCATACGCGGTCAGGCCGGCGAAGATCAGCACGCCGATGACCGAGATGGCGAATTGCAGGGCGCTCGAGGCCAGGAAGATGTTCACCAAGCTGGCGATCATGAGGCCGATCAGGCCCATCACCAGGAACGAGCCGATGCCCGACAGGCTCCGGGTCGTGGTGTAGCCGTAGAGGCTCAGGCCACCGAAGGCCGCCGACGTGATGAAGAACACCTGGACCACGCTCGCGCCGGTATAGCGGAGCAGCAGCGTCGACAGCGACGCACCCATCACCGCCGCGAAGGCGAAGAACGTGGTGCGGGCCGTGGCGGCCGACATCCGGTCCATCCGGAACGAGAAGAGGAAGATGAAGGCGAGCGGCGCGAGCGCGATCACCCACATCAGCGGCGTGGCGTAGAGCGTGCGGCCGAAGCTGGTCAGCGGGATCGAGCCGATCCGCGCCACCGCGTCCGCCGACGAGGTCGCCACCGCGAGCTTGTTGATGCCGACCGCCACCAGCCCGGAGATCCCGAGGCCGATGATCATGTTGTTGTAGACGCCGAGCATGAACGCGCGCAGGCCCTGGTCGACCTGCACCTGGCTCGGGGCGTAGCCCACTGGGCCCCCGTAGCCGTTCGCGTTGCCCTGCCGGAACGGGCTGTTCTCGAATGCCATGGGAGATTCCTTCGGAAACTCTCTAGCGTGGATGTTCCTGGTGCGAGGTTCCTACGCGACCCTCGGACGCTTGCGCGTCGGATCGGCGGCCCTGCCCTTTCGGACCCCTCCGCCTTGACCGGAATATGTGGAGCGCGGCGAGCGCGCACAAGGGCGGGCTCGCCGCCGACCCGCATGGGATTCCGGCAAACACCAAGGTCAATCCGCCGCAGGATGAGCGACGGATTAACATCCCTACAGATTTCGTAGGTACTGCGCCGGCTTCTGGCTGAGGATGCGCCAGGTGCCGGCGAGCCCCAGGCCCACCGCCACGACGACCGCGAGCAGAGCCGCCAGCACAGCCCCCGAGAGGTCGAGGGCGAAGTCGACCTGCATCACCTTGGCGAGGATCACCCAGCCCGCCAGCGTGCCGGCGGCGAGGCCGAAGATCGCGGTGGCGAGGCCGAGCGCCCCATACTCCATCGTGTAGGCGGCAAGGAGCCGCGCCCGTGTCGCACCGAGGGTCTTGAGCACCACCGCATCGTAGAGCCGGGCCCGGTGGCCGGCGGCGAGCGCACCGGCCAGCACGAACAGGCTGGTCGCCACCGCCACCGCGCTGGCGCCGCGGATCGCGAAGACGAGCTTCGCCACGAGGTCGTTGACCGCGTCGAGCGCGTCCTTCACCCGCACCGAACTCACCGAGGGGAACTCCCTGGCGGCGTCGCGCAGGATCCCGGCCTCGAGGGCGGGGTCCGGCCCCTCCGGCAGGGTCAGGGTGGCGAGATCGCTGTGCGGCGCGCCCCGGAAGGTGCCGGGCGAGAACACCATCACGAAGTTGATGCCGAGGTTGCGCCATTCGACATGGCGCAGGTTGGCGATGGTGACGGTCAGGCTGCGCCCGAGCACGTTCACGGTGACCGCGTCGCCGACCTTGAGGTTGAGGCTGCGGGCGAGCTGGTCGTCGAAGGAGACCAGCGGCTTTCCCGCCTCCTCGCCCTTCCACCACCGACCGGAGGTGACCGTCGAGCCGTCGGGCAGATCCTCGGCGTAGGTGATGCCGCGGTCGCCATCAAGCACCCAGGCGGCGTCCTCGCCGGCCTTGATCTGGCCGGCCGGGACGCCGTTCAGGGCGGTGATCCGCCCGCGCATCATCGGCACCCGCTCGATCTTGGCCCGCGGCGCGGCGCGGCCGAGGAACTGGTCGAAGGCCACCGAGTCGCGGCTCGGGATGTCGAGGAAGAACAGGCTCGGCGCCTTGGCGGGCAGCGAGCGGGTCAGCGTCCGGGTAATGTTGGCGTCGATCACGCTCAGGGCCACCAGGAGCGTGATGCCCAGACCGAGCGAGAGCACGATCGAGGGCGTGAGCGCGCCGGGCCGGTGCAGGTTGGCGAGTGCCAGCCGCGGCGCGGCCCTGCCCGGCCGGGGCAGGCGGCGGGCGAGCGCCATCAGCCCGAGGGCGACGAGGCGCAGCAGCCCGAAGGCGAGGCCCGCCGCCGCGATGAAGATCACGGCCACGCTGCGATCATAGGCTGTGGCGAGCGCCAGCCCGACGAGACCGGCGAGCGCGAGGCCGAGGATGCCGAGATAAAGCGGCCGTGGCCAGCGCCGGTCGGGATCGACCGTGTCGCGGAACAGGCCCGACACCGCGACGTCATGGGCGCGGCCGAGCGGCCCGATCGCGAAGGCGAGGGCCGTCAGGGCGCCGTAGAGGGCAGCCACCACGAGTTCGCCCGGCGCGAGCGTCGGGTTGAGCGGCAGCGGCAGCAGCGCCCCGAACGCCGCATCGAGCGCGAAGGGCAGGACCGCGCCGATCGCGAGGCCGGCGAGGATGCCGATCCCGGCGATCAGCATCACCTGCGTCAGGTAGATGCCGACCACCTGGCTCCCCGGGGCGCCGAGGCTCTTGAGGGTGGCGATCGAGGCGCGCTTGCGCTCGACGAAGGCCCGCACCGCATTGGCGACGCCGACCCCGCCGACGAGGAGCGCCGTGAGGCCGACGAGGGTCAGGAACTGGGTGAAGCGCTCGATGCTGCGGGCAAAGCGCGGATCGGCATTGAGCCGCGAGCGGATCTCCCAGCCGGCCTCCGGCAGGGCGGCGCGCGCCTCGCGCATCAGCGTCTCGACCGCCGCGTCGTCTCCGTCAGGCAGCATCACCCGGTAGACGAAGCGGTTGAGGCTGCCGGGCTGGACCAGGCCCGAGGCTTTGAGCGCGTCGAGCGACACCATCAGGCGGGGCCCGAAGCCGATGCCGCCGGCGATCTTGTCCGGCTCGGCGACGAGCACGGTGCGGAGCTGGATCTCGGCGCTGCCGACCGTGAGGCGATCGCCGGGCTTGAGGTCGAGACGGGCGAGGAGCGCCGGATCGGCGGCGGCGCCGTAGGCGCCGTCGCGGAGGGCGAAGATGTCGGCGGGCGGCATCTGGGGCTCGGTCGTCAGCGCGCCGACGGCCGGATAATCGGGGCCGACCGCCTTCAGCTCGACGAGCGCCGCCCCCTTGTCCCCGGCCGAGGCCATGGCGCGGGTGAAGCCCGCCACCGAGACGCGGCCGCGCGCGTCCAGGAAGGCTTTTTCCTGCGGGCTCGCCTCGCGGTGGATCAGCCCGAAGGTGACGTCGCCGCCGAGGATTTTTCGCCCCTCGCGGGCAAGCCCATCCGAGAGCGAGCGCGACAGGGAGGCGACGCCCGCGATCGTGGCGACCCCGATGGCGATGCAGGCGAGCAGCACCGTGAAGCCGCGCAGGCCGCCGCGCAATTCGCGCAAGGCGAGACGCAGGGTCAGCGGCAGGCGCGACGGCCGGCCGGGCGTCCCGCCGGGAAGGGTGGGGAAGGTGCCGTGCATGGATCCTACGCGCTCACCGCGGTGTCGATCAGCCCCGAGCGCAGCCGCACCGTGCGGTCGCACAGGCGGGCGAGGCCGGGATCGTGGGTGACCAGCACCAGGGTGGCGCCGCGATCGCGCTTGAGGGAGAAGAGCAGGTCGACGATCTGCGCGCCGGTCGCCTCGTCGAGGTTGCCGGTCGGCTCGTCGGCGACGAGGATCGCCGGCTCCGGCGCCACCGCCCGGGCGATGGCGACGCGCTGCTGCTCGCCGCCGGAGAGCTGGGCCGGGTAATGGTGCAGACGATCCCGAAGGCCGACCGCCTCCAGCTCCCGCGCCGCCCGGACATGCGCGTCCGGCGCATCGGCGAGTTCGAGCGGCAGGGCGACGTTCTCGAGCGCCGTCATGGTCGGCACGAGGTGGAAGGACTGGAACACGATGCCGATGCGCCGGCCGCGGAACCGCGCCAGGGCGTCCTCGTCGAGCCCGGCGAGATCGGTGCCCTCGACCACCACCCGGCCCGAATCCGGCCGCTCCAGCCCCGCCATGGTCATCAGCAGGGTCGACTTGCCCGAGCCCGACGGGCCGACGAGGCCGACCGCCTCCCCGGGCGAGACTGTCAGTGAGATGCCCTTGAGGATATGGACCCGGGCAGCGCCGCGGCCGAGGCTGAGATCGACGCTCTCGAGCGCGATCGCCGGTCCGGTGGCCTTGTCGGTCATGCGGGGAAAGCCGATCTGTAGCACGGCGACCATGGAGGGTCGCCGCCGGAGGTGAGTGTTGGGACGGACCTACGCAGAACAGGCGGCCCGCCCGCCCGATATGGGCCGCGCATGGATGGTTCGCCATGATGGCCGCCGCGCGGCACTCGCATTTCTGATCGTTTCGCTGCTGATGACGCTCGTGACGCCGCTCCATGCGCAGGACCCGGTTCAGGGCGCCGGACAGGCACGGCCCCTGACCCTCGTCGCCCTCGGCGACAGCCTGACGGCGGGCTACGGCCTGCCGGCGGCGGCCGCCTTTCCGGTCCAGCTCGAAGCGGCGTTGAGGGCGCGCGGCCATGCCGTGACGATCGCCAATGCGGGCGTCTCCGGCGACACCGCGACCGGCGGGCTCGACCGGGTCGACTGGTCGGTGCCGGACGGGACCGACGGGGTCATCCTCGAACTCGGCGCCAACGACATGCTGCGCGGCACCGACCCGGCGGTGACCGAGAAGGCTCTCGGCGGGATCATCGCCCGGCTCAAGGCCCGCGGCATCCCGGTGATGCTCGCCGGGATGCGGGCGGCGCCGAATCTCGGGCCCGATTACGGCCGGCGCTTCGACGCGCTCTATCCGCGTCTCGCCGAGCGCGACGGCCTCGTCCTCTACCCGTTCTTCCTCGACGGCGTCGCGGGCGACCGCAGCCTCACGCTCCCGGACGGCCTGCACCCGACCAAGGACGGGGTCGCCAGGATCGTCGCCGGCATCCTGCCGAGCGTCGAGACCTTCCTGGCCCGCCTGCGCAAGGGCGCTTGAGCCGCATGCCGCGCCTGTTCACCGGGATCGAGGTCCCGCCGGAGACCGGCCTGGCGCTCCGTGCCTTCCGGGGCGGGCTGCCGGGCGCCCGCTGGGTCGAGCCCGCCGATTACCACGTGACCTTGCGCTTCATCGGCGATGTCGAGGGCGGGCTCGCCGACGAGATCACCGAGGCTCTGGCCGAGATCCGGCCCTGCCCGCCCCTGACCCTGGTCCTCGACGCGCTGGCGGTCTTCGGCGGCGAGAAGCCGCACGCGCTGTTTGCCCGCGTCGTGCCAGACCCCACCCTCGCCGAGTTGCAGGCCGAGCAGGAGCGCATCCTGCGCGGGCTCGGCGTCGCTCCCGATACCCGCCGCTTCACGCCCCACGTGACGCTGGCCCGGCTCAACCGTAGTGCCCGCCCGGAGGGGGTGGCGGCGTACCTGGCGGTGCAGCCGGTCTTTTCGCGGGTGTCGTTCACGGCGGAGCGGGTGGCGCTCTACTCGGCGCGGGACTCGGTCGGCGGTGGGCCGTATGTGGTGGAGGCCGCCTATCCGCTCTCCGAGGGCAGGTGATCGGCTTCAACCGGATGGTCAGGGTGAGCCCATCGTTGCGGGTCGTATGATGGTCCCGGAAAAGAACGGTGCAGGGCGCATTCTCCCGGCCCGCGGCAGGGCTGTCCGGGGCCAACGTGGCGCGGCTCCCCTCTGCCACTCGGGAGACGGGGATCCTGCGCTTTGCTTTTGAAAGGGATCGTCCCCGGACAGCCCTGCCCCGCGGGGAAAGCGGATGTCCTGCCTGGCCTTTCCCGGGAGAGCCCTCTCTTCAGGGCCAAAAACGGAAAACCTGCCGCCTCCTACAACCGCCGCAGCGCCACGCTCTCGATGCGGTGGCTCGCGCCCTTGGCGAGGATCAGGCTGGCGCGCTGGCGCGTCGGCACGATGTTGTCGCGCAGGTTCAGGAGGTTGATGCGGTTCCACAGGCCGTCAGCGATGACCAGGGCCTCCTCCTCGCTGATCTCCGCATATTTGCGGAAATACGACAGGGGATCGCGGAAGGCGGTGTGGCGCAGGCGCAGGAAGCGGTTGACGTACCAGCGGTGCAGGTCTTCCTCGTGGGCGTCGAGATAGACCGAGAAGTCGAAGAAGTCCGAGACGAACGGGATCGCCGTGCCGTCCCGCGGCAGGCGGGCGGGCTGGAGCACGTTCAGCCCCTCGACGATCAGGATGTCGGGCCGGTCGACCACCGTGGTCTCGCCCGGCACCACGTCGTAGACGAGGTGGGAATAGAGCGGTGCGGCGACGTGGCGCTTGCCCGCCTTGATGTCGGCGAGGAAGCGCAGCAGGGTCGGGGTGTCGTAGCTCTCGGGAAAGCCCTTCCGCTCCATCAGGCCGAGGCGGTTCAGCTCCGCATTGGGTAACAGGAACCCGTCGGTGGTCACGAGGTCGACCTTCGGGGTGTTGGGCCAGCGGGCGAGCAGTGCCTTCAGCACCCGGGCGGTGGTCGACTTGCCGACCGCGACCGAGCCGGCGACCCCGATGATGTAGGGCACCTTCACCTCGCGCTCGGCGAGGAGGAAGCGCTGGGTCGCCTTGAACAATCCTTGGGTCGCCGCGACGTAGAGCGAGAGCAGCCGCGACAGCGGCAGGTAGATGGCGATGACCTCTTCGAGCGAGATCGGGTCGTTGAGCGATTGCAGCCGCATCACGTCGTCGGCCGTGAGGGTGAGCGGCGTGTCGGCGCGTAAGTGCGCCCATTCCTCGCGGGCGAAGACCCGGTAGGGCGAGAGGTGATCGGTCGCCTCGTCGAGGCTCGCGGCGAGCTGCGCCGCGCCGAGGGTCGGAGCCGGGCCGGTTCCGCTCAGGCCGCCAACGGTCATGCGGGGTTCGATCATGCGGGCGTCGGTCATGCGAGCCTCTCGGTCATGCCGGCCTCCTCGCGGCCTTCTCGGCGATGCCGCTCTGGGCCGTGCGCCGCTCCAGCTCCGCCATCACCGCGTCCAGCGGCACCTCGGCGGCCCGAAGGACCACCAGCAGGTGGTAGAGCACGTCCGCGGCCTCCGCCGTCAGCCCGTCCCGGTCGCCCTGCACCGCCGCGATCGCGGCCTCGACCGCCTCCTCGCCGAGCTTCTTGGCCGGCCGGGCCGGGCCGCCCGCGACGAGCTTGGCGGTGTAGGACTCCTCCGGAGAGGCTGCGGCGCGCTCGCGGACGATGCGGTCGAGGTCAGCGAGGGTGAAGGCGGTCATGCGGCTGCCATTGGTGTCTCGGGTCAACCCTGGGGCCGGCCGTGTCGGGTGGTCAAGCGGATTACACCACCGTGTCCCGCGCGGATTGCCGAGGGTCAGGGCGTCGGATCGAGCCGCATCGCCAACCCCGCCGCCGCCATGTGGGCCTTGGCCTCCGCCACGGTGTGCTGGCCGAAATGGAAGATCGAGGCGGCGAGCACCGCGCTCGCCCCGCCGTCGCGCACGCCCGCCACGAGGTCGTCGAGCCCCCCGACGCCGCCGGACGCGATCACCGGCACGGCGACCGCGTCGCTGATCGCCCGGGTCAGGCCGATGTCGTAGCCCGAGCGCATCCCGTCCCGGTCCATCGAGGTGACGAGCAATTCGCCCGCCCCCTTGGCGGCCACGAGGCGGGCGAAGTCGATCGCGTCGATGCCGGTGGGCTTGCGGCCGCCATGGGTGAAGATCTCCCAGCGGGCGGGCTCGCCCTCGCCCGACACGCGCTTGGCGTCGATCGCCACGACGATGCATTGCGCGCCGAACTTCTCCGCCGCCCGGGCCACCAGGTCCGGGTCGTTCACCGCCGCGGTGTTGATCGAGACCTTGTCGGCCCCGGCCAGCAGCAGGGTGCGGATGTCCTCGACCTTGCGCACCCCGCCGCCGACGGTGAGCGGCATGAAGCAGGCTTCCGCCGTGCGGCTCACCGCATCGAGCAGGATGCCCCGGTCCTCGTGGCTCGCCGTGATGTCGAGGAAGCACAGCTCGTCGGCCCCGGCGCGGTCATACGCCTTGGCGGCCTCGACCGGGTCGCCGGCGTCGCGCAGTTCGAGGAATTGCACGCCCTTGACGACGCGGCCGTCCTTGACGTCGAGGCAGGGAATGATGCGGGTCTTGAGCACGGGCGCCGTTTCACGAGTTCGAGTCGAGGGGGGCAAACGCGCGCCGGCGTCGCGTCGCGCGGAGAGGGATCTGTCTCGGGACAGGTCCGCAGCGGCAGGCCCGTCTCCCGTGAGGCGTCGAGGGGCGGGCGACGGGCGCGGTCCAGGGCCTCGTCGCGTGGGGGCGTCGCTCACGAGGCCGGCCCCTCCCCCTCACGCCATCGGCTGGCTCTTGCCGTGTGCGCTCTTGCCTTGCGCGCTCTTGCCTTGCGCGGCCTTCGCCCGCGCGATGGCGGCGAGCGCCTCCTTCGGATCGATCCGGCCGTCATAGAGCGCGCGGCCCGTGATGGCGCCGGCGAGACCTGCGCAATCGGGCTCCAGGATGCGGTGCACGTCCTCGATCGAGGCCAGCCCCCCGGAGGCGATGACCGGGATCTTCACCGCCTGGGCGAGGCTCAGGGTCATCGGGATGTTGAGGCCCTTGAGGATGCCGTCGCGGGCGATGTCGGTGTAGATGATCGCGGCGACGCCGGCATCCTCGAAGCGGCGGCCCAGCTCCTCCGCCGTCACCGTCGAGGTCTTGGCCCAGCCCTCGACCGCGACGCGACCGTCCTTGGCGTCGATGCCGACGGCGATCTTGCCCGGGAAGCGGCGGGCCGCCTCGCGCACGAAGGTCGGGTCCTTGACGGCGGCGGTGCCGATAATGACCCGGCTGACGCCCTTGGCGAGCCAGCCCTCGACGGTCCGCATCTCGCGGATGCCGCCGCCGAGCTGCACGGGAATCGTCACCGCGGCGAGGATCGCGTCGACCGCCGCGGCGTTCATCGGCGCGCCCGCGAAGGCGCCGTCGAGATCGACCACGTGGAGCCAGGAAAAACCCTGCTCCTCGAACGTCCCGGCTTGCGCCGCCGGATCGTCGCTGAAGACGATGGCCTGCGCCATGTCGCCCTGCACGAGGCGGACGCAGCGCCCTTCCTTGAGATCGATGGCCGGAAACAGGATCACGCGTCGTCACCGCAAGGCTTGAGGGGGTGGGAAGGGCGGCAGCCCTCAGGGCCGCCAGCGCAGGAAGTTGCCGATCAGCCGGAGCCCGAGGGTCTGGCTCTTCTCGGGATGGAACTGGGTGCCGGCGATGGTGCCGCGGGCCACCATGGCGGTGACCGCGCCGCCGTAATCGGCGGTGGCGACCACGTCGCCGGGCTCGGCGGGCTTGAGCGCGTAGCTGTGGACGAAATAGGCGTGCAGGCCGTCCCCGCCGGTCGGGATGCCGTCGAGCAGAGGATGGGGCCGGCGTGCCTCCAGGGTGTTCCAGCCCATATGCGGCACCTTCAGGCTCGGATCCGCCGGAGTGATCGGCGCCACGTCGCCCGGGATCCAGCCGAGGCCGGGGGTGATCTCGTATTCGAGCCCGCGGCTCGCCAGCAGCTGCATGCCGACGCAGATGCCGAGGAACGGCCGGCCGCGGCCATGAGCGGCCTCGGTCATCGCCTCGACCATGCCGGAGACGGCATCCAACCCGCGCCGGCAATCGGCATAGGCGCCGACGCCGGGCAGCACGACCCGGTCGGAAGCGGCCACGATCTCCGGATCGGAGGTGACGACGATGCGGGCGTCGGTCCCGGTCTCGCGGGCGGCGCGCTCGAAGGCTTTGGCGGCCGAGTGCAGGTTGCCCGAGCCGTAATCGATGATGGCGACGGTGTCCGCGCTCAACGGAGATCCTCCCGGGTCGCGGCGTGAGGGATGGATGAGGTGCTCACCGGGGACTTTGCGCCTCCGGGAACAGTCCGAGCGCCGGGCTCTCGGCGCGGAGGCTCGCCGGGGTCACCGGCCGGGTTGGCGGGGATCCGAGGCGGGCGCCCTCCTCCCGCAGCCAGCGGGCGACGATTTTCACCTCGGCCTCCCGGATGTCCGAGGCGGTCACCGCGTCGCGGATCGGGCGGCCGGTGCGGGCATAGGTCCAGCGCCGCAGCGACGAGGCTTCGAGCCCGATGAGCCAGGACAGAAGCAGGGCGACCAGGAAACCGGCCGCCGGGCTCAGCCCCAGGGCCAGGCCGGCGGCCCAGACCACGATCTCGGCCGCGAGCACGATCAGCCCGGCGAGCCAGAGCCGGTGCCAGAAGAACCACAGGGCCGAGAACCAGAAGGCCGGCCACACGAAGGCGTCCGGGACCAGCGTGGCCCGGTCCAGGGCCTCCGGCTCGCCGGGATCGACCTCGTCGGGGACGTGCAGGGTGTAGGTGGTCATCCGGTTCCCCCCGGGGTCCGTCGTTGCGGCTCCAAGCGGGACTGCCTCGTGCAGCCCTGCTCAGGGTCTTGTTGGTGCATCATGTCGCCGCCGAACCGATGACTGCTCCGGCGACCGACGTTTAGAGCGAACCTTTGGTCGATGGCACCCGGCCGCCCTCGCGGGGATCGACCTCGACCGCGTGGCGCAAGGCACGTGCCAGACCCTTGTAGCAGCTCTCGGCGATGTGGTGCTGGTTGTCGCCGTAGAGCGTCTCGACGTGCAGCGTGATCCCGGCATTCATCGCGAAAGCCTGGAACCACTCGCGCACCAGCTCGGTGTCGAACACGCCGATCTTCTCGCGGGCGAACTGGGTGCGGAACACCAGGAACGGCCGGCCGGAAATGTCGACCGCGACCCGGGTCAGTGCCTCGTCCATAGGCAGGTGCAGGTCGGCGTAGCGGCGGATGCCGCGCTTGTCGCCGAGCGCCTGGGCGAAGGCTTGGCCGAGCGCGATCCCGCAATCCTCGGTGGTGTGGTGCTGGTCGACATGGAGGTCGCCCGTCACCTTGATGTCGAGGTCGAACAAGGCGTGGCGGGCGAGCAGCTCCAGCATGTGGTCGAGGAAGCCGACGCCCGTCGCGATGCTGGCCCGGCCGGTGCCGTCGAGGGTGAGCGCGACGCGGACGTCGGTCTCGGCGGTGCGCCGGTCGACGCGGCCGGCGCGGGGAGAGGAGTCGGTCATCGCGGGGACTGTTGCCAAGGGAAACGGGCTGCCTTGTTAAAAGGCAGCCCGCGGAAACGCCAGGGGGGTCTGGTGTCTTGCCCCCGGAGCCGCAGGGCTGTTCGGGGAAAGGAATGGAAGGGGTTGCTCTTCCGCGGGCGGCGAGAAGGCAACCCGGCGCCCGTTCCTTTGCTCCGTCAGTCTCCCGTCAGCCCGACCGCGCCGGCTCCGGCTCGCCCTGGTGGTCGTCGACCCCACGCCAGCGGTTGATCCGGATCAGGATGCTGCGGATCACCACGTAGAAGACCGGGGTCAGGAACAGGCCGAACACCGTCGCCCCAAGCATGCCGAACAGCACGGCCGTGCCCAGCGCCTGGCGCATCTCGGCGCCCGGGCCGGTGGCAAAGGCGAGCGGCACCACGCCGAGGATGAATGCGAAGGCGGTCATCAGGATCGGCCGCAGGCGCAAGCGGCATGCCTCGACGGCGGCGGCGACCGGACCGCGGCGCTCGCTCTCCTCGATCTGGTGGGCGAACTCGACGATCAGGATCGCGTTCTTGGCCGCCAGACCGATCAGCACGATCAGGCCGATCTGGGTCAGGATGTTGTTGTCCTGGGCCCGGAACTGCACGCCGGCCAAGGCCGCCAGCACGCCGGTCGGCACCACCAGCAGGATCGAGAGCGGCAGCGCCCAGGATTCGTACTGCGCGGCGAGCACCAGGAAGACCAGGAGCACGCCGAGCGCGAAGACGTAGATCGCGGTGTTGCCGACCGCCTTTTCCTGGAACGCGATGTCGGTCCACTCGAAGCTCATGCCGTCGGGCAGGGTCTGGCGGGCGAGCTTTTCCATCGCGTCGAGGGATTGGCCCGAGGACACGCCCGGCCGCGCATCGCCCTGCACCGGAATCGAGTAGAACAGGTTGAAGCGCTGGACGATCTGCGGGCCGGAGATGTCGCGGATGCTGGCGAGCGTCCCCATCGGCACCAGGGCCCCGGTGGAGGAGCGAACCTTGAGCCGCTCGATGTCCGACTTCTCCATCCGGTACTTGGCGTCGGCCTGGGCCCGGACTTGGTAGACGCGGCCGAAGGTGTTGAAGTCGTTGACGTAGGCGCCGCCGAGATTGACCTGGAGGGTCGAGAAGACGTTGGCGAGCGGCACGTTCAGCATCCGCGCCACCGTGCGGTCGATGTCGAGATAGATCTGCGGCGTGTCG
Source organism: Methylobacterium aquaticum (assembly GCF_001043915.1). GTDB lineage: Bacteria > Pseudomonadota > Alphaproteobacteria > Rhizobiales > Beijerinckiaceae > Methylobacterium > Methylobacterium aquaticum. Next base: position 13,207 of record NZ_LABX01000001.1, on the reverse strand, counting down.
TTGCCGAAGGTGGTGAAGACGCGGGTCAGCGCCGGGTCGCGGTTGGCCGCGCCGATGAGGTCGCCCGAGACCTGGAGCAGCCGGGCGATGTCCGAGCCCTCGCGGCTCTGCACCTGCATCTTGAAGCCGCCGGCATTGCCGAGGCCCCGCACCGGCGGCGGCGGGATCGCGATGATCCGGGCCTCCTGCATCGGCGCGGTCTTGGCGAGCACCGCCTGGAGGATCTTGCCGGCGGTCAGGCCCTTCTCCAGGCGCTCCTTGAACGGTTTGAGCGGCAGGAACATCACCGCGCCGTTGGTGGTGTTGGTGAAGGTCGCGCCGTCGAAGCCGGCGATGACCACGGTGTTGCCGACGCCGTCGATGTCGAGGGAGCGGCGCGACACCTCCTGCACCACCGCGGTGGTGCGCTCCAGCGACGAGCCCGGCGGCAATTGCACCACCACCAGCAGGTAGCCCTGGTCCTGGAGCGGGATGAAGCCGGTCGGCGTGGTGCGAACGAGGTGCAGCACGCCGTAGATCACCCCGGCATAGAGCAGCAGCATCGCGAGCAGCGGCACCAGCCGCCCGGTGAGGAAGCGGATCGTCGCCGCATAGGCGTTCGCCGTCGCGTCGAAGCCGCGGTTGAAGGTGTTGGCCGCCCAGGACCCGAACCGCGCCACGAAGAAGCGCGGCCGGTGGTGCTCGGAATGCGGCTTGAGCAGGAGCTTGCAGAGCGCTGGCGACAGCGTCAGCGAGTTGAACATCGAGATGATGGTCGAGGCCGCGATGGTCAGCGCGAACTGCCGGTAGAACTGGCCCGAGATGCCCGGGATGAAGGCGGTCGGGATGAACACCGCCGACAGCACGAGCGCGATGGCGACGACCGCGCCGCCGACCTCGTCCATGGTCTTGTGGGCCGCCTCGCCGGGCGAGAGCCCCTCGGCCATGTTGCGCTCGACATTCTCCACCACGACGATCGCGTCGTCGACCACGATGCCGATGGCGAGCACGAGGCCGAACAGCGTCAGGTTGTTGAGCGAGAAGCCGAGCAGCGCCATCACCGCGAAGGTCCCGATCAACGAGACCGGAATCGCGATGATCGGGATGATCGCGGTGCGCCAGCTCTGGAGGAAGATCAGGATCACCACGACGACGAGGACCACCGCCTCGGCCAGCGTCTTGTAGACCTCGTGCACCGATTCGGCGATGAACTCGGTCGGGTTGTAGGCGATCTTGAATTCGAGGCCGGGCGGGAAGTCCTTGGCCAGCGTCTTCATCAGCGCCTGGACCTGCTCGGCCGCCTCGAGAGCGTTGGTGCCGGGACGCTGGAACACGCCGATGCCGATCGCCGGCTGGCCGTTGAGGAACGACTTCGTCGTGTAGTCCTTCTGGCCGAGCTCGACCCGGGCGATGTCGGAGATCCGGACCAGGCGCCCGTCGGACGCCTTGACGATGACCTTGCGGAACTCGCTCGGATCCTGGAACCGGCCTTGCGTCTGCACCGTGAACTGGAACGCCTGGCTCGCGGGCGCCGGCGGCGCACCGAGCGCACCGGACGCGACCTGGACGTTCTGCTCCTGCAACGCATTGATCACGTCGGTGGTGGAGAGCTGGTAGGAGGCGAGCTTGTTCGGGTCGAGCCAGAGCCTGAGCGCGTATTCCGAGCCGCCGAACACCGTGATGTCGCCGACCCCGTTGAGGCGTAGGAGCGGATCGCGCAGGCGCAGGTAGATGTAGTTGGCGAGGTAGTTCTGGTCGAAGGTGCCGTCGGGCGACAGCACGTGCACGACCATCATCAGGTCGGGCGAGGATTTGCGGACCGTGACGCCGAGGTTGCGCACGTCGCCGGGCAGGCGCGGCTGGGCGACCGAGAGCCGGTTCTGGACCAGCACGTTGGCGATGTCGAGGTTGGTGCCGAGCGCGAAGGTGACGGTCAGCTGCATGTTGCCGTCGTTGGTCGACAGCGACGACATGTACAGCATGTTGTCGACGCCGTTGATCTCCTGCTCGATCGGCGTCGCGATGGTCGCCGCGACGGTCTCGGCATTGGCGCCCGGATAGGAGGCGCGCACCACCACGGTCGGCGGCACGATCTCGGGATATTGCGAGACGGGCAACGAGATGTACGAGACGTAGCCGATGATCAGGATGACGATCGAGGTCACCGAGGCGAAGATCGGCCGGTCGACGAAGAAGTGGGCAAAACGCATCGGTGGGCCTCTCGCGCCCTTCTTGAAGCTCGGGCGTGGCGCCCCCGCGCAGGCGGGGGCTATGGCATCCTGACGGGTGCGCCGACCGGGCGGGGCGGCGCCTCCCGGTTCACTCGCGGACCGGCGGCAAGTCCTTGACCTCGGGGGTGACCTTGGCGCCCGGGCGCACCCGGGTCAGGCCGACGATCACGATGGTCTCGTCGCCCTTCAGCCCGTCGCGCACCACCCGGTAGCCGTCGATCTTCGGGCCCGGGCGGATGTTGCGGGGCTGGACCACGTTGTCGGGCCCCACCACGTAGACGAGGCGCTTGTCCTGGTTGGCGCCGATCGCCTCGTCGGGGATCAGGATCCCGCGATAGGGCTTGGAGGCCGGCATGCTGACGATGCCGAACAGGCCCGGCTTGATGAAGCGGTCGGGATTCTCGACGGTGGCGCGCAGCAGCACCGTTCCGGTCGCCTCGTCGACCCGGTTGTCGACGAAGTTGAGCACGCCCTTGCGGGTCGGCTTCGCCTCGCCGGTGAGCGCCACCAGAATCGGCACGGTGTGCTCGTTCTGGGTCGCCCCCATGCCGATCCGGAGCGTGCCCTGGTAGGCCAGGAACGAGCGCTCGTCGACGGTGAAGGAAAAGTAGATCGGGTCGAGGGAGACGATCGTGGTCAGCATCGTCTGGTCGGTGATGACGATGTTGCCCTCGGTGACCAGCCGCTGCGAGATCCGCCCGTCGATCGGCGAGCGCACCTCGGTGAAGTCGTAGTTGAGCTGGGCCTGGCGCAGGGCCGCGGTGGCGCTGTCGACGTCGGCCTGGGCGGTGAGCGAGTTCTGCCGGCGCTGGTCGGTCACCTGCTCGGAGATGTTGCCCGAGCGGCTGAGCGTCTGGGCGCGCTCCAGGTCGGTCTGGGTGAAGTTCAGCCGGGCCTGGGCCGAGGCCAGGGCTGCCGTCGCCTGGTCGAGGGCCGCCTTGTAGGGCCGCCGGTCGATGGTGAAGAGCAATTCGCCCTTCTTCACCACGGCGCCGTCCTGGAAATGGATCTTCTGGAGGTAGCCGGTGACGCGGGCGCGCACCTCGACATACTCGATCGCGTTGAAGCGGCCGGTGAAGTCGTCGTGCTCCACCACCTCCTTGACCACGGGCTTGGCGACCGTGACCGCCGGGGGCGGGCCGCCGGGGGCCTGGGCCCGCGCCGGGATACCGGCCAACAGCAGGAGCGCCGGGATCACCGCCGCCAGCCTCAGCCTGCGCATACTCGTTCTCCCGTTCATCTCTGCATGCGCCCCGGTCCGACGCACAGGAAGATGGGCCGGAGCGCATCCGCGTCGAGGGGCTTGGCCGTTACGGGAACCGCGCCGGCTGCGGCGCGGCCCTCCCGGGGCCGTGACGATCTCCGCCGTCCCGCCGGGTGGGGCGGCTCAGCGAAGCAGACTTGCGTTGGCAGGCCAACGCCGCGCCCGCTTCGGTTCTTGTTTGATCGCAGATTTCTGCCGCCGAACCGGTGACCGCTTCGGCGAAGTCTGCTTGGAGCATTGTCCGACCAAGTGGATACCGGTTGTTCGCAAAAAATGCAGCAAAGTCAAAAACCGAGAGCGCTGCCCGATTGCACCGTGATCGGGCCCCGCTCTAGTCCACGGGCTCGCCGGCATTGGCCCAGTCCTTGAAGCCGCCGGCATAATGCTCGGCCAGGGGGATGCCCTGGCTCTGAAGGTAGTGCAGCGCCCGCGCCGAGCGCACGCCGGCGGCGCAGGACAGGACCGGCCGGCGGCCATCACTGGCGATCAGCGCCTGCAACCGCTCGACATCGAAGGCCGAGAGCGGGAAGGACACGGAGCCCGGGATGTGGCCCGCTTCGAATTCGTTGGGCTCGCGCACGTCGATCAGCATGACGGACCCATCCGCCAGACCGTTCTTCACCGCATCCCGATCCAGATCGACGATCGCCATTGTCCCACCCGAACGTCGACCCAGCGCCGACCCACGATCCTCATCGACGCGCCCGACACGTGTCAACGCGACGCGACGGAGCGGTGACGAATGCGATAAATCATCACCGCTCAGCGTTGCAAGAGCGACCATCCCTCGATGGCGTCGCGTCTTGTGCGCTGCCGCACAGGACGGAGTCGGCTTCCGGCTCGCCTGTGTGTAGGACACGGGGCAACCGCGTCCCACCTTCACGACATCAGGCTCGACAGCGTCATGCGCGCCCATCCCGCCGCCCTCGACCTCACCCGCCTCGTCACCCGCCTGCGCCATGCGAGCCCGACCGGGATCGACCGGGTCGACCTGGCCTATGCCCGGCATCTCCTGGAGCAGCCCGGCACGCGCTTCGGCCTCGTCTCGACGCCGCTCGGGCCGAAGGTGCTCGACCGGGCCCAAATGACGGGCCTCGTCGCGGCGGCCGTCGCGGCCTGGACCGAGGAGGTCACGGCCGGGGACGATCCGGTCTATCGCGGCCTCGCGGCCCGCCTCGGCCTGCCGGTGCCCGCGCCGGATGCGTCCGCCGCGCGGCCGGACGGGGCCCGCGAGCGCCGCCGGCGGCAGCTCCAGGCCTGGCTCACGGTGCTGCGGGCGCCGGGCCCCGAGCATCTGCCGATGAATGCGCTCTATCTCCATACCTCGCATCTGCGCCTCGACAAGCCGGCGCGGTTCGACTGGCTCTACGACCGGCCGGATGTCCGGCCGGTCTTCTTCGTCCACGACCTGATCCCGATCGCCTATCCCGAATATGGCCGCCCCGGCGAGGCCGAGCGGCACCGGGTGCGGATGGAGACGGTGGCCCGCCATGCGCAGGGGATCGTGGTCAACTCCGCCGATGTGGGGGCGCGCTTCTCGGCCCATCTCGCCGGCCTCGGGCGCCGGGTGCCGCCGGTGACCGTCGGGCCGCTCGGGATCGAGGCGGCCTTCCATGGTGCGCCCTCGCCCGCGGCGGCCCGGCCGTTCTTCCTGGTCTGCGGCACGATCGAGCCGAGGAAGAACCTGATCGGCCTCCTCACCGCCTGGCGCGACCTCGCGGCCCGGCACGGCGAGGCGACGCCGCGCCTCGTCGTCGTCGGGCGCCGGGGCTGGGAGAGCGAGAACGTGATCGACCTGCTGGAGCGCTGTCCGGCGGTGCGCGCCCATGTCACCGAGGCCGCCGGCCTGTCGACCGCCGGGCTGGTGCGGCTGATGGGGAGCGCCACCGCGCTCCTGATGCCCTCCTTCGCCGAGGGCTACGGCCTGCCGGTGCTGGAGGCCGCCGCCAGCGGCCTGCCGGTCGTCGCCTCCGACATTCCGGTCCATCGCGAGATCGCCGGAGCCTTCGCGGAGTTCCTGCACCCGCTCGACGGACTGGGCTGGATGCGGGCGGTGGAGGCGCTGGCGGCGCCGGGCTCCCCCTTGCGGGCGGAGATGGCCGGGCGCCTCGCCGGCTACCGGGCCCCGACCTGGGCGGACCATTTCGCCCGGATCGACCCGGCCCTGGCGGCCTTGGCGGGATGATGACAAGCCGGCGCGGTTTTGCGCCGGCGCTGCCGCACGGCTAAGGTTGCGGCACGATTTCCACGCGGTCCTCATTGCTCCGCCGCGGACGAGAGCGCTCTCCCCCCTCTCCCGTGTGGGAGAGGGGCCAGGGGTGAGGGTGACACGCTTCAGTATGGCGCGCTGAGCGTGATGCTGGCATCGGGACGGCTTGAGCGAGCCTCGGGACCGTCTCCACCCTCACCCCGCCCCCTCTCCCACACGGGAGAGGGGATCCCGCGGCAGCCTCGACACCGCAGGAGCCATGTCGGCCTTCACCGGACCCTGCCCATGACAGACTCCCCCTACCCCCGCGACCTCGTCGGCTACGGCCGCACCCCGCCCCACGCGCAATGGCCGGACGGGGCCCGCATCGCGGTGCAGTTCGTCATCAACTACGAGGAGGGTGGCGAGAACTGCCTGCTCCACGGCGACCGGGCCTCGGAGGCGTTCCTGTCGGAGATCGTCGGCGCGCAAGCCTGGCCGGGCCAGCGCCACATGAGCATGGAATCGATCTACGAGTACGGGTCGCGGGTCGGCTTCTGGCGCCTGCACCGGCTGTTCACCACCCGCAACCTGCCGGTGACGGTCTACGGCGTCGCCACCGCCCTCCAGCGCAATCCCGAAGCGGTCGCCGCCATGCGCGAGGCCGGCTGGGAGATCGCCTGCCACGGCCTCAAGTGGATCGACTACCGCGACTTCTCCTACGAGGAGGAGAAGGCCCATATGAACGAGGCGATCCGGATCCACACCGAGGTCACCGGCGAGCGCCCCCTCGGCTGGTACACGGGCCGGACCTCGGAGAACACTCTGAAGTTGGTGATGGAGGAGGGCGGCTTCCTCTACTCGGCCGATTCCTACGCCGACGACCTGCCCTACTGGGTCGAGGGGCCTCGCGCCCCGCAATTGGTGGTGCCCTACACCCTCGATGCCAACGACATGCGGTTCGCCACGCCGCAGGGCTTCAATGCGGGCGACCAATTCTTCGCCTACCTGCGCGATTCCTTCGACATGCTCTATGCCGAGGGTGCCGAGACGCCCCGGATGCTGTCGATCGGCCTGCATTGCCGCCTCGTCGGCCGTCCGGGCCGGATCGCGGCGCTCGCCCGCTTCCTCGACCATGTCGCCGCCCACGCGGATGTGTGGGTGACACGGCGCATCGACATCGCCCGGCACTGGGCCAGGACCCACGCGCCGGCCGGCCTGACCCCGAGCCGGATGGGCCGCGCGCTGTTCGTGGAAGGTTTCGGCGACGTGTTCGAGCACTCGCCCTGGGTGGCCGAGGCCGCCCACGCCACCGGATTCTCGGCCATGCAGGACACGGCCGACGGGCTCCATGCCGCGATGGTCGCGGTGATGCGGGCGGCCGATCCGGAGCGGCAGCTGGCGCTGATCCGCGCCCATCCCGACCTCGCCGGCCGGGTGGCAGCGGCCGACCTCGCGCCCGACTCCCGCGCCGAGCAGGCTGCGGCCGGCCTCGACGCCCTCGACGGGGAGGGCCGCGCCCGCTTCCTCGACCTCAACGAGCGCTACCGCACCCGCCACGGCTTCCCGTTCGTGATGGCGGTGCGGGGCAAGGGGCCGGACGAGATTCTCGCGCAACTCGCCGAGCGCCTGGACAACCCGCCCGAGGAGGAGCGGGCCCGGGCGCTCGCCGAGATCGAGACCATCGCGCTCTTGCGGTTGCGGCAGCGGCTGCCGTCGCTGCCGGATGTGTTTTCGGCGACGGCGTGACCCCGCTGTCGGAGATGGCCCCGTGAGGTGGTCACCGCGCGGCTCGTTGCCGGTCAGGCCCTGAACCGCTCCGCCCGTCCATGCGGCGCCTCGTCATCCAGCACCGGCCCTACCGGCACGATCCCGGTCGGGTTGATCGTCGGGTGGCTCTCGTAATAGTGCCGCTTGATGTGGGTGAGGTTCACCGTCGGGGCGATGCCGGGCGTCTGGTAGAGATCGCGCAGATAGGGCGCGAGGTTCGGGTAGTCGGCGATGCGGCGCAGGTTGCACTTGAAGTGACCGACATAGACCGGATCGAACCGCACCAGCGTGGTGAACAGCCGGATGTCGGCCTCGGTCAGCCGGTCACCCATCAGGTAGCGCGAGCGGTCGAGGCGGGCATCGAGGGCGTCGAGTTCCTCGAACAGCGCCGTCACCGCCTCCTCGTAGGCGTCCTGGCTGGTCGCGAAGCCGGCCTTGTAGACGCCGTTGTTGACCCGGTCGTAGACCCTTGCGTTGACGGCGTCGATCTCGGGCGCCAGATCCTCCGGGTAGAGGTCCGGGCCGCGGCCGCCGAAGGCGCCGTTCAGCATCCGGATGATCTCGGCCGATTCGTTCGACACGATCGTGCCCCGGACCTTGTCCCACAGGACCGGGACGGTGACCCGGCCGGTGTAATGCGGGTCGGCCTTGAGGTAGACCTCGTAGAGCCGGGTCGCGCCGTTGACCGTGTCGGGCCCGGCACCCGGGCTGTCGCCGAACACCCAGCCCTCGCGGCCCATATGGGGATCGACCACCGAAACCGAGATCGCATCGTCGAGCCCCTTCAGGGCCCGCACGATCAGGGTGCGGTGCGCCCACGGGCAAGCGAGCGAGACGTAGAGGTGGTAGCGGCCGGCGTCAGCCGGAAAGCCGCCCTCTCCGCTCGGGCCTGCGCTGCCATCAGCCGTGACCCAGTTGCGGAAGGCCGCGTCCTTGCGCACGAAGCGCCCGCCGGTCTCCTTGGTGTCGTACCAGTGGTCGTGCCAGACGCCGTCGACCAGAAGTCCCATCGCATCCTCCTCACCGTCCGGCCGAAGGTGGGGCGGCCCCGCCCCGCCGCAATGGCCGGCGCTCAGATCCCGGCCCCGTCCCGGGACGGGAGGCCCCGCCTTCCCGTCGCCTCGACGTCGAAACGATCGGTCGGCACCCTGGCGAGGAAGCGTTCCGCCACCTCGACCAAGAGCAGGTGCGGGCGCACCCGCGCGACGTAGTCCCAGTCGAGATTCGACGACCAGACGAAGTGCAGCTCGCGAAAGCTCTCGGCCAGGAGCCCGGTCAGGAAGATCGGGTGGAAATGCGAGCAGGAATCGCCGAACAGCATCAAGGTCCGGGGATCGGCGGCCGGGCTCTCGTTGCGGAACACCACGTGGGCGCCGACATGGAGATCGGCTGCCGTCCCCCGCGCCTCGTGGCCGAGAACCAGCGGGTTGGCGAAGACCCGCACGGCGTCGCGCTGGACCTCGTAGACCCGCATCGTCTCGCGCCAGGGCGGATCGAGCTTGGCGCCGAGGTCGCGCACCCCGTCATGGTCGGTGAAAGGCCGCGCGGCGAGGTCGGGCGGCGGCACGGCACCGAGCGCCCGCATGATCTCGCCATAGGCGAGGCGGCAGCCCTCCTGGCTCCAATGGGTGTCGGTGCGCAGATAGAGCGGCGGCTCGGCGTCGCGCGCCGCCCGCAAGGGGCCGACGAGGTCGATCCAGGCCCGGGCGGCGGGCGAGCGGGCGAGGCGCGTGCCGAGGCGGCGGGCCGGCGACAGGGCGGGATCGAGGGCGAGCCCGTCCAGCCGGTCGTCGTAGACGCTCAGCTTCTCCGGCACCACGACGTGGAAGGCGCGCAGGCCCAGGGCTGCCGCCGTCGCGGTGCGGGCCTCGATCAACCGGCGCCAGCGCCACAGCCGCCAGGCGACGGGCAGGCTCGCCCGGTATTGCTGCCGCACCCGGTTGGTGCCGCCGGTGAGGAAAAGCCATCCGTCCCGGCCAAGATGGACCATGTCGGTGCTGTCGCGCATGGGCGGCGTGTAGCCGGAAGTCCCCGAGCTGAACAGCGCGACCGGCCCTGGCCAATCAGGCCACCTGCGCCATTTCGCCGGATACATGCCGCACCACCCCCTGATCCTCACCCTGGAGCTCGATGAGGCCGCCTTCGCGGAGTTCGACGGCCAGCGCCGCCGCCACTTCCCGCCGGCCCTCAACAAGATTCCGGCCCATGTCACGCTGTTCCACCACCTGCCGGGCGAGGAGGAGCGCGGCATCGTCGAGACGCTGGCCGCCGAGATGCGGGTGGAAGCGCCGATCCCGGTCAGGGTCGCGGGCCTGCGCGTCATCGGCCGCGGCGTCGCCTACGCCCTCGATTCCCCACGCCTGTCGGCCCTGCGCGGGCGCCTCGCCGCCACGTTCTCACCCTGGTTGACGGCGCAGGACCGGCAGGGCTACCGGCCGCATGTCACGGTGCAGAACAAGGTCGCGCCCGAGGAGGCGCGGGCGCTGCACCGCGAGCTGGAGGCCGCCTTCATGCCCCGCGCGATCACCGGCACCGGGCTCCTGCTCTGGCGCTATCTCGGCGGACCGTGGGAGGCACGCGGCCGGTTTCCGTGTGGGGGCGCCTGATGGTCGTGATTCCGTTCCGGCGCCACGCCATGGCGGTGTGGCTGCGCCTGCGGCTCAACGAGATCGGGCCGCTCGCCTCGCTGCTCGCCGTCAGCCTGTTCGGCTTCGGCTTCCTGAAGCTCGCCGACGAGGTGCGCGAGGGGGGCTCGTTCGGCTTCGACGACCGCCTGCTCCTGGCGCTCCGGGTGCCGGGCGACCTCGCCCAGCCGATCGGCCCGTCCTGGCTGCCCGAGACGATGCGCGACATCACCGCCTTCGGCAGCGTGTTCGGCATCGTCTACGTCACGGCCTGCGTGGTGCTCTATCTGGCGATCACCGCGCGGCGGCGCGCCGCCCTGTTCGTGGTGATCGCGATCGGCGGCGGCGAATTGCTGTCGACGGGCCTGAAGCTGTTCTTCCGCCGCCCGCGGCCGGATCTGGTGCCGCACGGCATGGAGACCTTCACGGCGAGCTTCCCGAGCGGCCACGCCATGCTGTCGGCGATCGCCTACCTGACGCTGGCGATCCTGCTTGCCCGGGTCGAGCGCTCGCGCAAGGTCAAGGCTTTCGTGATGGGGCTCGGCGTCGTCACCACGCTCCTCGTCGGGATCAGCCGGATCTATCTCGGGGTGCATTGGCCGAGCGACGTGCTGGCCGGCTGGTGCATCGGCGCCGCCTGGGCGTCGCTGTGCTGGTTCGTCGCCCTCCAGCTCCAGAGGCAGGAGGTGGTGGAGGCGCCCGACCCGCCGCCACCCGCGTGAGGCGCTTGCACCTCGCCTTTCCCTCCCCTAGCCAAGCGGGAGAGACGATCGGGAGAACGCCGTGGACTACGAGAACATCCGGGTCGAGACCCGCGGGCGGGTGGCGCTCGTCACCCTGCACCGTCCGGCGGCGCTGAACGCCCTGTGCAACGCGCTGATCGCCGAATTGAACCACGCCCTCGACGGCTATGAGCGCGAAGACGGCATCGGCTGCATCGTCATCACCGGCTCCGAGAAGGCGTTCGCCGCCGGGGCCGATATCCGCGAGATGCAGGACCGCACCCATCCGGAATTCTACATGGCCGATCCGTTCGGCGAGTGGGACAAGGTCGGCCGGCGCCGCAAGCCGATCATCGCCGCGGTGGCGGGCTATGCGCTCGGCGGCGGCTGCGAGCTGGCGCTGATGTGCGATTTCATCCTGGCCGCCGACACTGCCAAGTTCGGCCAGCCCGAGATCAAGCTCGGCGTCATCCCGGGGGCCGGCGGGACCCAGCGCCTGACCCGCGCGGTCGGCAAGGCCAAGGCGATGGAACTCTGCCTCACCGGGCGGATGATGGACGCGGCGGAAGCCGAGCGCGCCGGCCTCGTCGCCCGCGTCGTCCCCGCCGCCGACCTCCTGGATGAAGCCATGAAGGCGGCCGAGACCATCGCGTCGATGTCGCTGCCCGCCGTGATGGTCGCCAAGGAGAGCATCGACCGTGCCTTCGAGACCACGCTGACCGAGGGCATCCGCTACGAGCGCCGGGTGTTCTACGGGCTCTTCGCCACCCACGACCAGAAGGAAGGCATGACGGCCTTCGTCGAGAAGCGTAAGCCCAACTTCGAGAACCGCTGACATGAGCGTCTCTTTCGTCGACGTCGAGGCCGCTGCCGGCCGGATCGACGGCATCGCCCACCGCACCCCGGTGCTCACCTCCCGCACCGCGGATGCACGGACGGGCGCCTCCCTGTTCTTCAAGGCCGAGCCGCTGCAACGGGCCGGCGCCTTCAAGTTCCGGGGCGCCTGCAACGCCATCGCGGCGCTCTCGCCCGAGCAGCGCAGACGCGGGGTGCTGGCTTTCTCGTCCGGCAACCATGCCCAGGCGATCGCCTATGCGGGGGCCCTTCAGGGCGTCCCGACCGTGATCGTGATGCCGCACGACGCGCCGGCCATCAAGGTCGCGGCGACAAGCGGCTACGGCGCCGAGATCGTCACCTACGATCGCTACCAGGAGGACCGCGAGGCGGTGAGCCGGCGGCTCGCCGAGGAACGCGGCCTGTCGGTGATCCCGCCTTACGACCATCCCGATGTGATCGCCGGCCAGGGCACGGCGGTGAAGGAGCTGATCGAGGAGGTCGGCCCCCTCGACGTGCTGCTCGTCTGCCTCGGCGGCGGCGGGCTGCTTGCCGGTTCGTGCCTCGCGGCCCGGGCGCTGTCGCCGGAGATCGCGATCTGGGGCGTCGAGCCGCAGGCCGGCAATGACGGCCAGCAATCGCTCGCCAAGGGCGAGGTGGTGCGGATCCCGGTGCCGGTCTCGATCGCCGATGGGGCGCTCACCACGCATCTCGGCCAGCACACCTTCCCGATCATCCGGCGCGAGGTTGCCGGCATCATCACGGTGACGGATGCGCAGCTCGTCGCCGCGATGCGGTTCTTCGTCGAGCGGATGAAGCTCGTGGTCGAGCCGACCGGCTGCCTCGCCGCGGCCGCCGCCTTCGAGGGCGCGGTTCCGGTGAAGGGGAAGCGCGTCGGCGTGATCCTGTCGGGCGGCAATGTCGACCCGGCGGCGCTCGCCCGGCATCTCGCCGCATGAGCGTGGCGACCCCGCAGGAGCTGTTCGCCCTCCTCGACGAACTCGGCATCGCCCACGCCACCGTGGAGCACGTGCCCGTGCACACGGTGGCGGAATCCCGCGACCTCAAGGCCGGGATGCCGGGCGGACACTCGAAGAACCTGTTCCTCAAGGACAAGAAGGGCCGGCTGTTCCTCGTCGTCGCCGAGGCCGAGGCGCGGATCGACCTCAAGCGCCTGCACGAGCCGCTCGGCGCCTCCGGCCGGCTGTCCTTCGGCTCGGCCGAGCTGCTCTACGAGCGGCTCGGCGTCCGTCCCGGCTCGGTGACGCCGTTCGGGCTCATCAACGACCGCGACGGCACCGTCGCGGTGATCCTCGATGCCGGGCTGATGGCGCACGACCCGGTCAATTTTCACCCGCTCCACAACGGCGCCACCACGGCGGTCGCGCCGGGCGGCCTGATCCGCTTCCTCGACGCGACCGGGCATCCGCCCCGGGTGATGGCGCTGCCGGAGCCGCCCGGGGACGCCGAGGCGGAGTCGGCGGCAAGCTAAGCAGATTTCGCCGAGGTGGTTACCGGTTCGGCGATAAAAATCTGCGACAAAACAAGAACCTAAGCGGGCGAAGCGTTGGCCTGCCAACGCAAGCCTGCTTAGG